>JANPHI010000184.1:0-10502 GCA_031424355.1 Betaproteobacteria bacterium
AAGCACCGGCCACGCGGTCTTGCAGCGGGTGGTCGCGGTACATGCCGGCCAACGCCGCACGCAGCTTGTCGTCGCCGCCTTTGGGCTCGACCTTCAGCGACAGGTTGGCAATGCCCAGTTCACCGCGCAGCACCAGCGGCAACTGGTCGGTGAAGGCGATGGCGTCGCTGCCGGGCAGCGTGGCCGCCGAGCTGGACATGCCAGACATGCCAGACATGCCAGACGCACCGTGCATCAAGCCCGCCAGGCGGTTGAGAAAGCCTGAACCGTAGTCGCGCCGGCCGGTCAGCGCCTGCCCCAGTTCAATGCTGTCCTGGGTTTCGAAGTGGCTGCGCGTCAGGTCGTCGGTGCCGGCGTAGGGCACGAAGCTGACCTGGCGCAGCGCCACCAGCGGCATCAGCGACGCCTGCAGCGCGGGGTGCAGGCCCCAGTCGCCATTCAGCGGCACGGGGCCGGCACTGGTGACGCTGCCGGGCTTGTCGGCCGCTGCGGTGGTGGCGACCACGGCGATGTTCGGCCGCAGCTCGCGGTAGCTGCTGCCCTGGCTGGCGGACGGCACCAGCAGGCTCAAGGCGTCGTAGCCGCCGCGCAAAAAAACCATCAGGAAGCGCGGGCTGCCGGCGGGTGCAGCCAGCAAGCGGCCGCTGGCGGTGAGGCCGGTTGCAGCCAGCGCGCCGGCTTGCAGAAGGTGGCGTCTTTGCATGGCGGTAGGCCCTCAGCTGTACATGAATTCGGGCGACGACAGGTACAGCGTGTTCCAGTCCTGCGGCGTGGCGGCGTTGTCCAGCGCCTGCCGCGTGCCGGCGGCCATCAGCGGACGCAGCAACTGCCAGTACAGCGGCCGTGCCAGCTGCGGGAAGGCCGGCTGCTCGGGCGCCCGCGCCGGGTCTTCGCCCTTGAACAAACCGGCGTTGCCGCTGGCGATGGTGCGCGCGATGTCCAGGCGCACGGCGATCTGCCCTGAACCCGTCCAGGCTGCTGCCGTGTCGGGGTAGCCATCGGGCGTCTGGCGGTTGTACAGGCCCTGCCCCATGCGGTTCAGCCAGCCCTGCATCGGCAGCGTGTTCAGCACCACGCGGTCGCCGTAGGCGGCACGCACGGCCGACACCACGAAGCGCACCGGGTCCTTGAACTTGGCCGCCGAAATGGACGCCGACGCTGCGGCTGGCGCGCTGAATTCCGGCGCGCGCAACAGCACGCCCAGCACCTCGGCAATGCGGCCGTCGTGGCGCAGCCAGGCCGCCGCCATCGCGGCCACCAGGGCCGGTGGCGGTTCGTCGGCCAGGAAGTGGCGCGCCAGCTTGTGGCTGACGAAAGCGGCGGTGGACGGGTGCAGGGCCAACACGTCCAGCACCTCGTTCAGTTCGGCCGCACCCCGGCCCTTGATGCTGCGACCCAGCACGGTCTTGTCGCTGAAGTCGTGCCGCGAGGGGTTGAATTCATACAGGCCGCTGCGGCTGTACAGGCCGGTCTGTGACTGCTTCACCGCCGGCGTCTTGTCGCTGAAATTAACGCCGTGGCCGGTCAGCACGCGGGCCAGTTCCTGCACGTCGCGCTGGCTGTAGCCGCCCCAGCCACCGTAGGCCGTACCGCCATCGGCCACGCCCAGGGTGTGCAATTCCAGCAGTTCGCGGGCGTGGTTTTCGTTGAGGCGCGCGGCGGCGTTCTGTTCGTTGTCCAGGTAGCGCAGCATGGCCGGGTGGCGCGTGGCCGCGCCCAGCAGGTCGCGGAAGCGGCCCAGGGCGTGCGGGCGGATGGCCTGTTCCTCGTAGTCGCCCAGCAGCACGCGGATGTTGGACTTGTACTGGTGCACATTGAAGTGGTTGAACCAGAACCACTGCAGTTGCTCTTGCAACTGATTGGGGGCGTACAGCGCGCGCAACAAATGGCGGTGCATGGCCTCGCGCGCCAGGCGGTTGTGCGCGGCCTGGAAGGCGTCCTGCCCGGCCTTGCGCTCGGCCTCGGTGGGCAGGGCGTCGGCCAGCTTGCGCGCCGTGTCGATCTCTTGCCACAGCGCCAGCGGCGGCGTGGTCTGGATGCGCAGCGCAGCGATCTGCGCCTGCGCGGCGGCGGGCATTTCACCGGCCGCGGCGCGCAGCTGTTCGCCGATGTAGCCCTCAGTGCCCAGGCGCTGCACGCGTTCGACTTCGGCGTCGGTGGCGCCCCAGCTCAGGCGGTTGGCCAGGCGGTAGGCAGTGGCCGCGTCCACAGCGCCCGCGCGCTGCAGCGCCGGCGCACCGGTGCCCGGGCTGGCGCAGCCGGCCAAACCGCCCAGCGCGCAGGCCGCCAGGCCCAGCAGGCTGCGGCGGTGCACAGCCGGCGCGTCAAGCACCGTAGCCCCCACCACCCGGCGTTTCGACGACAAACACATCGCCGACCGCCATCTCGGCGCTGCCGATGTGGGCCAGCGTCTCGCGCCGGCCGTCAGCCCTTTCGATGCGGTTGATGCCCAGGGCGCCGGGCTGCCCGCCAGCCATGCCGAAGGCCGGCACGACGCGGCCGTTGCTCAGGATGCTGGCCGTCATCGCCTCCAGAAAGCGCACGCGGCGCACGCCGCCGTCACCGCCGCGCCACTGCCCGGCACCGCCCGAACCGGCGCGGATCTCGTAGCTGTCCAGGCGCACCGGGAAGCGGAATTCCAGCACCTCGGGGTCGGTCAAGCGCGAATTGGTCATGTGGGTCTGGACCACGCTGGTGCCGTCGAAGCCAGGGCCCGCGCCCGAGCCGCCGCTGATGGTTTCGTAGTACTGGTGCGCCGCATTGCCGAAGGTGAAATTGTTCATCGTGCATTGGCTGGCGGCCATCACGCCCAAGGCGCCGTAGAGCGCATTGGTCACGCAGGTCGACGTTTCCACATTGCCGGCGACCACAGCGGCCGGGCTGTGGGGGTTCAGCATGCAGCCCTCGGGCACGATGACGTTCAGCGGCTTCAAACAGCCCGCGTTCAGCGGGATGTCGTCATCGACCAGCGTGCGGAACACGTAGAGCACCGCCGCCATCGTCACCGCCTTGGGCGCGTTGAAGTTGTTGGGCAGTTGCGCGCTGGTGCCGGTGAAATCGATGGTCGCCGACCGGGCGGTGGCATCGACGGTCACCTTGACGGCGATCTGCGCGCCGTTGTCCAGGGCCAGCGTGTAAGCGCCGTCCTTCAGCGCGGTGATCACGCGGCGCACGCTTTCTTCGGCGTTGTCCTGCACGTGCTGCATGTAAGCCGCCACCGTGGCCCGGCCGAATTGCGCCACCATCGCGCGCAATTCCTGCACGCCCTTTTCATTGGCGGCAATTTGCGCGCGCAAATCGGCAATGGTCTGCTGCGGGTTGCGGGCGGGCCATTGGCCTGATTGCAACCGCGCCAGCAATTCGGCTTCACGCATCGCGCCGTCCCGCACCAGCAGGAAGTTGTCGAACAGCACGCCCTCTTCGGCGATGGTCTGGCTGAAGGGCGGCATCGAACCCGGCGTGCTGCCGCCGATGTCGGCGTGGTGGCCGCGGCTGGCCACATAGAACGACGGGCGCGCGTCCGCGTGGTCCAGATACACCGGCGTCACCACCGTCACATCGGGCAAATGCGTGCCGCCGTGGTAAGGGTCGTTCAGCACGTAGACATCACCCGGCTGCATCACCGGGTTGCGGTCGATGACGGTCTTGATGCTCTCGCTCATGCTGCCCAGGTGCACCGGCATGTGGGGCGCATTGGCGATCAATTCACCAGCGGCATTGAACAGCGCGCAACTGAAGTCCAAACGCTCCTTGATGTTCACGCTGTAGGCCGTGTTCTGCAGCCGAAGGCCCATCTGCTCGGCGATGTTCATGAACAGGTTGTTGAAGACCTCCAGCATCACCGGGTCGGCTTCGGTGCCGATGGCGTGCTGCGTGGCGCGGGGCACCACGCGTTGCAGCTCGAACGCGTCGCCCGCCGTCAGCGTGGCCTGCCAGCCGGGTTCGACGACGGTGGTGGCGTTCTGTTCGGCAATCACCGCCGGCCCTTGGATGACCGCACCCGGCCGCAGCGAGGCGCGCACGAACAGGCCGGCGTCCAGCCACGCGCCGCTGTGCATGCGCACCTGGGCGTCAGGCGTTGCCGCGTAGGCCGGCGCTGCGTTGCCCACGGCCGCTGCCGCGTGCCGCTCGCCCGCGCCCACGGCTTCGACGGAAACGGCTTCGATGACCAGCGGCCGGCCCTGCATCAGGAACGCGAAGCGCTGGCGGTAGCCGGCTTCGAAAGCCTGCTGGATATCGGCTCTGCTGCTGAAGGGCACCTGCAGCGCGGTGTCGGTGCCCTGGTAGCGCACGTGGATGTGGCGGCGCACGGTGATGGCCACGCGGGCCACGCCCTGGTCGGCCACTTCGGCGCTGGCGGCTGCGGCCAGCGTGTCGAGTTGCACGCCGGCCGCAGCCAGTCCACCCGCATCCAGCGGCCGTTCCACGCTGGCTTCGCGCATCGCAATCTGGTCGGCCAGCCCCATGCCGTAGGCCGACAGCACACCGGCCAGCGGGTGCACAAAGACTTTCGTCATACCTAAAGCATCGGCCACGCCGCAGGCGTGCTGGCCGCCCGCGCCGCCGAAGCACTGCAGCGTGTATTGCGTGACGTCGTAGCCGCGCGCCACGCTGATGCGTTTGATGGCATTGGCCATGTTCTGGATGGCGATTTGCAGGTAGCCCTCGGCCAGCGTTTCGGCGGTCGCGGGGCGGCCGGTGGCGGCCTGCACACGGGCCGCCAATTCGGTGAACTTCAGGCGCACGCCGTCGGGGTCCAGCGCTTCGTCGGCGGCCGGGCCGAAGACCGTGGGGAAGTAAGCCGGCTGTATCTTGCCCAGCAGCACGTTCGCATCGGTGGTGGCCAGCGGCCCGCCGCGCCGGTAGCTGGCCGGGCCCGGGTTGGCACCCGCGCTCTCGGGTCCGACGCGCAAGCGCGCACCATCGAAGCCCAGGATGGAGCCACCGCCCGCTGCCACGGTGTGGATGCTCATCATCGGTGCACGCATGCGCACGCCGGCCACCTGCGTTTCGAAGGCGCGTTCGAATTCACCGGCGTAATGGCTGACATCGGTACTGGTGCCGCCCATGTCGAAACCGATGACCCGGTCATGCCCTGCCGCCACCGCCGTGCGCACCATGCCGACGATGCCGCCGGCCGGGCCGCTGAGGATGGCGTCCTTGCCCTGGAAGCGGTGGGCCTCGGTCAGGCCGCCGCTGCTCTGCATGAAGAACAGGCGCACGCCCGGCATCTGGCTGGCCACGCGGTCCACGTAGCGGCGCAGGATGGGGGACAGATAGGCGTCCACCACCGTGGTGTCACCGCGCGAAACCAGCTTCATCAGCGGGCTGACTTCGTGGCTGGCGCTGACTTGCGTGAACCCGATCTCGCGGGCGATGCGCGCCGCCGCCGCCTCGTGCGCCGTGTAGCGGTAGCCGTGCATGAAGACGATGGCGCAGGCGCGAATGCCGGCGTCAAACGCTGCCCACAGCCGTTCGCGCAAATGCAACTCGTCCAGCGGCGTCAGCACCTCACCCTGCGCGCTGACGCGCTCTTGCGCCTGCACCACGCGTTCGTAGAGCAATTCAGGCAGCACGATGTGGCGCTCGAACAGCTTGGGCCGTGCCTGGTAGGCGATGCGCAGCGCGTCGCGAAAACCCTGCGTGGTGACCAGCAGGGTGCGGTCGCCCTTGCGTTCCAGCAGCGCGTTGGTGGCCACCGTGGTGCCCATCTTCACGCACTCGACCTGCTCGGGCGTGATGGCCTCTGTGGCTTGCAACTGAAGCAGGCGGCGTATGCCTTCCACGGCCGCATCGGCGTACTGCTCGGGGTTCTCGGACAGCAGCTTCAGCGTTCGCAAGTCGCCGCCGGGCGCGCGGCCGACGATGTCGGTGAAGGTGCCGCCACGGTCGATCCAGAACTGCCAGCGGGGTGGTGTAGCGGCCATGGTTGCCCAGTCCTCGTTCGGGGAAGACCCGGGCCGATGAGCCACGGGCACGGCCTATGCTAGCTGGCTACCCCATTCATCATTCGGAGCGCCCATGCCCCTGCACCGCCGCCTGCTGCTGACCGCCACCTTGTCAGCCCTGTTCGCCATGCCCGTCATGGCGCAAGCCCAGACCAAATGGGACCTGCCCGCCGCCTATTCACCGACCAACTTCCACAGCATCAACCTGGCCGAATTCGCCGCCGATGTGGACAAGGCCACGGCGGGCAAGTTGAAGATCACCGTGCACCCGAATGCATCGCTGTTCAAGGCCAACGAGATCAAGCGCGCCGTGCAGGGCGGGCAGGCGCAGATCGGCGAAGTGCTGATCAGCAACTTCAGCAACGAATGGCTGCTGTACGGCGCCGACGCCCTGCCCTTCCTGGCCGACAGCTACGACGAAGCGGTGAAGATGTGGAAGGTGCAGAAGCCGCTGTTCGACAAGAAGCTGGGCGAGCAAGGAATGATGGCGCTGTACGCCGTGCCGTGGCCGCCGCAAGGCATCTATGTGAAAAAGCCGATTGCCAGCGCGGCCGACCTGAAGGGCGTGAAGTGGCGCGCCTACAACCCGCAGACTTCGCGCATCGCCGAACTGGTGGGCGCGCAGCCCGTCACCGTGCAGGCGGCTGAGCTGTCGCAGGCGCTGGCCACGGGTGTCGTCGAGTCCTACATGTCCAGTGGCGCCACTGGCGTGGACACCAAGACCTACGAAAGCCTGAAGTACTGGTACGACACCCAGGCCTGGCTGCCCAAGAACGTGGTGCTGGTGAACAAGGCCGCTTTCGACGCGCTGGACAAGCCCACGCAGGCCGCGCTGCTGAAGGCTGCGGCCGATGCCGAAACGCGCGGCCTGGCGGCCAGCAAGAAGGTCAACACCGAAAGCCTGGACAAGCTGAAGGCCAACGGCATGCAGATCCTGCCGCCCAGCGCGCAGTTGAAGGCCGACATGAAGAAGGTCGGCGACACCATGCTGAAGGAATGGCTGGACAAGGCCGGACCTGAAGGCAAGCAGCTTGTTGATGCCTACCTGAAGTAGGCGCGGCGCTGTGCGACGCGTGCTGAATGCGCTGTACGACGGCGCGGCCTGGCTGGCCGCGCTGTGCATGGTGGCGCTGCTGGTGATGGTGCTGCTGTCGGTGCTGGGCCGGCAGTTGCACTTCAATGTGCCGGGCACCGACGCCTACGCCGGCTACTTCATGGCGGCGGCCGGCTTCCTGGCGCTGGCCCACACGCTGAAGCGCGGTGAACACATCCGCGTGACGCTGCTGCTGTCGGCCTTGCACGGCCCGGCCAAGCGCGCCATCGAAATCTGGGCGCTGTTCGCGGCCAGCGCGCTGGCCGTGTTGAGCGCTTATTACAGCGGCAAGCTGGCTTGGCAGTCGCACGTGTTCAACGATGTCTCCACCGGCAACGACGCCACGCCGCTGTGGCTGCCGCAGTTGAGCATGGCCGTCGGCACCGCCGTGCTGGCGGTGGCCTTCATCGACGAACTGGTGCTGGAAATTCGCGGCCAGCGCGTTGTCGCTTCATCCGAAGACATGCTGCACAACGAATGAGCCCGACATGAGCGACCTCGCCATCACCGCGCTGCTGATCGGCACGCTGTTTCTCATCCTGGGCAGCGGTGTGTGGATAGGCCTGACGCTGTCGGGCGTGGCCTGGATCGCGATGCAGCTCTTCAGCAACCGGCCCGCCGGCGACGCAATGGCCGTGACCATCTGGGGCAGTTCGTCCAGCTGGACGCTGACCGCGCTGCCGCTCTTCGTGTGGATGGGCGAGATCCTGTTCCGCACGCGCTTGTCGCAAGACATGTTTCGCGGCCTGGCGCCGTGGATGCAGTCGCTGCCAGGGCGCTTGCTGCACGTCAACGTCGTGGGCTGCGCCATCTTCGCGGCGGTGTCGGGCAGCAGCGCGGCCACCTGCGCCACCATCGGCAAGATGAGCCTGCCCGAGCTGAAAAAGCGCGGCTACCCCGACGGCATCAGCATCGGCAGCCTGGCCGGCGCTGGCACGCTGGGCCTGCTGATACCGCCCAGCATCATCATGATCGTCTACGGTGTCAGCGCCGAAGTCTCCATCGCGCAGTTGTTCATTGCCGGCGTGCTGCCGGGCGTGATGCTGGCGGCGCTGTTTTCCGGCTACCTGGTTTACTGGGCGCTGCGCAACCCGACGCTGGTGCCGCCGGCCGATGCGCCGATGACGTTCGGCGAAAAGCTGCGCGAGTCGCGTCATTTGATCCCGGTGGTGCTGCTGATCGCGGCGGTGCTGGGCAGCATCTACGCCGGCATAGCCACCGCCACCGAAGCAGCGGCGGTGGGCGTGGTCGGTTCACTCGTCATCAGCGCCGTGCAGGGCTCGCTCACCTGGGCCACCTTCCGCGATTCGCTGCTGGGTGGCACGCGCCTGTATTGCATGATCGCGATGATCCTGGCGGGTGCCGCTTTTCTGACGCTGAGCATGGGCTACATCGGCCTGCCGCGCCATCTGGCCGAGTGGATCGCCACGCTGGGTTTGACGCAATTCCAGCTGCTGGCCGTGTTGATGCTGTTCTACGTGGTGCTGGGCTGTTTCCTCGACGGCATCAGCATGGTGGTGTTGACCATGGGCGTCATCCTGCCCACGGTGCAGAAAGCCGGCATCGACCCGATCTGGTTCGGCATCTTCATCGTGCTGGTGGTGGAAATGGCGCAGATCACGCCACCGGTGGGCTTCAACCTGTTCGTGCTGCAGGGCATGACCAACCGCGAGATCGGCTGGATCGCCAAGGTGACGCTGCCCTTCTTCTTCCTGATGATCGCGGCGGTGGCGCTGATCTACTTCTTTCCGGGCATCGTCACCTTCCTGCCACAGCAGATGAATAGCACCGCTTAGGCGGCCTTCATCCGGCCTTGCAGCGGCCGCTTCGCCTTCAACATGACCCCCAAACCGTCGGAGGTTGGCGCGCCTGTACGCCCGCCCGCCTTCCACACGGCAGCTGTGCGTTTGCGTTGAAGGTGGCCCCCGATGTCCGATCTCTCCGACCTGTCTGCCCTGCCCCGCCGTGGCGGGCCCGCCGACACCGGCTCTGTCACGGGCGCGCCCGCGTGGCCCACGCCGCACCTGCCCGGCTACCCGGCGGCCACGCCGCTGGAGCCCGCGCCGCTGGTGGAAATCGAAGGCCTCAACGGCCGCGTCATCGAAGGGCAGCTGATCCAGTTCGACCCGGCACAAGGCGTGGTGCAACTGCGCCTGAATGCGCCGCGCAAACCGATGGAATTGCGCCTGGACCAGTTCCGCCGCATGCGCCTGAAAGCGGTGCTGCAACCGGCGCCCGCCACCGACGCGCGCGACCTGGCCGCCGAACGCCCGCTGCTGCCGTTCTGCATCGCCTTCAAGGGCACCACCGCCTGGCAGGGCATGACCCTGGGCCACCAGGAAATGCCCTGGGGCCTGTTCCTCTTCGAACCCGAAGACGGCGACGGCGCGGTGCGCCGCTGGTTCGTGCCGCGCGTGGCTTACACGCAGGCCGAAATCGGCATCTGCTGGGCCAGGCGCTGGTGGACCAGCATTCGCTGACACCCGACCAACTGCATGCCGTGCTGGCCGAACAAGATGCCATGCGCGGGCGCAAGCTGGGCGACGTGATGCTGCTGCGCCAGCTGATCACACCGCAAGACCTGGCGCAGGCCATTGCCCACCAGGCCAAGATGCCGATGGTGCGCATCGGCGAAGCGCTGACGGCTTTAGGCTTCATCAGCGAAGAACAACTGGAAGAAGCGCTGCTGCAGCAGCGCAGCGACCGCAGCGTGCCGCTGGGCGAACTGCTGGTGCGCAAGGGCTACGTGACGCGCGCGGAATTGCAGACCGCGCTGGCCCGCAAGATGGGCTACCCGATGGTCGACGTGCTGCAGTTCCCGGCCGACGCCGAGGCCGTGGCACGCCTGCCCTACCCCATCGCCAGCCGCCTGCCGGCACTGCCGTTGATGCTGCGCGCCGGGCGCCTGGTGGTGGCCGTGGAAGACCCGGGCAACCGCGCCAAGCTGGACGAACTGGAATTCGCCGCGCAGTGCAAGGTGGTGCCGGTGCTGGGCAACCCCGGCACGCTGCTGGGGGCCATCGACCGGGCTTACGAAAAGGTGGGGGCGGCCCAGTTCACACCGCAGTTCAGCCCGCGCCTGAGCGAAGACCCGGCCGCACCCATCGAGTTCGACAACGAAGCCACCAGCGTGCTGCTGGCTTCGATGGAAAAGGTCGAGCCGACGGTCGCCGACCCGGCCGAAGACGCCATCACGCAAAGCGACAACACGCTGGTGCGCCTGATCAATTCGATGATCCTGGAAGCCCACACGCAAGGCGTGTCGGACATCCACATCGAATGCGCTGGTGGCCGCGAAAAGGTGCGCATCCGCTTCCGCAAGGACGGCCAGTTGCGGCTGTACCTGGAACTGCCGACGACCTACCGCAACGCCATCCTGTCGCGGCTGAAGATCATGTGCGACCTGGACATCAGCGAACGCCGCAAGCCGCAAGACGGCAAGATCAATTTCGCCAAGTTCG
>JANPHI010000185.1:0-24005 GCA_031424355.1 Betaproteobacteria bacterium
GACATGCCGACGCAGCTGATCGAGATCGAGACGCCGCTGGAGACGATGCAGAGCCCTGTCATCGAAGGCCGCAAGACGGTCTTCGTGGTGGTGATGCGCGCCGGCGCCGGCTTTCTGGACGGCATGCTGGAAGTGGTGCCGGGCGCGCGCGTCGGCCACGTCGGCCTGTACCGCGACCCGAAGACGCTGACCGCCGTGGAGTACTACTTCAAGATGCCGCACAACATGCACGAGCGCGACGCCATCGTGCTCGACCCGATGCTGGCCACCGGCAATTCGGCCGTGGCGGCGGTGGACCGCCTGAAGGAAACCAAGCCGAAGTCGATCCGCTTCGTCAGCCTGCTCGCGGCGCCCGAAGGCCTGAAGACCTTCCACGCCCACCACCCCGATGTGCCGGTCTACACGGCCCACATCGACCGCGAATTGAACGACCACGGCTACATCGTGCCGGGGCTGGGCGATGCGGGCGACCGCATCTACGGCACGAAATAAAGCTCAGCCGGCGGCGGCCGGGTTGGCGCCTTCGTCGGCATACGGATCGGCGTAACCCAGCGCCTGCAGGATGGCGCTTTCGCGCGCCTCCATCGCCGCCGCTTCGTCATCGGCTTCGTGGTCGTAGCCCTGCGCGTGCAGCGTGCCGTGCACCAGCAGATGGACGTAGTGCGCTTCCAGCGTCAGGCCCTGCTCGGCCGCTTCCTGCGCCACCACAGGCGCGCACAGGATCAGGTCGGCGCTGACCACCGGTTCGTGTTCGTAGTCGAAGGTCAGCACATTCGTCGCGTAGTCCTTCTGCCGGTAATCGCGGTTCAGCGCGCGGCCTTCGTCCAGGCCGACGATGCGCACCGTGATCTCGCCGGGGTTCTCCAGCGCGGCGCGCATCCAGCGCTGCACCTTGTGGCGCGGCAGATGGGCGCGGTGCGTGGCGTCGGCGAACTGCAGCGACAGGCTCAGTGCGGGGCGCGCGGCCTGGCTCATCGCGCGCTCCGGTCGCGTTCGTAGGCATCGACGATGCGGGCCACCAGCGGGTGGCGCACCACGTCGGCACCGGTGAAATGCGTGAAGGCGATGCCGTCCACCCCTTGCAAGACCTGCACCGCATCGACCAGGCCGCTGGCCGTGCCTTTGGGCAGATCGACCTGGCTGGTGTCGCCGTTGACCACGCAGCGCGTGCCGAAGCCGATGCGCGTCAGGAACATCTGCATCTGTTCGCGGGTGGTGTTCTGCGCTTCGTCCAGGATCACGAAAGCATGGTTCAGCGTGCGCCCGCGCATGAAGGCCAGCGGGGCGATTTCGATCAGGCCCTTGTCGAAGGCTTTGGTCACCCGATCGAAGCCCATCAGGTCGTAGAGCGCGTCGTACAGCGGGCGCAGGTAGGGGTCGACCTTCTGCGCCAGATCACCGGGCAGAAAGCCCAGGCGTTCGCCGGCTTCGACCGCCGGGCGGGTCAGCACGATGCGCTGCACGCCGTGGCGTTCCAGGGCGTCCACCGCGCAGGCCACGGCCAGAAACGTTTTGCCGGTGCCGGCCGGGCCGATGCCGAAGGTGATGTCGTGGGCCAGCATCTGCTGCAGGTATTGCACCTGGTTGGGCGTGCGGCCACTCAGGTCGGTGTGGCGGGTGTGCAGCACGATGGGCTCGGCGGTGTCGGCTGCGGCCGCGTCCTGCGGCGCCGCAGGCAAACCACCGTGGCGCGTGGCCGTGAACTTCAGCAGCGTGAGCTGCAGCGCGCGTTCACCGATGGGCGCGCCGGCCGTGTCGTACAGCGCTTCCAGCAAGCGCACGGTGCGTTCCACGCCGTCGCGCGGGCCGTCGATGCGGAAGCTGGCGTCGCGGCGCACCAGCAGCACGCCCAAAGCGCTTTCGATGCTGCGCAGGTGCACGTCCAGCGGGCCGCACAGATGGGCCAGGCGGCGGTTGTCGGGGTTGTCGAAAACGTGGCGTCGGATCACGGGTGCGGCGCGGCAGGCTGACGCGGGCTGAAGGTGTGCCGAACGGCACGGGCGCGCATTGTCGCAGCCGCTGTTGCAGGCGTTGTTGCCCCGGGCTGCCATGCACAATCGGCCGCGTGCAAAGAACCCTGGACCGCTGCCTGGCCCTGCTGCCCTCGCGGCCGATGTTGACGCTGTGGCTGCTGCTGGCCGCGCTGGCCACCTGGGCGCCGTCAGCCCGCGCCGTGTCGCTGGAAATACGCAGCGCGCTCACCGCCACCGCCCCGCAGGACAGCGACACCGCCTTCCCCGAAGCCAGCCCGACCACGCTGGTGGTGCTGCCCGACGAATGGGCGCGCACCCGCCCCGGCCGCGGCGGGCCGGTCTGGTACCGCGTGCAGTTCCAGCCGCTGGCCGACCTGGTGCCGGGCGACCTGATGGCGCTGTTCATCGAACACGTCTGCAGCAGCCTGGACGTCTATCTGAATGGCCAGCTGGTGCACAGCACCGGCCGCATGACCGAGCCGCTCAACAACAACTGCAACCACCCGCAGTTGGTGACGCTGCCCGGCGCGCTGATCAAGACCAGCGGCAACCTCATCGACATCAAGGTGGCGGGCTACAGGCTGAACGAGATGGGTTCGCGCCAGC
Organism: Betaproteobacteria bacterium; assembly: GCA_031424355.1. GTDB lineage: Bacteria > Pseudomonadota > Gammaproteobacteria > Burkholderiales > Burkholderiaceae_C > Rubrivivax. Next base: position 2,580 of record JANPHI010000185.1, read on the forward strand.
GCGCCGGTGCGCTGTCGGCGCTTCTGCTGGGGCCGCAGTCGGAACTGGCGGCGCGCCACGCCCGGCTGACCGCGCTGCAGGTGTGGGCGCCGCAGGCCGTCAGCGCCACGCTGCTGCTGATGGGCGGCTTCATGTTCGTGCTGGGTTTCATCAACCGCCGCGAAAGCCACCTGGCCTATTTCGGCGCGCTGTCGGTGGGCTGGGCCTTGATCGACGCACGGCTGTGGCTGCGCGGCGTGCCGGTGCTGCACCTGGGCCATTCGGCCAGCGAATTCCTGCTCTGCGCCATGCTGGGCTTCATCACCTGGGCGGCCGTGCAATTCCTGTTGCGCTACGCACGCACGCGCCACCGCACGGTGGACGTGGGCCTGCCGGTGCAATCGGCCGCGTTGGCGGTTTCGCTGATGCTGGCCGGCCCGGCGCGCCTGTACGACCTGGCCAACGTCTGGTACCTGGTCCTGGCGCTGGAGGTGGTGGCGGCTTCGGTCTGGCATCTGCACCACCAGTGGCATCACCGCTCGGTGTGGTTGATGGCGGTGCTGCTGGGCACCGTCATCGTGGCCGGCGGCATTGAATTCGCCGCGCAATGGACAGGCGCCCGCCCGCTGGCCGCGCACCTCGCACAACTGGTGGTGCCGGTGATCTTCGTCGTGGTCGGGCTGCGGCTGGTGCAGCAGCATGGCCGCGCGCTGTACCAGGCTGAACAGGGCAAGGCGCAGCTGGAATTGCGCGTGCGCGAAGCCACCGCCGAGATCGAACGCAACTTCCGCCAACTGGCCGAATTGCGCGTGGAACAGGTCACCGAACGCGAACGCAAGCGCATCGCCGCAGACCTGCACGACGACCTGGGTGCCAAGCTGCTGACCATCGTGCACACCAGCGACAGCGAACGCATCAGCACGCTGGCCCGCGAAGCGCTGGAAGAAATGCGCCTGAGCGTGCGCGGCCTGACCGGCCGGCCGGTGCGCCTGGCCGATGCCCTGGGCGACTGGCGCGCCGAAGTCGTGTCGCGGCTGGCCCAGGCCGGCATCGAAGGCGACTGGGAAGCCCCGGAAGACCTGCCGCAAACGCTGTCGGCCCGTGCCTACGTGCAGACCACGCGCATCCTGCGCGAAGCCACCAGCAACATCATCAAGCACAGCGGAGCCGACCATTGCTCGGTCACCGCCGGCCTGACCGATGGCGACTTCCACCTCGTCGTGCAGGACAACGGCCACGGCATCGCAGCCGAAGTGGACGGCCGGCTGGACCGCGGCCACGGCCTGGCCAGCATGAAGAACCGCGCCAAACAATTGCAGGGCCAATGCCTGGTGGAATCGGGCCCGGGCTACGGAACCGTGATACGCCTCACGCTTCCGCTGGACAGAGCGATCGAGGGGGCCTGAAAGCCGCATGCGGCGGCGGCAACGGCCGATAACATCGGATGGCCACTGGAAGACACCCCATGAAGACGATCCTGCTGCTCGAAGACCTGCCCGAAATCCGAGCCTGGTTGCGCAAACTGGTGCTTGAAGTTTTCCCGGGTGCGACGATTTCCGAAAGCGCCCGCGTGCACGACGCCATCGAACTGGTGGCGGCGGTCAAGTTCGACCTGGCCCTGGTGGACCTGGGCCTGCCCGACGGCAGCGGTGTCGACGTGGTCACGCGCTTGCGCGACATGCAGCCCGAAGCGCAGAGCGTGGTGGTCACCATCCACGACGACGACGAACACCTGTTCCCCGCGCTGCAGGCTGGTGCCTTCGGCTACATCCTGAAGGAACAGGCGCGCGAACTGATCACCGAACAGCTGCAGCGCATCAGCCAGGGCGAACCGCCGCTGTCGCCCAGCATCGCGCGCCGCGTGATGGCCTACTTCAGCGCCAAGGCCAAGCCCGCGACCAACAACCACGCGATGCCCAACGTCAGCCTGACGGACCGCGAAAGCGAAGTCCTGCTGCGCGTGGCCAAGGGCTACACGCTGCCGGAAATCGGCGTGCAACTGGGCCTGAGCCGGCACACCATTGCCGACTACGTGAAGCAGATCTACCGCAAGCTGAACGTCAGTTCGCGCGCCGAGGCGGCGCTGGAAGCGCAGCGCCTGGGCCTGTTCCGCTGACGCCGCCGGCTGCGCCGCAAGGCGCGGCGGGTGCACATGCGCGCAGCAAGCAAGCATCTGCGGAAACCGCAGATCGTCAGGCGGTGCCTTACCCATAATTCGGGAATTGCATAAGCGGGGCTCTGAGCCCCCGTCGCCGTGAACTTCCAACAACTCCGCTCGGTGCGTGAAGCCGTCCGCCAGGGCTACAACCTGACCGTCGTGGCCGAGGTGCTGCACACCTCGCAACCGGGTGTGAGCCGGCAGATCCGCGAGCTGGAAGACGAACTCGGCGTTCAGATCTTCGAACGCGCCGGCAAGCGCCTGACCGGGCTGACCGGGCCCGGCGCGCTGGTGCTGCCCATCGTCGAACGCCTGTTGCTGGACGCCGAAAACCTGAGGCGCGCCGGCGCTGAATTCGCCGGCCAGGGCCAGGGCACGCTGACCATCGCGGCCACCCACTCGCAAGCGCGCTACGCGCTGCCGCTGGCGGTGCGCGACTTCAGCGCCAGCCACCCGGGCGTCGAACTGCGCCTGCAGCAGGGTACGCCCAAGCAGGTGGCCGAATTGCTGCTGGAAGGCGAAGCCGACATCGGCGTGGCCACCGAAGCGCTGGCGGGTTACACAGGCCTGGTGGCTCTGCCCTGCTACCAGTGGACGCACAGCGTCATCGTGCCGCCCGGCCACCCACTGGCCGACGACGCCCGCCGCCACGTGCCGCTGACGCTGGCCCGGCTGGCCCAGTTCCCGGTCATCACCTACGAGCCCGGCTACACCGGCCGCAGCCACATCGACGAAGCCTTCCAGCGCCAGGGCATCACCTTCAAGCTGGTGCTGTCGGCGATGGACGCCGACGTCATCAAGACCTACGTCGAACTGGGCATGGGCGTCGGCATCATCGCGGCCATCGCCTTCGATGAAGACCGCGACGCCGGCCTGACGGCCATCGACGCGCGCCACCTTTTCGCCAGCAACATGACGCGCCTGGCCGTGCGCCGCGGCAGCTTCCTGCGCGGCTACGTCTACGACTTCATCAGCGCCTTCGCGTCACCGCTGACGCGCGAGGTGGTGGACGCCGCGCGCGCCGAGGTCACCGGCAGCGACTTCGACATCTGAAGCCCGGACCGGGGCCGGTGCAGGCCCCGGCACCGTCAGATGCCCGCGCCGCCCTCGAAGCGGGTGACGCTGCGCGGCCGCAGGTGCAGCCGCGAACCGGGTTCCAGCGACAAGCGCTCGCGCAGCGCCACGTAGGCCGCGCGCGGCAGCTCGACATCGACGTAGCCCTCGGTGCCGGCCACATGCCCGCGCTTGAACTCGATGCGCGTGTTCGGCCCCACGGTCAGCGCCTGGCTGAAGGTGACGGGCCAGGTGTCGTCACCGGCGTCGGCCACCACTTCCAGTTCGTGCGGGCGCACGTAGCTGACCCCGTCGCTGCCGCCCGCCTGCGCCTGCCCCTGCCCCTGCCCCATGCGGCCGTGGAAGAGGTTCACGTCGCCCAGGAACTGCAGCACGAAAGGTGTGGCCGGGTGGTCGTAGACCTCGTCGGGCGTGCCTTGCTGTTCGATGGCGCCGTGGTTCATCACCACCACGCGGTCGGCCACTTCCATGGCCTCTTCCTGGTCGTGCGTGACGAACACGCTCGTGACGTGCACCTCGTCGTGCAGGCGGCGCAACCAGCGGCGCAGTTCCTTGCGCACCTTGGCGTCCAGCGCGCCGAAGGGCTCGTCCAGCAGCAGCACCTTGGGTTCGACCGCCAGCGCGCGCGCCAATGCGATGCGCTGGCGCTGGCCGCCCGACAGCTGGTGCGGGTAGCGGTCGGCGATCCAGTCCAGCTGCACCAGCTTCAGCAGCTGCATGACCTTGCTCTTGATCTCGCTTTCGCTCGGCCGCGTGGGGACATTCGAGCCCGGCTTCGCCGTGCGGGGCCGCACGCGCAAACCGAAGGCGACGTTCTCGAAGATCGTCATGTGGCCGAACAGCGCGTAATGCTGGAAGACGAAACCGACGTTGCGCTCGCGCACGTCAGTGCGCGTGGCGTCTTCGCCGTGGAAGCGCACGCTGCCGCTGTCGGGCACTTCCAGCCCCGCGATGATGCGCAGCAGCGTGGTCTTGCCCGAACCCGAAGGCCCGAGCAGCGCCACCAGTTCGCCATCGGGGATGTCGAGGTTGAGGTTGTCGCAGACCACGGTGGCGCCGAAGCGCTTGTTCAGGTTCCTGACTTCGATGCTCATTCCGCTCTGTCCCCCACGGCCTTTTTCTGGCCCTTCACGCGTTGCTCGACGACGTACTTCAGCACCAGCGTGACCAGCGCCAGGCCGGCCAGCAGCGAAGCCACCGCGAAGGCGGCCGCGAACTGGTATTCGTTGTAGACGATCTCGATGTGCAGGGGCAGCGTGTTGGTCTGCCCGCGGATGTGGCCCGACACCACGCTGACCGCACCGAATTCACCCATCGCCCGTGCGTTGCACAGGATCACGCCGTAGAGCAGCGCCCAGCGGATGTTGGGCAGCGTGACGCGGCGGAAGATCTGCCAGCCATTGGCACCCAGCACGCGCGCGGCTTCTTCCTGTTCGATGCCCTGGGCCTGCATCAGCGGAATCAACTCGCGGGCGATGAAGGGGAAGGTGACGAAGATGGTGGCCAGCACGATGCCGGGCACCGCGAAGATGATCTTCAGGTCGTGGTCGCGCAGCCACTCGCCGCACCAGCCTTGCAGGCCGAACACCAGCACGTAGATCAGGCCGGCAATGACCGGGCTGACCGAGAACGGCAGGTCGATCAGCGTCAGCAGCAGGTTCTTGCCCCGGAAGTCGAACTTGGTGATGGACCAGGCCGCCGCCACGCCGAAGGCCAGGTTCAGCGGCACGCTGATGGCCGCGGCAATCAGCGTCAGCTGGATGGCCGACAGCGCGTCGGCGTCGGTGATGGCGGCCAGGTAGACGCCCCAGCCCTTCTTGAAAGCCTCGTAGAAGACCGTGCCCAGCGGCACGAAGAGGAAGAAGGTCATGAAGACCAGCGCGATGGCGATCAGGCTCCACCGCACCCAGCGCGGTTCCGTCGTGGCGATCACAGGCCACCCTGCCGTTTGCGCGCCCAGGCCTGCAGCAGGTTGATGACCAGCAGCAGCAGGAAGGACGCCACGAGCATCACCACGGCGATGGCGGTGGCGCCGGCGTAGTCGTACTGCTCCAGCTTGGTGATGATCAACAGCGGCGTGATCTCGCTGACCATGGGCATGTTGCCGGCGATGAAGATCACCGAACCGTATTCACCCAGGGCGCGCGCAAAGGCCAGCGCGAAGCCGGTCAGCAGCGCCGGCATCAGCACCGGGAAGATGACGTGGGAGAAGGTCTGCCAGCGGCTGGCGCCCAGCGTGGCCGCCGCCTCTTCCAGTTCGCGGTTGACGTCTTCCAGCACCGGCTGCAAGGTGCGCACGACGAAGGGCAGGCCGATGAAGACCAGGGCCACGAACACGCCCAGCGGCGTGTAGCTCACTTTGAAAGGCAGGTGCTGGCCGATGAAACCGTTCTGCGCGTAGATGGCCGTCAGCGCGATGCCGGCCACTGCGGTGGGCAAGGCAAATGGCAGGTCCACCAGCGCGTCGATGATGCGTTTGCCGGGGAACTGGTAACGCACCAGCACCCAGGTCACGATCAGGCCGAAGAAGGCGTTGATCAGCGCCGCCGCGAAGGACGCGCCGAAGGTCAGCCGGTATGAAGCCATCACGCGCGGCGTGCTGACGGCGTCCACGAACTGCGGCCAGGTCAGCGTGAAGGTCTTCAGGAAAGCCGCCGACAGCGGGATCAGCACGATCAGGCTCAGGTAGAGCAGCGCGAAGCCCAGCGCCAGGTCGAAACCGGGCAGCACGGTGTGCTTCTTCAGCAGGGTGCGGGACAGGATCATTTGCGTTCAAGGTCTTGCACGGAACCGGCTTGGCCGGGCCGTCGCAGGAGCCCCCTTGGGGGGTGGCGAAGGCGCGGAGCGACAAGCCTGGGGGTCATCGTTTCGTGCCGATGATCTGGTCGTAGGTGGCACCGTCGTTGAAGTGATCCTTCTGCGCTTTCGTCCAGCCGCCGAAGACCTCGTCCACCGTGAAGGTGTTGACCTTGGGGAAGGCCTTGGCGTACTTCGCCAGCACCTTGGCGTCACGCGGGCGCAGGTTGTGTTTCGCGGCCACCGCCTGGCCGGCTTCGCTGTACAGGAACTGCAGGTAGGCCTCGGCCACCTTGCGCGTGCCCCGGCGGTCAATCACCTTGTCCACCACGCTGACCGGGTTCTCGGCCAGGATGGTCCGGCCCGGGTAGACGACCTCGTAGCCGCCGCCGAATTCGCGTTCGATCAGCGGCACTTCGCTTTCGAAGGTGACCAGCGCGTCGCCCAGGTTGCGCTGCGCGAAGGTGGTGGTGGCGCCACGGCCGCCACCGTCCAGCACCGGCACGTTGGCGAAGATGCGCGCCACCAGCGCCTTGGCCGCGTCGGGGCTGAGCCCGGCCTTGATGCCCGAACCCCAGGCCGCCAGGTAGGTGTAGCGGCCGTTGCCGCTGGTCTTGGGGTTGGGAATGATCACGCTGACACCGGGCCGACCCAGGTCCGACCAGTCGCTGATATTCATCGGGTTGCCCTTGCGCACCAAGATCAAGCAGAACGAGGTGGTCGGCGCGCTGTTGTAGGGCAGGCGCTTGGCCCAGTCGGCCGGTATCAGCTTGCCGCGTTCGGCCAGGATGTCGATGTCGTTGGCCTGGTTCATCGTGATCACGTCGGCCTCCAGGCCGTCGGTCACGCTGCGCGCCTGCTTGCTGCTGCCGCCGTGGCTCTGGTTCAGCGTCAGGTCTTCGCCGGTCTTCTTCTTCCAGTCGGCCGCAAAGACGGCGTTGAAGTCCTTGTAGAACTCGCGCGACACGTCGTAGCTGACGTTGAGCAAACTGGTGCCGGCTGCTTGCGCGTACAGCGGCAAAGCCAGGGTGGCCGCCAGCAGGGCGCGGCGGCGGAAAACGGTAGCGATGGACATGGGTGACCCGAAAAGCAGACTGGCACGCATGCTAGGCAGCGCACCAGCGGCGGCAAAAGAATGAAAACGCGGCTGCTTAGTTGATAAACAACTGAGCAGCGCGCACCCGGCGGGGCGGGCTATTTCCGGGTGTAGATCTGGTCGAAGACGCCGCCGTCGGCGAAGTGGGTCTTCTGGGCCTGCGTCCAGCCGCCGAAGGTGTCGGCAATGGTGAACAGCTTGATGGCCGGGAACTGCTTGGCGTAGGCCGCAGCCACCTTGGCGTCCGTCGGTCGGTAGAAGTTGCGCGCGGCGATGTCCTGGCCTTCCGGTGTGTACAGGTAGTCCAGATAGGCCTGGGCCACGGCCCGCGTGCCCTTTTTGTCGACGACCTTGTCGACCACCGCCACCGGCGGCTCGGCCAGGATGCTGACGGGCGGGTAGACGATGTCGAACTTGTCGGCGCCGAATTCCTTCAGCGACAGCCAGGCCTCGTTTTCCCAGGCCAGCAGCACGTCGCCGATGCCGCGTTCGGCGAAGGTCACCGTCGAGCCGCGCGCGCCGCTGTCCAGCACCGGCACGTTGGCAAAGAGCTTGGCGATGTAGTCCTTGGCCTTGGCCTCGTTGCCACCGGGCTGCTTCAGCGCGTAGCCGTAGGCCGCCAGGTAGCCCCAGCGCGCACCGCCGCTGGTCTTGGGGTTGGCGGTGATGACGGAGACACCGGGCTTGACCAGGTCGCCCCAGTCCTTGATGGCCTTGGGGTTGCCCTTGCGCACCAGGAAGATGTAGGTGCTGGTGTAGGGCGTGCTGTTGTGCGCCAGGCGCTTTTGCCAGCCCGCCGGCAGCACCTTGGCGCGCTCGGCGATCTCGTCGATGTCGTAGGCCAGGGCCAGCGTGACGACATCGGCGTCGATGCCGTCGATGACCGAACGCGCCTGCTTGCCCGAGCCGCCATGGCTCTGCTTCACGCTGACCGTGTCACCGGTCTTCTTCTGCCAGTAGGCCGAGAAGGCCTTGTTGAAATCGACATACAGCTCGCGCGTCGGGTCGTAGCTGACGTTGAGCAGGGTGATGTCCTTGGCGTGGGCACTGCCGGCAGCGATGAGCGCGGTCGCGCCCAGGGCCGTGAGGGCGACAGCCGCAAAGGCACGGCGCAAGGTGAGACGACGGGTCATCGGAAGCATCCTCAGTGAACGAACAGAGTGAAAAAGAATCAGGCTGCCACGATGCTAGGCAGCGCCCGGCGAACGAGAAACGAAGCAAAGTGCCGAAGCTCCCTCGTTTTGCAACTAAGCCGCCCAGGCCACCGCAGCGGGGCGCGGAGCTGCGCCGGCACTGGCGCCGGCACTGGCACTGGCACTGGCACTGGCACTGGCACTGGCACTGGCCGCAGCCAGGCGGGCCAGCCGCTGCTGCTGGGCCAGCACCCACTGCCGCGCATAGGGCAGTGTGTGAAAGCCCGACGCGACATTGATGTGCCCGGCCCGGCCCAGGTTCACGCAAGGCGTGCCCCAGCGCTGCGCCCAGCGCAGGCCGGCGGCCAGCGACAGCCAGGGGTCGTCGGTGCTGAGCAGCAGCGTGGCGGGCATCGGCAGGGCCTGCTGCGGCAGCCAGTCAGCGATGCCGAAACGGTCGGGGTCGGCCGGCGCCACCAGCAGCACCGCAGCCAGCGGCGACTGCGGCACCAGCGCCAGGTGCCGGGCCACCGCCAGCGCGCCGAAGCTGTGGGCCACGGCGATGCAGGGGCCGGGCCCGGCGCGCTCCAGCACCGAACCCACGCGACCGGCCCAGCGGTCGATGTCGGCGGTGGCCCAGTCGCGCTGGGTCACGCGCAGCGCGCCGGGGAACAGCGCCTGCAGCCAGCTTTGCCAGTGCTCGGGCGGGCTGTCGTGCAGGCCGGGCACGATGAGCAGGCGGGCGGGTGGTGCGATCGATGCGATCGGTGACAGGACCATGGTGGCGGCTCCTTGCTGCAGGGTGCGGGCATGGTGCCGGCGGCGCGGTGCGCGGCCAACGAAGCATTTCGCGGCTGCTTAGGCGCACGGCGCATGACGGCCGATCCGCCATCCCCGTAGCATGCGCAGGTGATGAACCCGTCCGAGTCCGAAGTCCTGCACGTGGCCTGCCTGTGCGCCGCCTGGTGCCGCACCTGTGACGCCTACGCGGCGGTCTTCGAGCAGGCCATGGCCGCGCTGCGCCAGCAGCAGCCGGGTTTGCAGGCGCACTGGATCGACATCGAGGACGAAGCCGAACTGCTGGGCGACCTGGACATCGAGACCTTCCCGACCCTGGTCGTCGTGGCCGGTGCGCAGCTGCGCTTTGCCGGCAGCTTGACCCCGCAACCCGAGACCCTGCAGCGCGTGCTGCGCGCGGCGCTGGAAGGCACCACGCCGACACGGGCTACACCCGAGGTCTTAGCCTTCGCCCAGCGGCTACGGCTGCGCCCCGCCCGACCCCACCAGGACCCACCATGACCCGACTGACTGCCCAAGACTTCCAGCCTGAAGTGCTGCAACTGTTCGACCGCTACGTGCACGGCGACCTGAGCCGGCGCGGCTTCATCGACCAGGCCGGCCGCTACGCCGGCAGCAGCGCCGCCGCCGTCGGCCTGCTGGCCGCACTGAGCCCGCAGTTCGCGCAGGCCACCGTGGTGCCGGCGAATGACCCGCGCATCGTCACGCGCCAGCAGGCCTTCGATTCGCCTTCGGGCAACGGCAAGGTCAGCGGCCTGCTGGCCAAGCCCGCGAAGGCGACGGGCACGCTGCCCGTGGTGCTGGTGGTGCACGAGAACCGCGGCCTGAACCCGCACATCGAAGACATCACCCGCCGCTTGGCGGTGGACGGCTACCTGGCGTTTGCGCCCGACGCGCTGGCCGTTGCCGGCGGCTACCCCGGCGATGAAGACAAGGCGCGCGAAGCCTTCGGCAAGCTGGACCAGGCCAAGGCCCGCGCCGACTTCGTGGCCGCCACGCGCGCGCTGCTGGCGCTGCCCGAAGGCAACGGCAAGGTCGGCGTGGTGGGCTTCTGCTACGGCGGCGGCATGGCCAACTACCTGGCCACGCAGGTGCCCGAACTGGCCGGCGCGGTGCCCTTCTACGGCGGCCAGCCGGCAGCGGCCGATGTGGCGAAGATCAAGTCCCCGCTGCTGATCCACTACGCCGGCAAGGACGAGCGCATCAACGCCGGCTGGCCGGCCTACGAGGCGGGCTTGAAGGCTGCCGGCGTGCGCCATGAAGGCCACATCTACGCCGGCACCGAACACGGCTTCAACAACGACACCACGCCGCGCTTCGACGCCACAGCGGCCCAGCTGGCCTGGTCGCGCACGCTGGCCTTCTTCAAGGCCAACCTGGCCTGAGGCAGCCGCCCCGCAGCGCCGGCAACGGCGGCTGCGGGTGATGCGGGTGATGCGGCGCGACCTGCGCCCAAGGGTTCAGCTCAGGCGGGCCGCCACGCGTGGCAGCCCGCGCCGCAGCGCCCAGGTGGCGGCCAGCGCCACCGTGAAGATGGCCACCGGCAGCGCGTCTTCCGACCAGCCGGGCGCGTGCGTCAGCAGCAGCGCGAAGACCAGGCTGTGCGACAGGTAGATGCCGAAAGCGCAGTCGGTCAGCGGGGCCGTTTTCAGCGCCCAGGCCGGCGCCGCAGCCGGCTCGCGCAGCAGCACCAGCAGGCTGGCAGCCAGGCCCACCGCGTAGGGCGTGCCGACCCATTCGAAGGCCGTCAGCCCGGCCGCCGCCAGGACCAGAACGCCCGCCATCGCCCGCACCGTGCGGCGTGACCAGCAGCCCGCGCGCGCGCCCAGCGCGAAGACGCCCACCAGCACCGGCGCCAGCGCGTCAGCCCACTGCAGCAGCGGGTAAGGCAGGCCCAGGCTCACTGTCCGCCACCACGGCACGGTGGCCATCAGCACCAGCGCCAGCACGAAGGCCGCCGCCGACAGCGTGCGCAGCGCGATGTGGGCGCGCAGCAGGTCCAGCACCAGCAGCACCCCGAACACGAAAGGCAGGTACCAGAGGTGGATGCTGGGCCCGGCCAGCACGGCCGCCGCCCAGCCAGGGTCCTGCGGCAGCACGGGCAGGCCGCGCAGCGCATTGAAGGCCGCATACAGCCCGAACCACAGCAGCCACGGCTGCAACAGGCGCACGGCACGCCGCTGCACGGTGGCCCCGTCGGGCCGGCCCGTGCGCCCGCCCAGCGCCACCGACAGCACCAGGAAGACCACCAGCCCGCTGTAGGCCAGCGCGATGCCGCTGCTGCCCGCGTGGAACCACACGATGCCGAAGGCGCTGAGCAGGCGCAGCAGTTCGATGTCGGGGCGCTTGTTCATCTGGAGACCGAGGCTAACGCGCCCGGGCTGGATGTATCCGTCGGTGACAACGCGGCGGGATAGCGGGGATGCGGGATAGTCTGCGCGCATGCGGCCTGCCCGCATGCCCCCCGGAGGTCACCCCGATGAACCCATGCGTCCACCGCGTCCACCGAGCACGCGCAGCCGCCTGCTCACTGCTCGCCGCCGGCCTGCTGTGCCTGCCCGGCACGCCGCCCGAAGCGGCCACGCTGCGCTGGACGGGCCTGGGCCCGTCGCCGAACTGGAGCGAAGCCGGCAACTGGGATGCGCTGGCGGTGCCCGGCAACGGCGACGCACTGCTGTTCGGCGGCGCGTCGCCCCAGTCCGTCAGTGTCTTCGACCTGACGCGCTCCTTCGCTTCGCTGTCTTACGCGGCCGATGCACAGGCCTACACCCTGCACGTGCAAGGCAGTGGCGCCGCGCTGACCTTCGACGGCGCCGGCATCGTCAACGGCACGGCCGGCAGCGGCCCGTTCAGCCGCGACTTCTTTGCCGATGCCGGCAGCCTGGGCGGCAGCATCGTGTTCAGCGGCCACGCCGGCATCAACGTCAGCGCGGCCGGCGACCTGCGGCCGGTGAACCTCATCGCCGCGGGCGGCGCGGCAGCGGCGGCGGTGGGCGGGCGCCTGGTGTTCCAGGACCAGTCGGCCACCGGCACCAACACCTACGACGGGCTGCGCGCGGAGGGCGCGTCGGCCGCCGGCGCGGTGGGCGGCCGCATCGTGTTCCGCGACGACGCGCTGGCCACGCGCTCGTCGTCCATCGCCGTCTTCGGCGGCACCGTGCTGGGCGCTGCGGGCGCGCAAGCCAGCTTCGAAGGGCGGTCGCGCGTGGCAGGCGCGCTCGTCGTGTTCGCCGGCAGCGCGGGCGGTCTGGGCGCGCGGGCCGTGTGGTCGGGCACGGCGGTGGCGGCTGCGTCCACCGGCATCAGCATCGCCGGCGCTGAATCGGGCACCTTCGGCGCCGAAGGCCAGGCGCGTTTCGAAGGCGACGCCCGGATGGCCGGCTCGGCCACCACCAACCCCGGTACCGCGGCCGGGTTCAACGGCGCACGGCTTGAATTCGCCGGCCGGTCCGGCCACGACAGCAGCGGCAACGACCCCAGCCTGGGCATCGCGCAGATCGACAACTACGGCGCTGGCGTGGCCGGTGCGCGTGGCGGCGCGACGGTGTTCATGGACGACGCCAGCGTGGTCGGCTCGCGGCTGGTGATCAGCAACTTCGTGGCCGGCGAATCGGACGTGGCCGGCACCGCCGGCGGCACCACCAGCTTCCGCGACCGGTCCCGCGCCGGGCAGGTCACGCTGGTCAACCAGGGCGCGCGGGTTGCCGGCGCGGGCACCTCGGGCGGCGCCACGCTGTTCAGCGGCCAGGCCAGCGCCGAGCAGGCGCAGGTCGTCAACCACGGCGGCCAGGCGGCTACGGCTTTCGGCGGCTACACGCATTTCAGCGAGACCGCCACGGCGGGCGCGGCCACGCTGGTGATGGCCGGCGGCGGCGTGGAACTGGCCCTCGGCGGCACGGCCGTCTTCTTCGACGACAGCAGCGCCGGCACGGCCACGCTGGACGTGCAGCCGGCCAGTGTGATGGGGGCGGCGGGCGGCCGGGCCTTGTTCTTCGGCCGGGCGAACGCTGGCGGGGCGCTGGTCAGCATCGCCGGTTCGCCGGTGGACCACGTGCTGGGCGCGGAAGGCGCGGTGGTCACCTTCGCCAATGCCTCGTCGGCGGCGAACGCCCGCTTCGTCGTGGGCGGCAACGCCTACGCAGGCGGCGGCGTGGGCGCGCTGCGTTTTGCCGATGTTTCAAGCGCCGCCGACGCCACCATCACGCTGGCCGCTGGCCAGACCCGCGGCGGCGCGCTGCGCTTCGAAGGCGCCGGCGTGGCCGACCGGGCCAGCGCCGGCCTGGCGCGCATCACCAACCAGGGTTCGTCGGCCGGCGCCGCGCGCGGCCTGGCCATCGGCGGGCAGACGACCTTCGCCCAGCACAGCGACGCGGGCAACGCCAGCATCAGCAACGAAGCCGGCACCGGTGCCGGGCTGACGGGCTTCTTCGCGAACAGCACGGCCGGCAGCGCGACCCTGAACAACCGGGGTGGTGCGGCCGGCGAAGACGGCGGGACCACGCAGTTCAACAGCAGCGCCAGCGCCGGGCAGGCCGTCATCGTCAACCAGGCCGGCGCGCGCGGCAGCAGCGGCTTCGACGCCATGGGCGTAACGCGCTTCGTCGACCAGGCCAGCGCCGGCCAGGCCCGCATCACCGCCGAGGGTGCCACCTCGGCCAGCGCCGTGGGCGGTCTCATCACATTCGGCGCCACGGCGAACCCCGCCAGCGCCACCCTCGTCGCCGAAGGCGGCACCCACGGCGGTGGCGGCGGGCGGGTGCTGTTCGCCGGCTTGACCAACGCCAGCCAGGCGCGAGTGGTCCTGAACGCCGGCGACCGCCCGGCGGGAGCCGGTGAACTCGACATCAGTGGGCTGGCCGTTGCCGGCGTGGCCGTCGGCACCATCGAAGGCGGCGGCACCGTCAGCCTGGGCAGCAAGGGCCTGACGGTCTGGTCGCCCACGGCCGCAACCAGTTTCTCGGGCCTGCTGCGCGACGGCGGTGTCGCCGGGGGCGCCGGCGGCTCGCTCAGCGTGACCGGGGGCGCCACCTTGACGCTGACCGGCGCCAACACCTACAGCGGCGGCACGCGCATCGGCGACGGCGTCAACGCCCACAGCGGCAAGCTGGTGGCCGCAAACGCCAACGGCTCGGCCACGGGCAGCGGCGGCGTGGTCGTCCAAGGCGGTGGCACCCTGGGCGGCAGCGGCGCCATCGCCGGGGCTGTTACCTTGATGGACGGCGGCACCATCGCGCCGGGCGACCCCGTCACGCTGAGCCTGAACGGCGGCCTGACCTGGAACGGCGGTGGCGTGGTCCGTCTGGTGCTGGGGGCCGATGCGGCCGGCAGCGACCACCTCGTCACGCCCAGCCTGGTGCGTGGCAGCGGCAGCGGCTTCGTGTTCGAGCTGATCGATTTCGGCTTTGTCGCCGGCGCCACCTACGACCTGCTCGCGTTTGACAGCCTGAGCGGCTTCACGGCCGGCGACTTCAGCTACGTGGGCCTGGCCGGCACCTTCGCGCTGCAGGACGGCCGGCTCGCCTTCACCACCGCAGCCGTGCCGGAACCCAGCCCGTTGGCGTTGGCCCTGCTGGGCGGGCTGGTGCTGTGCGGCGCGCTGCGGCGCCGCACCGTTCAGACGCGGTCGCGTCGGCTCACTTGACCTCGGTCAGGAACTCCGACATCGGCCGGCGCACCTTGGCCAGCTTGACCAGCCAATCACCTTCTTCCTGGCGGTAGCCCAGCGGCAGGATGACCACGCTGCGCAGGCCGCGCGCGCGCAGGCCCAGGATCTCGTCCAGCTGCGCCGGATCAAAGCCTTCCATCGGCGTGCTGTCCACCTGGGCTTCAGCGGCGGCCAGCAAGGCCACGCCGACCGCGATGTAGGCCTGGCGGGCCGCGTGCTGGTAGTTCACTTCGGCGTCGCGCTGCGGGTAGGTCTTCAGCAGCATCTGGCGGTAGGCTTCCCAGCCTTCGTTCTTGAAACCGCGCACGGTGTTCGTCAGGTCGAACATGTGGTTGATGCGTTCGGCCGTGTAGTTGTCCCAGGCGGCGAAGACCAGCAGGTGCGAACCCTCGGTGATCTGCGCCTGGTTCCAGCCGATGGCGCGGATCTTCGCGCGCACGTCGGGGTTGGTGACCGCGATGATCTCGAAGGGCTGCAGGCCGCTGGATGTGGGCGCCAGCCGGGCGGCTTCGATGATGGCGTCCACCGTGGCTTGCGGCACGGCGCGCTCGGGGTTCATCTTCTTGGCGGCGTAACGCCAGTTCAGGGCTTGGATCAGGTTCATGTTTTCGATGAAGGCAGTGGAAAGGACAGCGCGGATTGTCGACGTGGCCGCTCAGTTCGCCTGGGCGTGGGCCGTCAGCTTGCCCAGCGTGAACATGTAGCTGGTCTTGTCCAGCGGCTTGTGACAGGCCAGGCATTCGGCCTGGTTGATGCTGCGCGCCTGGCCGGCGGCGGTGAAGGCCGCGTAGTTCCAGTTTTCGTTGCGCAGCATCTCGGGAATGTCGGCGCCCCAGCCGGCCTCGCGCGCCATGGCCGTGTAGGCCACAGCCTGCTCGGCAACGAAATGGCCGTCGGCGCCCTTCACCGGCTGCTTGCTCGCGTCCAGCTGCGCCGCGTAGACCACCGCCAGCAGGGCCGCGCCATCGGGCATGGGCTTGCCGGCCTTGGCCGCCTGCAGCGCCGCCGGGTTGGCGTAGTAGTGGCGCACCTGCTTGGCGGCAGGGAAGTCGATGACCTCGTAGGCCTTGTAGTCGGCCCGCCAGTTGGCCGGGAAGGTGACGCCGGACTTCGCGACGTTGGCCAACTGCGCCGACTTGGCCGCGCCGCCGGCCGGCTGCTGGGCGGCGAAATGGGCGGCCACGTTGGCGATATCGTCGTCGCTCAGCTGCGCGCCGATGGCATTCATGATGGGATTCTTGCGCGAGCCGTCCTTCCAGGCCTTGAGCTGGACCGTCAGGTAGGCGCTGCGCTGGCCGGCCAGGTTGGGGATGGTGTCGCTGACGCTGACGCCATTGGCGCCGTGGCAGGCCGCGCACACGGTTGACGCCTTGGCCTTGCCGGCTTCCAGGTCGACCGCAAGGCTGGCGGTGGGCAGGCCTGCGCTGGCAGCGAGCAGGGCGACGGCGGTCAGGGGCAGGCTGCGCATGGGCGTCTCCGGTGTGGGGTGGCGCGCATGCTAAGACCCGGCCCGGCCGCGCGTGCGGCCGGGGTCTTCAGGCCACCGGGGTGGCCTGCCCGCTGGCATCGAAGACGCCTTCGAAAAGCACCGAACTGAGGTAGCGCTCGCCCGAATCGGGCAGCACCACCACGATGGTCTTGCCGGCGCTTTCCGGCTTGTGCGCCCAGCGCAGCGCGGCGGCCGTGGCCGCGCCGCAGGAAATGCCGGCCAGGATGCCTTCCTCGCGCGCCAGCCGGCGCGCCACGGCCACGGCTTCTTCGTTGCTGACCTGCTCGACCGCATCGACCAGGCTCATGTCCAGCACGCCCGGCACGAAGCCCGCGCCGATGCCCTGGATCTTGTGCGGCCCCGGCGCCAGCGTCTGGCCCGCGCGGCTCTGCGTCAGCACCGGGCTGGCGGTGGGTTCCACCGCCACGCTGGTGATGGCCTTGCCTTGCGTCTTCTTCAGGTAGCGCGACACGCCGGTGATGGTGCCGCCGGTGCCCACGCCAGCCACGAAGATGTCGATGGCGCCGCCGGTGTCTTCCCAGATTTCCGGGCCGGTGGTCTTTTCGTGGATGGCCGGGTTGGCCGGGTTGGTGAACTGCTGCAGCAGCACGTACTTCGGGTCGCTGGCGGCGATTTCTTCGGCCTTGGCGATGGCGCCTTTCATGCCCTTGGCGCCTTCGGTCAGTACCAGCCGGGCGCCATAGGCCAGCAGCAGCTTGCGGCGCTCGATGCTCATGGTGTCCGGCATCGTCAGCGTGATGGGGATGCCGCGCGCGGCGGCCACGAAGGCCAGCGCGATGCCGGTGTTGCCGCTGGTCGGCTCGACGATCTCCTGGCCCGGCCCGAGCAGGCCGCGCTCTTCGGCGTCCCAGATCATGGCCGCACCGATGCGGCACTTCACCGAGTAGGCCGGATTGCGGCCCTCGATCTTGGCCAGCACCGTGGCTTTCGCGCCGTCGGTGATCCGATTCAGGCGTATCAGCGGCGTGCGGCCGATGGACAGCGAGTTGTCGTCAAAGATGCGGCTCATGGCGTTCCCTGTGGCAGTCGAGTGCGGCCCGAGAGCCTACGCCGACTTTGCAGGTCGATCCGAGAACCGGCTTCGAAGAAGAAGGCAGAAGCTTATGCAACCGGCGGTGCAGGCCGGTCAGCACCACCCGCTTCACCGCTCGCGAAAGGCTTCCTGCGTCTTCACCAGCGGCCGCAGCAGGAAGCCCAGCACGCTGCGCTGGCCGGTGCGGATCTCGATGTTGGCCGTCATGCCCGGCAGCAGGTCCACCGGCTTGTCGAACTGCTTCAGCGTGCCGCGTTCGGCCTTGATGATGGCGCGGTACCAGGTGCCTTCGGCGCTGGTCGATTTCTCGGGGTCGCTGGCCGCGTCGGGGCTGATCGACAGCACCGTGCCTTCCATCGCGCCGTAGAGCGCGTAGTCGTAGGCCGTCAGCTTGACCTTCACCGGGTGGCCGACCTTGACGAAGCCAATGTCGCCGGCCAGCACCCGCGCTTCGACCAGCACGCGGTTGCCCAGCGGCATCAGTTCCATGATCGGCGCGCCGGGTGCGATGACCCCGCCCACGGTGCTGTTGCGGATGGTCTTGACGATGCCCTTCACCGGCGACACCAGCGTCGTGCGGCGCAGCGCGTCGTCGCGCACGACCGCTTGCTCTTCCATCAAGGCCAGTTCATTGCGCACGCGCACCAGCTCGGCGGCGGCGTCCTGCCGGTAGCGGTTGATGCGCTCCTGCGTCTGCAGTTCCAGGTCGTTCAGCTGGCGGCGCACGCGCATCACTTCCACCTCGCTCATCAGGCCCTTGGCCGACAGGCCTTCGGCCACGCCCAGTTCGTGGGCCAGCAGCTTGGCGCTGCGCCGGTTGGTGTCCACGGCCTGGTTCAGCGCGCGCTGGCGGGCGTCGTAGCTTTCGGTTTCGCCGTCCACCACGGCATCGGGCAGGCCTTCTGGGAATTCGATGGCGTGGCCGGCCGCTTCGGCCTGCAGGCGGGCCTGCGTGCCCTGCAAAGACTGCTTCTTGCTGGTGCCCTCGGCCGCTTGCGCTTCGTAGCGCGTCGGGTCCAGCAGCGCCAGCGCCTGGCCCTCGGCCACCTGCTGGCCTTCACGCACCAGCAGCTCACGCAGGATGCCGCCTTCCAGGCTGGCGATCACTTGCTCACGCCCGTCCGGCACGATGCGGCCGTTGGCCTTGGCCACGATGTCCACCTGCGCAAAGCCGGCCCAGGTCAGCGCCACGAAGATGGCGCCCAGCATCAGGTAGACGGCCCACAGCGCGGCCGGCGCGGGCTCGATGACCTGGGCCGCGTTGACCGGCGACACATAGGGCATGTCGCGCCGCTGCAATTCCGTCACCGGCTTGCGCGTGCGCTTGAAGAGGGAGGCGAAGCTCATCGCGGCACAGTCAAAAACCCGGCCTCAGACCGAGGCCTCGCGCTCGACGGTGCGGGCCGTCGGGTGCAGGTGCAGGTTGCTCGGGGCGGCGGCCTGTTGCTGCTGCTGCGCAGCTTGCGGCGGTGGCGCTGGCCGATGGCCGCTCAACGCCGCCAGCACCTGGGCTTTCGGGCCGTCCATCACCACGCGGCCGGCGTCCACCACCACCACGCGGGTCACCAGTTCCAGCACCGCCGGGCGGTGGGTCACCATCACCAGCGTGCAGTCGCCGCAGGCCTCTTTCAACTGGCGCAAGAAGGCCACTTCGCTCTGCGCGTCCATCGAACTCGTCGGTTCGTCCATCAGCAAGACCTGCGGCTTGGTGACCAGGCAACGGGCCAGCGCGACGAGTTGCCGCTGGCCGCCCGACAGCAGCGCGCCCGATTCACCCACCGGCAATTCCCAGCCCTGCGGGTGCTGCGACACCAGGCGGTCCAGCCCCGTCAAACGCGCCACGTCGCCCAGGCGCGACGGGTCGGCGCTGGGGCGGTCGAGCAGCACGTTGTCGCGCAGCGTGCCGTTGAACAGGCGCGGGTCCTGCGCGACGAAGCCGACGCGGGCGCGGTAGTCGGCCGGGTCGATCTGGCGCAGGTCGATGCCGTCGGCTTCGACCTGGCCTTCACTGGGCAGGTACAGGCCCGCCAGCAGGCGCAGCACGGTGCTCTTGCCGCTGCCGATGCGGCCCAGCACGGCGATGCGTTCACCCGGTGCAATCTGCAGGTTCAGGCCCTTCAGCACGCGCGGGCCTTCCTTGCGCGCGGCCGTGCCGTGGGTGGGTGCGTGGCCGGGGCCGACGGGCTCGTTCAGCGGGTAGGAGAAGCCGACTTCGTTCAGCCCCAGCCGGCCCGTCAGTTCGCGCTTGGGCACGTAGACCTTGCCCGGCTCGCGGTCCACGGGCTTGGCCATCATCTGGTCGAGTGCGCGCATCGCGGCGCGCGCGCCCTGGTAGCGCGTGGCCAGTGACGTCACGCTGGCCAGCGGGCCCAAGGCGCGGCTGGCGTACATCACCGCGCCGATCAAGGCACCGCCGGTGATGACCTTTTCGTCGATCAGGTACACGCCCCAGATCAGCATGATCATGGTGACGATCTGCTGCGCCACGGCAGAGATGTTCATGGTCCAAGCACTGGTGCTGCGCGAGCGCAGCATGGCCGTGGCCGCCACGGCGGTGGACTCTTCGTAGCGCCGCAGGAAGCGGCCTTGCGCGCCGGCCGCCTTGATGTCTTCCATGCCGTCCACCGCTTCCACCAGCACGCCGTGCAGGTCGGCCTGCTGCTGCATGTGGCTGCTCATCGCGCGGCGCAGTGCGCTCTGGATCAGCGTGCTCATGCCCATCAGCAAGGGAATGGCGATGACCAGCACCCAGCCCAGCGGCCCACCGGCGATGAAGGTCATGGCGACGAAGACCAGGATGAAGGGCAGATCGGAAATGGCCGACAGCGTGGCCGAGGCGAAGAACTCGCGCACCGATTCCAGCTGCGCCAGCTGGTGCGCGTAGGCGCCGGCGCTCTCGGGCCGGTGTTCCATGCGCATGCCCAGCGTCTGGCGGAAGAGGACCGA
This sequence comes from Betaproteobacteria bacterium, assembly GCA_031424355.1. Taxonomy (GTDB): domain Bacteria; phylum Pseudomonadota; class Gammaproteobacteria; order Burkholderiales; family Burkholderiaceae_C; genus Rubrivivax. The sequence continues at coordinate 22,768 of JANPHI010000185.1, forward strand.
GCCGACGATGAGGTCGGCCTTGCGCCCGGCCATGTCGATGAGGTAGGTGCGCAGCTGGCGCGACAGCAGGTCGAAGATCACCGCCAGCCCGGCGCCGATGGCCAGCGCCCACAGCGTGACGTAGGCCTGGTGCGGGATGACCTTGTCGTAGATCACGCTGGTGGCCATGCCGGTCACCAGCATCAGGATGTTGCTGAGCATGGCGGCCAGCAAGGCACCCCGGTAATACGGGATGAAGCGCCGCATCGTGCCCCACAGCCAGTGCGAACCGCTGCTGCGCAACAGGGCGGGCGCGTTGGCCTGTTCGGCCTCGGGCTGCGGCGTGGCCACCAGCGCCAGGCCGGTGTATTCGGCTTCCAGTTCGGCCTCGGTGGCGGTGCAGGCATGGTGCTGGCGGCCGGGCATGACGATGTCGTAGACACCGGCACCCAGGTCGTCGCGCCGCGCCACCACCACGCAGGCGTCGGCCTCTTTCAGCAGCAATATGGCCGGCAGCAGCAGCTGGTGCAGCTCACCGATGCGCCGCTCCACCAGCCCCGCGTTGTAGCCCGCGTCGCGCAGCGCGCGCAGCGCCTGGTCGGGCGCCAGACGGCCGGCCAGCGGCAGCCCCGCCAGCAAGGATTCCGGCGACCGTTCGCGGCTGTGGTGCCGCGTCAGCCACGACAGCGCGTGGGCCAGGGCGTCGTTCTCGACGTCCCAGACCGCGGGGTCGGGCAAGGCGGGTGCGCCGCTGGCAGGCAGCGCGTGCGGGTCGCTCATCGCTCAGTCATGGCTCGATCAAGGCTCAGGCCTGCTCAGGCTCCGGGGTCCGTCTGCGCGGCACGGGCCTTCAGGGCCAGCCGTTCGAAAGCCGCTTCGATGTCGCGCACCACCTGGGGCATGTCGAACAGCGGCGAGCTGCGGCCGTGCTCGGCCAGGTAGCGCTTGTAGGACGCCACGCGCGCCGGGTTGCGGCCCAGCGTGACGGCCAGTTGTTCGTAGCCGGCCAGGCTCTCGGTCACCAGGTCGGGCAGGCCGATGGCGTTCAACAAACTGCCGGCCATGCGGCTGATGTAGGTGCGGCCGGCGCGCGTGACGATGGGCGTGCCCATCCACAGCGCGTCGCTGGCGGTGGTGCCGGCGTTGAAGGGGAAGGTGTCCAGCATCACGTCGGCCAAGGCGAAGCGCGCCAGGTATTCAGACGGCGCCACGCGCGGCGCGAAGACCAGCCGGTCCGGCGTGATGCCGTGTTCCGCCGC
>JANPHI010000186.1:0-3401 GCA_031424355.1 Betaproteobacteria bacterium
GCGGTGGCGGCTTGGTCCGGGCTGGCGCTGGAGGCCATGTCAACGCGTGTGCTGTGGGCTGGGCTGGGGGTGTCGATTCACTCTACACCACGGCCCCGGCATTCGGATCGTTCGGATCGATCTCCTTGCTCCCTACCTTGACGAGGTCTTCGCGCTTGACACCCAGCCACATGGCGATGCCCGCGGCGACGAAGATCGACGAGTAGATGCCGAACAGGATGCCGATGGTCAGCGCGATGGCGAAGTAGTGCAGCGTCGGCCCACCGAACATCAGCATCGACAGCACCATCATCTGCGTGCAGCCGTGGGTGATGATGGTGCGGCTGGTGGTGCTGGTGATGGCGTGGTCGATGACCTGGTGGGTGTTCAGCTTGCGGAAGCGCCGGAAGGTCTCGCGGATGCGGTCGAAGATGACCACCGATTCGTTCACCGAATAGCCCAGCACCGCCAATATCGCCGCCAGCACGGCCAGCGAAAACTCCCAGCGGAAGAAGGCGAAGAAGCCCAGGATGATGACCACGTCGTGCAGGTTGGCGATGATGCCGGCCAGCGCGAACTTCCATTCGAAGCGCACCGCCAAGTAGGCCATGATGCCCAGCACCGTGGCCAGCATGGCCCAGGCGCCGTTCTCGTAGAGCTCGGCGCCGACGCTGGCACCCACCGCTTCGGTGCGGGTCAGCGTCAGCGGCTCCTTGCCGTCAGCCGTGGTGCAGCTGGGGCGGCTGACCTGCTCGCCTTGGGGCGTCAGGTATTGCTTGGTGGCGCGGGTGCCCTGCTCGGCCTTGCACAGCGCGTCGAAGACGCGGTCGGCGACCTCGGTCTGCTTGATGTCGGCGCGCACCGGCAGGCGGATCAGCACATCGTGCGAGGTGCCGAAGTTCTGCACCTGCACGTCGCCGAAACCCAGGCCTTCCACCGTGGTGCGGGTGCGGTTGATGTCGGCCGACTGCACGTAGTTCACTTCCACCAGCGTGCCGCCGGTGAATTCGATGGACAGGTGCAGGCCGCGTGTGGCCAGGAAGAACACGGCCAGCGCGAAGGTGATGAAAGAGACGATGTTCAGCACCAGCGCGTGGCGCATGAACGGGATGTCTTTGCGGATGCGGAAAAATTCCATGGCGGGCTCTCGGTGCCTCAGGCTTCAGGGCTGTTGGCAGCCGGCAAGACGGCGCCGTCGGGGCGCCAGACCTGGCCGATGGACACGGCTTTCAGCTTCTTCTGCCGGCCGTACCAGAAGTTCACCAGGCCGCGCGAGAACATCACCGCCGAGAACATCGACGTCAGGATGCCCAGGCAGTGCACGATGGCGAAGCCGCGTATCGGGCCGGTGCCGAAGGTCAGCAGCGCCACGCCGGCGATCAGCGTGGTCACGTTGCTGTCCAGGATGGTGGCGAAGGCCTTTTCGTAGCCGGCCTGTATGGCCTGCTGCGGCCCGGCGCCGCCGCGCAATTCCTCGCGCACGCGTTCGTTGATCAGTACGTTGGCGTCGATGGCCATGCCCAGCGCCAGCGCAATGGCCGCAATGCCCGGCAGCGTCAGCGTGGCCTGCAGCATCGACAACACGGCCACGAGGCAGAGCAAATTGAAAGCCAGCGCCACCGACGAGAACACGCCGAACAGCATGTAGTAGGCGCACATGAAGACGGCGATGGCGATGAAGCCGCCGGTCACGCTGTACAGGCCCTTGCTGATGTTGTCGGCGCCCAGGCTGGGGCCGATGGTGCGTTCTTCGACGATCTCCATCGGCGCGGCCAGTGCACCGGCGCGGGTCAGCAGCGCCAGGTCGGCAGTTTCCTGCGGCGTGAAGTTGCCGGTGATCTGGAAGTCGGTGCCGAATTCGCCGTTGATGGTGGCCACGCTCAGCGCTTCGCCCTTGCCCTTTTCGTAGAGCACGATGGCCATCGGCTTGCCGAGGTTCTCGCGGGTGGTAGCGCGCATGTTGCGGCCGGCCACGTCGTCCAGGCGCACGCTGACGGCCGGGCGCTGGTCCTTGTCGATGGTGGCGCTGGCCTGCTTCAGCTGTTCGCCGGTGGCGATGCTGTCGCGCTTCAGGCCCACCGTGCCGCCGCCGCGCGTGGGCACCACTTCAGCGGCGGTCGCCGTGTCGGGGTCGACCAGGCGGAACTGCAGCGTGGCCGTGCGGCCGATGATGGACTTGGCGCGGGCCGTGTCCTGCACACCGGGCAGTTGCACCACGACGCGGTCCACGCCCTGCTGCTGAATGACCGGTTCGGCCACGCCCAGTTCGTTGACGCGCTTGTGCAGTGTCTCGATGTTCTGCGTGATGGCCTGGGTCTGGATGTCGTTGATGGCCTTGGGCAGCAGGCGGCCACTCAGGCGCACGCCGCCGTCGGCGGGCTCGGTGGTCCAGGTCAGCGACGGCAGGCGGTCGGACAGCACGTCGCGCGCCTTCGCAGCCTCGGCCGCGTCGGGCAGGCCGATGGTGATGCCGTTGGGTTCCCGCGTGATGCCGGCAAAGCGCAGGCGCTTTTCGCGCAACGAGGCGCGCGCGTCGCTGGCATAGGTGTCCACGGCCTGCTTCAGCGCGCCGCGCATGTCCACCTGCATCAGGAAGTGCACGCCGCCGCGCAGGTCCAGGCCCAGGTACATGGGCAGCGCGTGCAGGCTGACCATCCACTGCGGTGTGTTCGACACCAGGTTCAGCGCCACCACGTAGCGCGGGTCGGCGGCGTCGGGGTTCAGCGCCCGGCTCAGCGCGTCCTTGGCCTTGAGCTGGGTGTCGGTGTCGGCGAAGCGGGCGCGCACCGAGCCGTTGTCGTACTGCACGAAGACGGGCTTGATGCTGGCGGCCTGCAGCACCTGCTGCACGCGTTCGACCATCGCCGCTTCGACCTTGACCGTGGACTTGGCGCCCGACAGCTGCACAGCCGGCGCTTCGCCATAGAAGTTGGGGACGGTGTAGAGCAGGCCGATCAGCAGCGCGATGCCGAGGACGGCGTACTTCCACAGGGGATAGCGGTTCATGCGGAACGCTCCTACTTGAACGTTCCCTTGGGCAGCACCTGGATCACCGCGCCGCGCTGCACCTGCAGTTCGACGTTGTTGGCCACCTCGACATGCACGAACGATTCACCGATCTTGGACACGCGGCCCAGCACGCCACCGGCGATCACCACCTCGTCACCTTTGGCCAGGGCGTCGATCATCGCCTTGTGCTCCTTCTGCTTCTTCATCTGCGGACGGATCATGATGAAGTAGAGCACCACGAACATCAGCACCAGCGGCGCCAGGCTGAGCAGGGAGGATTCGGTGCTGCTGGCGGCGGCAGCGGGGGCGGTCTGAGCGAAGGCTTGGGAGATGAACACGGGCGAAGTCCTCAAGTTGCCCGAAAAGAGCGCGGGCAAAGTGGTGAGTTTACGGGAGGCGACCAAGGCGGCCTG
>JANPHI010000187.1:0-20201 GCA_031424355.1 Betaproteobacteria bacterium
GGGCTACCCGATCATCCGTTTCAGCGATGTGCCCGACAGCATCGCCATCACGCTGATCAACCGGCCCGACAAGCCCATGGTGGGGGCTGGCGAAGCCACCACCTCACCGGTGGCCGCAGCCATCGCGAACGCGATCTTCGACGCCACCGGCCGGCGCTTGCGCAGCCTGCCGTTCACCGCAGCGCGGGTGAAGGCGGCGCTGGCCTAGAAAGCCAGGGGCCCGGCGCGATTCAGAACCAGGCCCACACCCGGTGCAGCCAGTCGGGCAACCGGTCGGCCTTGGGGCGGTAATGTTGGCGAAGGTTTTGTTGGCGAAGGTCTTGCTGGCGCAGCGGGTGGTTCATCGCGATCTCCTGTTTCGAATAACTGTATACAACCACAGTGCTGTATGCAAGCACTGTGGTTCTTCGCCCTGCAGCCACTTGCTGTCAGACTCGCTGCCCCTGCCTCACCGACGCCTTTTCTCTTGAATCCTTCCCCGCCCGACATCCAGCCCGCCACCTTCGTCGCCACCCTGTCGAACGGCCTGCGTGCCGTGGTCGTGCCCATGCCCTGGCGGCAGACGGTGTCGCTCAGCGTCTTCATCCGCACCGGCAGCCTGCACGAGCCGCGCCGCCTGAACGGCATCAGCCACGTCGTCGAGCACATGGCCTTCAAGGGCACCGCGCTGCGCGATTGCCAGCGTATCAACCTGGACGCCGAACGCCTGGGTGCCGAGGTCAACGCGCACACCGACAAGGACCACACCGCCTTCCACATCGAAGGCCTGCCGCGCGACCTGGACGCCTTCGTCGGGCTGCTGGCCGACATCGTGCTGAACAGCAACTTCCCGGCCGAAGAGCTGGAACGTGAGCGGCAAGTGATCCTTCACGAGTTCACCGAATTCGACGAAGACCCGTCGGCGATGGCCTTCCAGCTGTTCGACCGCGCCTGCTACGGCCTGCACCCGGCCGGGCAGCCGGTGATCGGCAACCGCGCCAACCTGAAGCGCTTCACGCGCGACGACCTGCTGGCCTATGTGCAGGCGCAGTACACCGCCGGCAATGTGATCGTCGCCGTGGCCGGGCCGGTGGCACCCGACGCCTTCGTGCGCAGCGTGGAAGCGGCCTTTGGCGGCATGCCGCCTGGCGCCGCGAACACGGTGGACGCGCCGGTCTGGCAGGGCGGCGTGAAGCTGCGCCGCATGGCCGGCAGTTCACAGTGCCAGATGGTGCTGGGCTTCGAGGCACCGGCCTTGCAGGACGAGCGCCACGCGCCCTATGTGCTGGCCGCTGCGCTGCTGGGCGAAGGCATGAGTTCACCGCTGCTGGACGAGATCCGCGAACGGCGCGGGCTGGCGTACTACGCGGCCTGCTCGGCCGACATCCTGCCGGTGGGCGGGCAGTTCGTCATCGAAGCGGCCACCGCGCCGGAACAGGCCGAAGAATTCTTCGTCGAAGTGGCGCGGCTGCTGCAACTGCAGGCCGAGGCCACCGACGCTGTCGGTCTGCAGCGCGCGCGCAACCAGCTGACGGTGCGCGCCCTGCGGGCGCTGGAACAGCCCGCGCGGCGTCTGGAAGCGGCCGCGCAGGACCTGTACGTGTTCGGCCATCTGCGCGACGCAGCGCAGACGCTGGCGCGCCTGCAGGCGGTGACGGCGGCCGAGGTCGGTGCGGTCTTCAGCACGGTGCTCGCGGGGCGCGCCGCCGTGGCATTGGCCGGAAGCGTGCGGGCAATGGCCCGCGACCGCGCAGAGGCCTTGTTCAGTCAGTAGCTCCGTCAGTAGCTCAGTCAGTAGTGCGGCGGCAATTCGTCGCGCAGGCTGCGCGGCGTTGCGCCGTCGGCGCCCGAGCCCGCCAGCTTCAGGTCGACCAGTTCACGCAGCAGCAGGTCGATCTGGTTTTGCTGGCGCACCACCACCGCATTCAGGCGGTCGAGCGTGTCTTCGGTGTAACTGGCCTTGATCTCGAGTTCGGTCAGGCGGTGCTCGGTTTGGTCGGGGGTATTCATGCCGCTATTGGAACCCTTGCCAGCGGCCGTCCGCAGTAAATTCCGTCGGGCGAACACCCTGGCCGCCTGAACACCCCGCATGACCGCCGACATCGACCGAGTTCCCCTGCAAGAGGTGCGCGACCTCTTGCGCCCGGGCGAACTCTTGCCGTTCAGCGTGCTCGACGCGCAGGAACGGCTGTTGCTCAGCGCCGGGCAGCGCCTGGTCGATGAAGCCCAGTTCGACGCCCTGATCGACCGCGGCGCCTGGGCCGAGCGCACCCTGGTCGAGGCCGAGCGCGCGGCCCGCGCGCTGGCGGCCGGCGGCGGCAGCGCCGTTGAAGCGGCCGTGCTGCTGCCGTCACTGTTCGACCGCTGGGAACGCATGCTGTGGCAGTTCGACAAGATCAGCCGGGGCTTGTCGCGCAAGCTCTTGCCGGGCCATGTGGTGCCCGCCTTCTGGAAGAGCCTGCAGCAGCTGGTGGATGTGGACCCCGACGTGGCGCTGTTCTTCTGCCTGCGCCAGGACGACCACCGCTTCGCGCTGTACGCCCAGCACCACGCCATCCACTGCGCGGTGGTCACGCTGCTGGCCTCGCGCCTGCTGGCCTGGCCGGCCGCGCGGCAGGACGCCCTGGGTTGCGCGGCGCTGACGATGAACCTGGCCATGCTGGAACTGCAAGCCCAGATGGCCGAGCAGAGCGACCCGCCGACCAAGCGCCAGATCGAACGCATCCGGGCCCACCCGGAAGCCGCCGTGGCCCTGCTGCAGCAAGCCGGCATCAGCGACGCGGAATGGCTGACCACCGTGCTGCAGCACCATGAACAACCCAAGGGCGGCGGCTACCCGCACAACCTGACCGAGGTCAGCGACGCGGCGCAGTTGCTGCGTGCGGCCGATGTCTACATGGCCAAGGTCAGCCCGCGCGCGCTGCGGGCGCCGATGGCGCCGGTCATGGCCATGCGCCAGCTGTTCCAGCACAACCCCGGCGACCCGTTGGGCATGGCCCTGGTCAAGGCCTTGGGCATACACCCGCCGGGCGCGCTGGTCACGCTGCAGTCGGGCGAAGTGGCGGTGGTGATACGCCGGGCCGTCAGCGGCACCCACCCCACCGTGGCCACGCTCAGCGACAAGCAGGGCCGCCCGGTGGCCGACACCCACCGCCGCGACACCGCCCAGCCCGGCCTGGCCATCCAGGGCCCGCTGGCGGACGCCAAGCCCTTCCCCAGGGTGTTGCCCGACCGCGTCTACGGCTGGATCCCGGGCTAAGCTCGTCGGCTTGCGGCGGCCGTGGATGCGGGCGCTGCGCTTCCAGCAACCGCCCGAGACCGCCCGAGACCGCCATGACCGCAACCCCATCCAACGCCCCGTCCTCGACCCCTGCCCAGGCGCCCTCGCAAGGCCTGCAACTGCGCTCGCTGATCACGCCGGCAGGCGTGCTGCAGCTGAGCCTGGAAACGGTGCCCACGCCGGTGCCGGCAGACGATGAGGTGGTGGTGCAGATCCAGGCGGCGCCCATCAACCCGTCCGACATCGGCCTGCTGTTCGGTGCCGCCGACATGGCCGCCGCCAGCGTGGCCGGCAGCGGCCTGCAGGCCGTGGTCAGCGCCCCGGTGCCGGCCGCTGCGATGAAGGCCATGGCCGGGCGCCTGGGGCAGTCGCTGCCGGTGGGCAACGAGGGCGCGGGCCGGGTGGTGCAGGCTGGTGCGTCGGCCGCCGCGCAGGCCCTGCTGGGCCGCACCGTGGCCGTGCTGGGTGGTGCGATGTACAGCCAGTTCCGTACCGTCAAGGCCGCGCAGTGCCTGCCCTTGCCCGAAGGCACGACAGCCGCCGAAGGCGCTTCCTGCTTCGTCAACCCGCTGACCGCCCTGGGCATGACCGAGACCATGCGGCGCGAAGGCCATAAGGCGCTGGTGCACACGGCCGCCGCGTCCAATCTGGGCCAGATGCTGAACCGCATCTGCCTGGCCGACGGCATTGCGCTGGTCAACATCGTGCGCAAGCCCGAACAGGCCGCGCTGCTGCGCGGGCAGGGCGCCACGCACGTGTGCGACGCCTCGCAGCCCAGCTTTCTGGAAGACCTGACGCAGGCCCTGGTGGACACCGGCGCCACCGTGGCTTTCGACGCCACCGGTGGCGGCAAGCTGGGCGGCCAGATCCTGGGCTGCATGGAAGCCGCGCTGAACCGCACCGCCACCGAATACAGCCGCTACGGTTCGACCACCCACAAGCAGGTCTACCTCTACGGCGGCCTGGACACCGGCCCGACCACCTTCGTGCGCAACTTCGGCATGAGCTGGGGCATGGGCGGCTGGCTGCTCTTCCCCTTCCTGCAGCGCATCGGCGCCGACGCCGCACAGGCCCTGCGCACGCGCGTGGCCAGCGAACTGAAGACCACCTTCGCCAGCCACTACGCCGGCGAGATCTCGCTGCCGCAGGCCCTGCAGCTGGACGTGCTGGCCCGCTACGGCCAGCGCGCCACCGGCGAGAAGTGGCTGATCAACCCCAGCCTGCCCGACTGACCCACCCACGGATCGACCGAGCGGCGGCTTCGCTGTCCGCTGGGCCGATTTGGTTGGCGCCACCCGCCTGGGCAGCGCGCCGCACCGGGCCGGATTGGGCGCCTCGTTGTGGTGCGTTGCACGCTTCCGGGGCTGGCACGCCACGTGCACTGCAACAGGGATCTAGCTGTTGGAGTGAGAACGATGTCGACCTTGAAGAAGCGCCTCGCGGCCGGCCTGCTGGCCCTGCCGCTGGCCCTGGCCGCCCACACCGCATGGGCCGAAACCGTGGCCCGCTACGGTATTTCCATGGCCGATATCCCGCTGACCACCGGCCAGCCCGACCGCGGCGCCGGCGCCTACCAGTTCACCGGCCACACCATTTATGACCCGCTGATTGCGTGGGAAGCCAACATCGGCACGCGGCCGGGCAAGCTGATCCCCGGTCTGGCCACCGAATGGAAAGTGGACCCGAAAGACAGCAAGGTCTGGCGCTTCACGCTGCGCAAGGGCGTGAAGTTCCACGACGGTTCCGACTTCAAGGCCGACGCCGTGGTGTGGAACCTGGACAAGGTGCTGAACGACAAGTCACCGCAGTTCGACGCCAAGCAGGCGGCGCAGGTGAAGCCGCGCATCCCGTCCATCGCTTCGTTCAAGAAGATCGACGACTACACGGTGGAAATCACCACCAAGGACACCGACGCGCTGTTCCCGTACCAGCTGCCGTGGTTCCTGGTCGGCAGCCCGGCGCAATGGGAAAAGCTGGGCAAAGACTGGGCCAAGGTGGCCACGCAGCCTTCGGGCACCGGCCCCTTCAAGCTGGACAAGCTGGTGCCGCGTGAACGCGCTGAACTGGTCAAGAACGCCGGCTACTGGGACAAGACGCGCATCCCGAAAACCGACCGCGTGGTGCTGGTGCCCATCCCCGACGCCGTGACGCGCACCAACGCGCTGCTGAACGGGCAGGTCGACATCATCGAGACGCCGCCGCCCGACATGCTGCCGCAGTTGACGGCGGGCAAATTCAAGATCGTGCAGAACGTGACGCCGCACGTCTGGCCCTACCACTTCAGCACCCAGCCGGGTTCGCCGTGGACCGACATCCGCGTGCGCAAGGCGGCCAACCTGGCCATCGACCGTGCGTCCATCGTCAAGCTGCTGGGCGGCCAGGCCGTGGCCGCCAAGGGCCAGCTCGACCCCAGCAGCCCGTGGTTCGGCAAGCCGACCTTCGACCTGAAATACGACCTGCCGGCAGCCCGCGCGCTGATGGCCGCCGCCGGCTACTCGGCCGCCAAGCCGCTGAAGGCCAAGATCATCATTGCCCAGGGCGGTACCGGGCAGATGCTGTCGCTGCCGATGAACGAATACATCCAGCAAAGCCTCGCCGAGGTGAACATCCAGGTCGAATTCCAGGTCGTCGAACTGGAGAACTTGTACCTGCACTGGCGTGCCGGTGCCAAGGCCGACATGAACGCTGGCAAGGGCATCACGGCCATCAACCTGGGCTATGTCACGGCCGACCCGTTCTATGCGCTGACGCGCTTCGCCTACGGCAAATACATCGCGCCGAATGGCGTGAACTGGGGCGGCTACGACAACCCGAAAGTCAACGAAGCCATTGACCAGATCAAGGGCACCTTCGATGTCAAGAAGCAGGACGCGCTGCTGGCCTTCGTGCACCAGCAGATGGTCGATGAAGCGCTGATGATGTGGGTGGTGCACGACACCAACCCGCACGCGATGTCGCCCAAGGTCAAGCAGTTCATCCAGGCCCAGCACTGGTTCCAGGACCTGACCACCATCGGCATGTAAGGGCTGTTCCGTTTCCATGCTGGTCTATGTTTTCAAGCGGCTGTTGTACGCGCTGCCCACGGCCCTGGGGGTGACGCTGGTCACCTTCATGCTGGTTTACCTGGCGCCCGGCGACCCGCTGAACGCCATCGCCCCGGCCGACGCGCCGGAAGACGTGATCAACGCGCTGAAGGCCACCTACGGCCTGGACCGCCCGCTGCCGGTGCGCTACGGCCTGTGGCTGTGGCGGGCCCTGCAGGGCGACCTGGGCGCGTCCATCGCCACCGGGCGCACGGTCAGCAGCGAGGTCTTCGCGGCGGTGTCGAACACGCTGCTGCTGGCCGGCGCTGCGGCACTGATGGGGGTGGTGCTGGGCTGCCTGCTGGGCGGGCTGGCCGGCTACCGCGCCGGCAGCGCCATCGACCGCATCGCCAGCGCCTTTTCAGTGGTCGGCGTCAGCATCCCGCACTACTGGTTGGGGCTGGTGCTGACCATCGTGTTTTCCATCCAGCTGGGTTGGTTGCCGGCCATGGGTGCCGGGCCGGGCGACAGCGACGGCTGGCGCTGGGACGCAGCCCACCTGCGCCACCTGGTGCTGCCGGCGGTGACGCTGGCGGTCATCCCGATGGGCATCATCACGCGCACCGTGCGCGCTCTGGTGGCCGACACGCTGAACCAGGAATTCGTGGTCTCGCTGCAGGCCCGCGGCCTGGGTGCCGGGCGCATCTTCCGCCACGTGGCGAAGAACGCGGCGCCCACGGTGCTGGCGGTGGCCGGCCTGCAGGTGGGCTACCTGATGGGGGGCTCCATCCTGGTCGAAACCGTGTTCGCCTGGCCGGGCACCGGCTTCATGCTGAACACCGCCATCTTCCAGCGCGACATCCCGCTGCTGCAGGGCACGATCCTGGTGCTGTGCCTGTTCTTCGTGGTGCTGAATCTGGCGGTGGACTTGCTGCAGCCCTTGCTCGACCCGCGCATCGCGCGGGCCTGACGGCCGGCCATGCCCATGACATCGAACGACACCGTGCTGGAAGCGCACGCCGGCCCAGCGCCGACGCCTGCCAGCCGCAGCTACTGGACGCTGGTGCTGCAGCAACTGCGGCGCGACCCGGTGGCCATGGCTGCGGCGTTGGTGCTGCTGCTGATCGTGGCCGCCGCGCTGCTGGCGCCGTGGATCGCGCCGGCCGACGCCTACAAGGCCAGCATGCTGAACCGCCTGCTGCCGGTGGGCAGCCCGGGCCACTGGCTGGGCACCGACGAACTGGGCCGCGACATGCTGACGCGGCTGCTCTACGGCGGCCGGCTGTCGCTGCTGATCGGCGTGCTGCCGGTGGTCGTCGCCTTTTTCATTGGTACGACGATTGGGCTGATCGCCGGCTACGTGGGCGGCACCACCAACATGCTGATCATGCGCACGCTGGACGTGTTCTACGCCTTCCCGTCGGTGCTACTGGCCGTGGCCGTGGCCGGTGCCCTGGGCCCGGGCATGAGCAACAGCCTGATCGCGCTGACCCTGGTTTTCGTGCCGCAGGTGGTGCGCGTGGCCGAGAGCGTGACCACGCAGGTGCGCCACCTCGACTACGTGGACGCCGCGCGCCTGTCCGGCGACAGCGCGCTGGGCATCATCCGCCACCACGTGCTGGGCAATGTGCTGGGGCCGGTCTTCGTCTACGCCACCGGGCTGGTCAGCGTCAGCATGATCCTGGCGTCGGGCCTGAGCTTCCTGGGCCTGGGCGTGAAGCCGCCGGAACCCGAGTGGGGCCTGATGCTGAACACCCTGCGTTCGGCCATCTACCGCCAGCCGCTGCTGGCTGCGCTGCCGGGCGTGATGATCTTCATCACCTCGATGGCCTTCAACCTGCTTGCCGACGGCATCCGGTCGGCGATGGACATCAAGCGGTGAAAGAGTCGATGAACCTGGCTGGTTACGCGGGATTGGAGAACGCTGCCGACGACATCGGCGGGCCGGCGCAGCCGCTGCTCATCGTCAACAGCCTGCGCAAGCACTACGCCGTGCGCGGCGGCACCTTCGGCGCCAAGCCGCAGCAGGTCAAAGCGGTGGACGGCGTGAGCTTCAGCGTGGCCAAGGGCGAGACGCTGGCCATCGTCGGTGAATCGGGCTGCGGCAAGAGCACCACCGCCAAGCTGATCGCGCGCCTGATCGACGCCGACAGCGGCGAGCTGGTCTTCGACGGCCTGGGCGTGACGCAGTTCGGCGGCATGGCGCTGAAGGATTTCCGCCGCCAGCTGCAGATGGTGTTCCAGGATTCGCATGCCTCGCTGAACCCGCGCATGCCTGTGGGCGAGGCGGTGGCCTACGGGCCGCGCGTGCACGGTCTGTCGGCCGACGATGCGCGCACGCGGGCCCACGCGCTGCTGGCCCGGGTGGGGCTGGCGCCCGAGTTGTTCGCGCAGCGCTACCCGCACGAGCTGTCGGGCGGCCAGCGCCAGCGCGTCAACATCGCCCGCGCACTGGCTTTCCAGCCGCGCCTGTTGATCCTGGACGAAGCGGTGGCTGCGCTGGACAAGTCGGTGCAGGCGCAGGTGCTGAACCTGCTGCAGGAGCTGAAGGCCGAACACGGCCTGACCTATCTGTTCATCTCGCACGACCTGCACGTGGTGCACTACATCGCCGACCGCGTGCTGGTGATGTACCTGGGCCAGGTGGTGGAAAGCGGCCCGGTCGAAGCGCTGTTCAGCCACGCCCGCCACCCCTACACCCGCGCGCTGTTGTCGGCCGTGCCGTCCATGGACCCGGCCCACCGCACCCAGCAGTCGCCGCTGTCGGGCGACCCGCCCAACCCGATCAACCCGCCCAGCGGCTGCCGCTTCCGCGACCGCTGCCCGCTGGCCCGTCAGGTCTGCGAACTGCGCGTGCCCGAGATGCGCAGCACGGCCGACGGCCACGCTGCGGCCTGTCACTTCGACCCGGCTTTTGCCGAACCGCTGTTCGCTGCCGCGAGGCCTGCCGCATGAGCGCGCCGCTGCTGTCGGTGCGCGACCTGAGCGTGCAGTTCACCGGCGCGCGCAGCGCCACCGCGCTGTCGCACGTCAGCTTCGACGTGGCCCCCGGCGAGGTGCTGGGCCTGCTCGGCGAATCGGGCTCGGGCAAGAGCGTCACGCTGCGCACGCTGCTGCGCCTGCACCCCGCGAACCGCACGCGCGTCAGCGGGCACATCACGCTGGCCGGCCAGGACGTGCTGGCGCTGCAGGGCCGTGCGCTGCAGGCCTACCGGGGCGGCGCGGTGTCGATGGTCTTCCAGGAACCCGGGCTGGCCTTCGACCCGGTCTACACCATCGGCCAGCAGATCGCCGAATTCATCCGCGCGCACGAAGCCATCGGCGAGCAGGCCGCCCGCCAACGCGCGCTGCAGCTGCTGGACCGCGTGCAGATTCCGCAGGCCGCGCGCCGGCTGGACGCCTACCCGCACGAGCTGTCGGGCGGCATGCGCCAGCGCGCCATGATTGCGCTGGCCCTGGCCTGCAAGCCCAAGCTGCTGCTGGCCGACGAACCGACCACGGCTTTGGACGCCACGGTGCAGATCCAGATCCTGCTGCTGCTGCGTGAACTGCAGCGCGAAACGGGCATGGCGGTGATCTTCGTCACCCACGACATCGGCGCTGCCGTGGAAGTGGCCGACCGCCTGGCCGTGATGTATGCCGGGCGCATCGTCGAAGACCGCGCGGTGGCCGACCTGCTGGCCGCGCCGCGCCACCCCTACAGCGCGGGCCTGCTGGCGTCCACCGTGGGCACCCAGCACCGGGGGCGGCCGCTGGCCACCATCGCCGGGGCACCGCCCGATCTGTCGGCCCTGCCGTCCGGTTGCGCCTTCGCACCGCGCTGTGCGGCCGCGCTGGCCGACTGCGCGGCTGCCGTGCCCCCGCTCGAACGCCGGGCCGATGGTGCACTGGCGTGCTGGCATCCGGTCAGAATGCCGGACGACACCGCCGCCAGGACCCGGGTGGTGGCTCCGTCCTGACCGTTCACCGCACCGAGCCCTTCATGCACATCAAGCACCTCATCGCGCTGGCCACCCTGCTGGCACCGCCGCTGCTGCAGGCCAAGCCCGAGCCCGAAGTCCTGAACGCCATCCGCGACCAGGGCTTCAACCATTCGCAGGTGATGCCGACCCTGCAGCACCTGACCGACAAGATCGGCCCCCGGCTGACCAATTCGCCGACGATGCGCGAAGCGGCGCGCTGGACGCAGAGCCGCTTGCAGGGCTGGGGTTTGTCCAACGTCCACCCCGAGCCCTTCGAGTTCGGCCGCGGCTGGTCCTTCGACCGCGCCAGCGTTGACCTGCTGAGCCCGCGCATGACCTCGTTGCACGCCATACCCCTGGCCTGGACGCCGGGCACGGCCGGCCCGGTCGAGGCGGACGTCGTCTACCTCGACGCGGTGACCGAAGCCGAACTGCAGAAATACAAAGGCCAGTTGCGCGGCAAGGTGGTGATGCTGAACGAGCCCACCGACAGCGAAGAGCCGCACCAGCCCATCTCCAAGCGCTACACGCCCACCGAACTGGGCGAGATGAAGAACTTCGATTTGAAGGCCCCGGCCAGCGAAGCCAGCGCACCGGAAGACACCATCGCCCTGCGCCGCAAGGGCTACCGCTTCAACGAGGCGCGTGAAGCCTTCATCAAGGCCGAGGGCGCGCGCGGCGCGCTGTTCCGCAGCAGCTGGGACGGCGGCCTGATCCGCGTGATGGGCCAGAACCACCGCGTCGGCAAGACCTTCCCGGTGCCCGGCCTGATGCTGTCGGTGGAGCACTACAACCTGCTGGCACGCATGCTGGAAAGCGGCAGCACGCCGAAGGTCCGCTTCAACGTCGAGGCCCGCTTCCACGACGAAGACACCCGCGCGCACAACGTCGTCGCCGAAATCCCCGGCGAGGGCGACAGCCCGGAAATCGTCATGCTGGGGGCGCACCTCGATTCCTGGCACGGCGCCACCGGGGGCGTCGACAACGCGGCCGGCGTGGCCATCACGATGGAGGCCATCCGCATCCTGAAGGCCATCAACCTGAAACCGCGGCGCACCATCCGGCTGGGCCTGTGGGCCGGCGAAGAAGAAGGCCTGATCGGCTCACGCGCCTACGTGGCCCAGCACTTCGCCACGCGGCCCCAGCCGGCCGACGCGAAAGAACGCGAACTGCCGACCTACCTGTGGCCTAGCCCGGGCTGGCCCATCACGCCGCTGAAGGAACACGCGCTGCTGTCGGCCTATTTCAACGTCGACAACGGCAGCGGCAAGCTGCGCGGCATTGCCACGCAGGGCAACGCCGCCACGCGCACCTTCTTCACCGAGTCCTTCGGCCTGGTGGCCGACCTGACGGAAGGCGTCATCAGCAACAACGCCAAGGGCTCCACCGACCACGTGTCCTTCGACGGCGTCGGCTTGCCGGGCTTCCAGTTCATCCAGGACCCGCTGGACTACTTCACGCGGCTGCACCACACCCACGTCGATTCCTACGACCACGCCATCCCGGAAGACATGAAGCAGGCCGCCGTGGTGCTGGCCACGCTGGTCTACAACGCCGCCACCACCGAAGCCCGGCTGCCGCGCAAGCCGATGCCCATCGAGCCGAGTGCGGGCGAGAAGGCGCTGGAAAAAGAGAAGGCCGACAAGCGCCAGCGCACCAAGGACCGCAAGGCCCTGGGCGAGCTGTCGGACGTGAAGCGCTGAATCAGATCGGCTCGCCCGGCGGTACCGGCGGCAGGCTGCGCAGCTTCACGCTCAGTGGGTTGGCCAGGTAGCGCGTCGCCCAGTCGGCCGCCTGCACGCGGTTGGCGCCTGCGGCGCCCTGGGCTGGGTGCTGCTTCAGCCACAGCGCCAGGCTGGCGGTGCGCTGGCGCACTTCGGCCTGCACCGCCGGGTGCAGCTTGCCGCCGTCCAGCACCGCCAGCAGGCCGTCCAGCACGACCCAGTTCGCCGCGCTTTGCGTGGCCTGCAGCCCGGGTGTGTTGCCGCTGCCGCTGCCGGCGGCGTCCGGCACCGGCCGTTGCCAGGTGCGCTGCAGCAGCAGGTCCAGGACCTGGCCCACGCCGGGCTGCCGGGCGTCGGCCGCGTGCTGCCAGGCCAGGCGGTTCAGGCGTTCGGGGTTGAGCAGCAGCGCGGTGAAGTGCGAGGCCGCCGCCTGCACGGCCGCCTGGGCGTCGAAGCGGGTGCCGGTGCGGTTGGCGAAGGTTTCGCGGCCGCGCTCGTGGCCTTCGGACGGGGGTGCGATCAGGTCCTGCAGCGGGCCTGACAGCAGCAGCTGCTCGGCCCCCAGCGCGTCCACCAGCCGGGTCAGCGCCTGGCGCTGCAGCGCGGGGCTGACGCTGCGCGGACCGGGCCGCACCGCGCCGGCGCGCACATCGGCGGCGCGGCCGTATTCGAATTCACTGCCGCCCAGCAGATGGGCCAGCGCCTCGCCCTGGTAGCGGTGCAGCAGGTAGACCGGCACCAGCCGCGCCTCCAGTTCGCCGGTCTGGCGTTCGGGCGGCAGCACAGCCATGGAAAAGGTCTGCAGCGCGCGCCGGCGCACGGCCATCAGTTGATCCCAGGTCTGGATCGAATCCGGGCCGAAGTCCCACAGCGCGCCATCGGGGTGTTCGCTGGACGGGCTGCGCGCGTGGTTGTCGCCCACGTACAGCAGGCCCTGCGCCTTGGCCGTGGCGCGGAGCTTCGCCAGTTCCTGCGCTTCCTGCTGCGGTGCGTATTCGGCGTAGGCATGGCGCACGATGAAGTCGTCCCACGGCCCCACGCCCACACCGTAGGCGTCGCCCAGATCGACCTCGCCGGCCGTGTTCAGCTTCACCATCGGGTGCGGGTAGTCCATCACCGAGCCGTTGGCCGTGCGGCTGGCCGCGAAGTTGTGCGCAAAGCCCAGCGTGTGCCCCACCTCATGGGCGGCCAGCTGGCGCAGCCGGGCCAGCGCCATGTCCAGCGCCTGCTTCTGCTTGGCGCCGCCGCCTTCGCTGTAGGCGGCCAGCAGGCTTTCGGCGATCAGGATGTCGTGGCGCACGCGCTGCGAGCCCAGCATGACCACGCCCTTGATGATTTCGCCGGTGCGCGGGTCGGCCACGGTGGCGCCGTAAGACCAGCCGCGCGTGGCACGGTGCACCCACTGGATGACGTTGTAGCGCGCGTCCATCGCGTCGGCGCCTTCGGGCAGCAGTTCCACGCGGTAGGCATCCTTGAAGCCGGCGGCCTCGAAGGCGGTGGCCCACCAGCGCGCGCCGTCCAGCAGCGCGCTGCGCACCGGCTCGGGCGTGCCGCGGTCCAGGTAATAGACGATGGGCTTTTTCACCGGGCTCAGTGCGGCGGTCGGGTCGGTCTTTTCCAGCCGGTGGCGCACCTGCCACTGCACTTGCAGGCTCTGCGCCAGCGGCACGCCGAAGTCCAGGTAGCCCACGCTGAAGCCGCCGGAAGCCGGGTGGTAGGCGCGTGGCCGGTAGCCGGCCGGCGGCAGGCTGACCAGGCTGATGTGCTGGCGCAGCGTGACGCTGATCGGGTCGGCGACGGCCTCGCGGACGAAGGCGCCGTCGCCGGGCCCGTCGAAGGTCAGCATCGCTTCCAGTTCGGTGTTGGCCGGGAAATTCCGGGTCTGTTCGACCAGCACCGCGCTGCGCTTGTCATCGACGCGGTAGGCCCCTTGCTGGCTGTTGCGCAGACGGCGCGCCACGCCGTGGTTGTCGGCGAGCAGGAAGCTGGAGAAGTCCACCAGGTGCCTGGGCCCGTCGCTGGCCAGGATGTCGCCCGACCACAGCACCGCCGACGCAAAGGCTTCCACCACGCTGGCGCGCTCTTCGGCGCTGTCCGACGTGGCCTTGTAGCGCGTGTTCGCCTGCACCAGGAACAGCCGGTTGCCGCGTTTTTCGAAGTGCACGAGCTTGGGCTGACCGGGCTGGCCGCGGTCCAGGCCCACGTCGTTGGAGCCCAGGCCGTAGGGCAGCGAGGTGACCAGCAGAAAGGGCTGGTCGAGCTGCCGGACGGCCAGCAACACGCGACCGCGCGCCGCGTCGCGCCAGACGTCGATGAAGCCGGGCAGCGCCTGCAGCTTGTCGGTCAGGGCCTGCAGCGACGGGGTGGCCGTTGTTGCCGATGCTGTTGCCGATGCCGATGCCGATGCCGATGGCGGCGCGGGTGCCACCTGCGCCTGCGCCGCCCCGATCAACAGCAGCGGCAGAACCGCTGCGGCCCGCATCCGCTCCACCTGCATCCGCATCCGACCAGCCGCCATGTCTTGCTCCGCCTGTGAACGAGCCGCCATGCTAAGTGCCGTGCGGTGCGCGGCAGCCTGAAACCGCAGCGCCTTCAGCCCGCGATCAGGCTCTTGCGCAGCATGCCGTGCACGCCCTTGTGGCCGTTGACGGTTTGCGTGATGCGGAAGTCCACCGCCAGGCTGCACAGCGTGTACGCGTCTTCGCGGCTGAGGCCCGCCTTTTCGCCCAGCAGCACGATCATGTCGCGCAGCGCCATCGCCAGGCACTGGTCGAGGTCGGGGTCCATGCCCATCGTGATCCAGTGCGTGGGGGTTTCGCCGCGCGGGTAGGTCAACGCCGGCGCCAGGGCCGTGCTCTTGTGCAGCACCAGCTCGAAAGTGCCCAGCAAGGCGGTTTCGATGGCCGTGGTGCAGACCTCGCCGTCGCCTTGGGCCGCGTGGCCGTCGCCGCAGGAAAACAGCCCGCCCGGTGCGTGCACCGGCAGGTACAGCGAACTGCCCGGCCCGAGTTCCTTGTTGTCGATGTTGCCGCCGTGGGCGCGCGGCTGGATGGTGCTGATGCGCCCCCAGTGCGCCGGCGGCGCCACGCCCATCACGCCGAAGAAGGGGTGCAGCGGCAGGTCCAGGCCCCAGGGCAGTTTCGCCACCTGGCGTTCGGCGTCCAGCGGGATGTTCAGCAGCCGCAGGGCATCGAATTCGTCGGGCAGCGTACCGGCCAGCGGGCGTATCACGTTGTAGCCCCAGTCCTGGCGCAGCTGCACATCGACGATGCGCACTTCCAGCGTGTCGCCGGGCATCGCACCTTCGACCGCCACCGGCCCGGTGAGGATGTGCCCCGGCGCCAGCACGGGGCTGCGGGCGTGGATGTCCAGCAGTTCGGGCGGCACGTGAAAGCCCGCCGGTGGCAGGACCTGCGGCCCGCCGCTGACGGTGGCCACGGTGAAGCGCTGGCCGCTGCTGACGGTGAACACCGGCGGCAGGGCGGCGTCGAAGGCGCCCCAGTGGCAGGTGGCGACGCTCGCGGGGAGGTGGGGCAGGGTGGTCATCGCCCGATGATGGCGCAGCCCGCCCCGCGCGGCGCGGTGCGGCCGCCGGGCGCTGCGAGAATCAGGGCCGTGGCGCCTGTCCAGGCCCGCGCAAAGGCACAGGGTTCACCGACCCAGGGAGTAGCCAGATGGCCGAAGCAATGGGTGGTTCGAGCCCCGGTGTCGACACACCGGGACACGAGAACGAACGGCCGCTGCAGGCGCTGATGAACCACATCAGCAGCGGCGTCATCGTGCACGGCCCGGACAGCCACATCATCGACGCCAACCCGGCCGCCTGTCGCGTCACCGGCCTGACGCTGGACCAGATGCGCGGCAAGGTCTCCATCGACCCCTATTGGCGCTTCCTGGAGGAAGACGGCTCGGTGATGCGGCTGGAGCGTTTTCCCGTCCCGCAGGTGCTGGCCTGTGGCCGCGCCGTCAACAAGCTGGTGCTGGGCGTTCGGCGGCCCGACCGGACGCGCCCGGTGTGGGTGCAGGTGGACGCCTACCCGCTGCGCGACGCGCAGGGCCAGATCCAGCAGATCGTGGTCACCTTCGCCGACATCACGGAACTGAAGCAGGCCGAGGCCAGCACGCGGCGGCTGAACCGTTCGCTGCGTGTGCTCAGCAGTTGCAATGCCGGGATGGCCGAAGCCGGCGACGAGCAGGCCTATCTGGGCCATGTCTGCCAGGCCATGGTCGCGGCCGGTGGCTTTCAGCTGGCGGCGGCGGTCTTCGCCAACCCCGATGCCGAGAAGTCGGCCCGCACCGTGGCCCGTGCCGGGCCCGCGTCGGCCTACCTGGACCGCGTGCAGCTGTCGTGGGACCCGGAGGTGGCCATCGGTCGTGGGCCGTTCGGCGAGGCGGTGCGCAGCGGCCGCACCCAGGTCAACCAGGACTGGCTGCTGAACGAGGTAATGGCACCGTGGCGCACCGAAGCGCTGGAATACGGCTTCCAGGCCAGCATCGCGTTGCCGCTGACGATCGCCAACCAGACCATCGGCATCCTGTCGCTGTACGCGGCAGAGAGCGACGCCTTCAACCCCGAAGAGCTGCCGCCGCTGGAAGAACTGGCGCGCAACGTGTCGGCGGCCATCGAGACGCTGCGGGCCCGCCAGCAGCGTGACCGGGCCGAAGGCGCCAACCGCGCCAAGAGCGAGTTCCTGGCCAACATGAGCCACGAGATCCGCACCCCGCTGAACGCCATCATCGGCCTGAACTACCTGCTGCGGCGCGACGGCGTGACCGACGCCCAGCGCGCCCGGCTGGACAAGATCGACGCGGCCAGCCAGCACCTGCTGGCCATCATCAACGACGTGCTGGACCTGTCGAAGATCGAGGCCGGCCGGGTTCAGCTGGAGTCGGCCAATTTCCACCTGTCGGCGGTGCTGGACGCGGTCTGTTCCATCGTGGCCGAATCGGCGCGTGCCAAGGGGCTGACGGTGGAAGCCGACGCCAACGCCGTGCCGCTGTGGCTGCGCGGCGACCCCACCCGTTTGCGCCAGGCGCTGCTGAACTTCGCCGGCAACGCCGTCAAGTTCACCGAGCACGGCAAGGTGGCCGTGCGCGCCAAGCTGCTGCAGGCGCAGGGCGATGAACTGCTGGTGCGCTTTTCGGTGGAAGACACCGGCATCGGCATCGCTCCGGCCAACCTGCCGCGCCTGTTCCACCCCTTCGAGCAGGCGGACGCCTCCATCACGCGCCAATTCGGCGGCACCGGCCTGGGTCTGGCCATCACCCAGCGCCTGACGGCCTTGATGGGCGGCGAGTGCGGCGTGGAAAGCCAGCCCGGCGTGGGCAGCACCTTCTGGTTCACGGCCCACCTGCAACGCGGCCACGGGCCGCTGCCGGCCGACGTTGGCGAAGACCCGAAGGCGGCCGAAACCGTGCTGCGCCAGCAGCACCGGGGCGCGCGCATCCTGGTGGCCGAGGACAACCCGGTGAACCAGGAGGTGCTGCAGGCCGTGCTGCACGGTGTCGGCTTCAGTGTCGACGTCGCGAAGAACGGCCAGGAGGCCGTGGCGCTGGCCAGGGCCGGCGACCACGCGCTGGCCCTGATGGACATGCAGATGCCGGTCATGGGCGGCCTGGAAGCCACCCGCGAGATCCGCGCCTTGCCGGGCTGGCAGCACCGGCCCATCCTGGCCTTGACGGCGAATGCCTTCGACGACGACCGCCAGGCCTGCAAGGCGGCCGGCATGGACGACTTCATCGTCAAGCCTATCCACGTCGGCAGCCTGTATGGCTGCCTGCTGCACTGGCTGGACGTGGCCGCAGCGGCCTCGGTGGCCAGCGGTCGGCGCTGAGCACCGGCCAACGACGCCAGCCCTTCCTTCCGCCATGCGCCTGCTGCTTGTCGAAGACGACCGGATGATCGGCGAGGGCCTGCGCGCCGCGCTGCGCCTGGACGGCCACGCCGTGGACTGGGTGCGTGATGTGGCGGCCGCACGCGCCACGCTGGCCAGCGAGCGCTTCGACCTGGTGCTGCTGGACCTGGGCCTGCCCAGTGGCGGCGGGCCCGGCACGGCCAGCGGTACGCCGGGCCAGGCCCCCGCCGACGGCCTGAGCGTGCTGCGCGAACTGCGCGCCCGTGCCGACGCCACGCCGGTCATCGTGCTGACCGCCCGCGACGCCGCCGGCGACCGCGTCAAGGGGCTGGACAGTGGCGCCGACGACTACCTCGTCAAACCCTTTGAAGTGGAAGAGCTGAAGGCCCGCATCCGCGCCGTGCTGCGCCGCCAGGGCGGCCGCGCCGAGCCGGCCCTGCAGCACCACGGCGTGACGCTGGACCCGGGCAGCAAGCAGGTCAGCAAGGACGGCCAGCCGGTGCTGCTGTCGGCGCGTGAATTCGCCGTGCTGGAAGCGCTGATGCAGCGGCCCGGCGCGGTGTTGTCGCGCGCCCAGCTGGAAGACCGGCTCTACGGCTGGGGCGAAGAAATCGAGAGCAACGCGGTGTCGGTCTACGTGCACCAATTGCGCCGCAAGCTGGGTGCCGACTTCATCGGCAACATGCGCGGCGTGGGCTATTTCCTCGTTCAGTGAAATCCATCCGCGTCCGCCTGCTGGTTCTGCTGCTGGGCATGCTGGCCGTGGCCGCGCTGGCCATGGCCGGTGTGACCTACCGCAACGTGTTGGCGCAGACCGAAGCGCTGTTCGACTACCAGTTGCGGCAGATGGCCTTGTCGCTGCGCGACCAGGGCGAGATCGCGCCCGACCAGGCCAGCGCGCTGGCCGACAAGGACCTGGATTTCGTCGTGCAGATCTGGAGCGCCGACGGCCGCGCCATCTATGCGTCGCGCGCCCACGACCAGCTACCGGCTAGCGCCTTCCTGGGCCTGGCCGATGTCACCGTGGGCCAGAAGGCCTGGCGCACCTTCAGCGTGGCCACCGGGCGGCGCGTCATCCAGGTGGCCCAGCCGCGGCAGATCCGCCAGCAGCTGGCCGCCGACGCGGCGTTGCACAGCATCCAGCCGCTGCTGGTGGTGGCGCCCGCGCTGGCCCTGCTGATGTGGTGGCTGGCCGCGCTGAGCCTGCGCCCGCTGCAGCAGGTGGCCCAGGCGGTGCGCGAGCGCGACACGCAGAGCCTGGCGCCGCTGCCGGGCGCGGGGCTGCCCGACGAACTGGCGCCGCTGGTGCAGGCGCTGAACGGCCTGCTGCAACGCCTGGGGCAGACGCTGGACGTGCAGCGCGCCTTCGTGGCCGACGCCGCGCACGAGCTGCGTTCGCCGTTGACGGCCCTGAAGCTGCAGCTCGATCTGCTGCACCGGGCGCCCGACGCCGCCGCGCGCGACGCCGCCACGCGCGCCTTGGGCGACGGCATCAACCGCGCGGCCTGGCTGGTCGAGCAACTGCTGGCCCTGGCGCGCAACGAGCCCGGCGCACCGGGCCTGCCGTTCGGGCCTGTGGACCTGGCCGAGATCGCCCGTCAGGCCCTGGCCGACACGGTGCCGCAGGCGCTGGCGCGCGGCAGCGAACTGGAACTGCAGGCCGACGCAGCGGTGCCGCTGCAGGGCGACGCGGCGTCGCTGCTGGTGCTGGTGCGCAACCTGGTGGACAACGCGGTGCGCCACACGCCGCCGGGCTCGGCGGTGCGGGTGCAGGTGCATCCTGCCGCTGCAGAAAAAAGCGTCGCGCCCGGCGCCACACCTGGCGCAGCCACTGGCGCTGAACTGGTGGTCGACGACGCCGGTCCCGGCATACCGCCGGACGAGCGGGAACGTGTCTTCGACCGCTTCTACCGCCGCAACCCGGCGGCCAGCGTGGGCAGCGGCCTGGGCCTGGCCATCGTGCGCACGGTGGCCACGCGCCACGGTGCGACGGTGACGCTGGGCGACGCGCCGCTGGGCGGTTTGCGGGTGACGGTGCGCTTCCCGAACGGGGTGCCGAACGGGGTGACCAACGGCGCTGCGGCGCGCGGGCCCCGGCCTTAATCCTGGCCTCACTTTCGGCTCACGCTGGCCTCATGCCGGCGGCCTAGTCTTCGCTCCATGCCAGCACCGGGAGTCCCCGGCTGGCGCCCACCCAGGAGCAACGATGAACCGCATGCAGATCACCCGCCTGAAGACCTTGACCGCAGCCCTGCTGGCCAGCGGCGTGCTGGCCGCCGGTGCGGCGCAGGCCTTCTCCTTGCCCGCCTGGCTGCAGCCCGGCGGCGCCAAGACCACCACCGTGGCGCAGAACACCACCGGGCCCACGACCGCGTCGA
>JANPHI010000188.1:0-28903 GCA_031424355.1 Betaproteobacteria bacterium
GATGTCCGTTGAGAAAGCCTACAGCACCGACAGCAACATGCTGGGCGCCACGCACGAGGCCAAAGACCTCGAATTCCTGAACAGCGGCATGCACATCGTGCAGCCCATCATGGGCGTGGCCTTCTGGCGCGACGAGGTCGAGGTGAAGCGCGAGACCGTCAGCGTGCGCTTCGAGGAAGGCGTGCCGGTCGCCCTGAACGGCCGCACCTTCGCCTCGCAGGTCGAACTGTTCCTGGAAGCCAACGCCATCGGCGGCCGCCACGGCCTGGGCATGTGCGACCAGATCGAGAACCGCATCATCGAAGCCAAGAGCCGCGGCATCTACGAAGCCCCGGGCATGGCGCTGTTGCACATCGCCTACGAGCGGCTGGTCACCGGCATCCACAACGAAGACACCATCGGCCAGTACCGCGCCAACGGCCGCGTGCTGGGCAAATTGCTGTACCAGGGCCGCTGGTTCGACCCGCAGTGTCTGATGCTGCGCGAGACCGCCCAGCGCTGGGTGGCGCGCGCCATCACCGGCGAGGTGACGCTGGAACTGCGGCGCGGCAACGACTACTCGATCATGAACACCGAGAGCCCGAACCTGACCTACCACCCCGAGCGGTTGACGATGGAAAGCGGCGCGGGCGCATTCACCCCAGCCGACCGCATCGGCCAATTGACCATGCGCAACCTGGACATCCAGGACACGCGCAGCAAGCTGGGTATCTACACGCAGGTGGGCTTGCTGGGGCAGAGCAGCGACGGCGGGATTCCACTGCTGTCGGGGCCGACCGGCAGCTGATCCGACGCCGCGCGCGGCGTGCGGCGCTGCGCCTTCGTCAACCGGTCGCTGCTGCGAACGCGATCAGTGTGCCCGAAGGCCGCAGGCCGCCCACCTCGATGCCGTTCCAGTTGCGCAGCACCGGGTGGCTCAAGCTTTCCATGAAGGCCGCGTCGGCTTCGTCCAGGGCTAGCAGGCGTTCGACCACCGCCGCCATCACCACTTCACAGGCGCGGGCGGTGTTGCCGTCGTCCATCTTCAGCGCCACACCCAGGCCCAGTTCGGGCACGGCGGCGCAATAGACGCCTTCGGCGCCCACTTTGCAGAACACGCGGTCGCCCAGGCGTTCCATCACGCGGGTGTCGAAGCGGCCGCTGCCGGCCACCATGAACGGCGCTGCGGCCACGGCCTGGCGCAGGCGCCGCGCTGCGGCCGCGCGGCCGGCCCGCAAGCCCACGCCAGTGCCCACGCGGGCGAAGGCCAGCGCCAGGTTGTGCAGCGGAATGGCAAAGGTCGGGATGCTGCAACCGTCGGTGCCCACCGGCGTGTTCGCCAGGTCCCAGTCGGTGGCAGCCTGCAGTGACGCGGTCACTTCGCGCATCACCGGGTGCTGCGGCTGCAGGTAGCCGCTGACGAAGTCGCGGCGGTCTTGCCCGCCGGCCAGCATGCAGCCCAGGCAGACGAAGCCCGCGTGCTTGCCCGAGCAGTTGTTGTGCAGTGCACTGGGCTGCTCGCCCGCAGCGGCCATCGCCTTGATCGCGCCGTCGTAGTAAGGCCAGTGCGTGCCGCAGGCCAGCGCCGCCGCGTCCAGCCCGGCCTTGGCCAGCATGCCGGCGGCGGTCTGCGCGTGGCGCACTTCGCCGCCGTGGCTGGCACAGGCCAGGGCCAGCTCTTCGTCTTTCAGGCCGAAGCGGTCGGCGGCACCGCTTTCCACCAGGGGCAGCGCCTGCAGCACCTTCACCGCCGAGCGCGGAAAGATGGGCCGGGCGGTGTCGCCGAGCGCGGTGTGGACGGCCCCGTCGGCATCGACGATGGCCAGGGCGCCACGGTGGCTGGATTCGACGGCGCTGCCGCGCAGCACGTCGACGAGGGTGGGGTTGTTGGGCATGCGAAGGACTTTAGCGCGCAGGCGGTGAGCGGGCAGGGCAGCGGCTATCCTCGTTGCATGCCCGCCATCCTCTCGATCTCGAAGATCGCCAAGACCTACGCCTCGGGCCACAGCGCCCTGCAGGGCGTGGACCTCGACATCCAGCGCGGCGAAATCTTCGCCTTGCTGGGGCCCAACGGCGCTGGCAAGACCACGCTGATCAGCATCGTCTGCGGCATCGTGCGCGCCACCGCCGGCACGGTCGTCGTCGATGGCCACGACATCGTGCGCGACTACCGCGCCGCGCGCAGCCTGATCGGCCTGGTGCCGCAGGAACTGACGACGGACGCTTTCGAAACGGTCTGGGACACGGTGTCTTTCAGCCGCGGCCTGTTCGGCAAGCCACCGAATCCGGCGCACATCGAACAGGTGCTGAAGTCGCTGTCGCTGTGGGACAAGAAGGCCAGCATGATCCGCCAGCTGTCGGGTGGCATGAAGCGCCGCGTGATGATCGCCAAGGCGCTGTCGCACGAACCGCAGGTGCTGTTCCTGGACGAGCCGACGGCCGGCGTCGATGTGGAGTTGCGCCGCGACATGTGGCAGCTGGTGCGCCAGCTGCGCGACACCGGCGTGACGGTGATCCTGACCACCCACTACATCGAAGAAGCCGAAGAGATGGCCGACCGCATCGGCGTGATCAGCAAGGGCCGCTTGATCCTGGTCGAAGACAAGGTCGAGCTGATGCACAAGCTGGGCAAGAAGCAGCTGAAGCTGCAGCTGAGCCAGCCGCTGGCCGCCGTGCCGGCCGCGCTGGCCGGCCACGCGCTGGAACTGGCCGAGGGCGGCCTGACGTTGACCTACACCTACGACACGCGCAACAACCCGGCGCACGGCAGCGGCAGCGGCATCGCGGCCCTGCTGCACGACCTGGGCACGGCCGGCGTCACCTACAAAGACCTGCAGACCTCGCAGAGCTCGCTCGAAGACATCTTCGTGAGCCTGGTCCACACCTGAGCGCACCCGCATGACCTTCAACATCCACGCCGTGCGCGCCATCTATGCCTTCGAGATGAAGCGCACCTGGCGCACGCTGATGCAAAGCGTCGTCTCGCCGGTGCTGTCCACCAGCCTCTACTTCATCGTCTTCGGCGCGGCCATCGGTTCGCGCATACCGGAAGTCGGTGGCGTGGCCTACGGGTCCTTCATCGTGCCGGGTTTGATCATGCTGTCGCTGCTGACGCAGAGCGTGTCCAACGCCAGCTTCGGCATCTACTTCCCTCGCTTCACCGGCACCATTTACGAACTGCTGTCGGCGCCGGTGTCCACGGTGGAAATCATGCTCAGCTACGTGGGCGCGGCGGCCAGCAAGAGCGTCATCCTGGGTTTGATCATCCTGGCCACCGCCGGCTTCTTCGTGCCGCTGCGCATCGAGCACCCGGTGTGGATGCTGTTGTTCCTGGTGCTGACGGCGGTCACCTTCAGCCTGGTCGGTTTCATCATCGGCATCTGGGCCGACAACTTCGAGAAGCTGCAGGTCGTGCCCTTGCTGGTCATCACCCCCTTGACCTTTCTGGGCGGCAGTTTCTACAGCATCGACATGCTGCCCGCTGCTTGGCAGAAGGTGGCGCTGTTCAACCCGGTGGTCTACCTGGTCAGTGGTTTCCGCTGGTCCTTCTACGGCCAGGCCGACGTGGCCGTGGGCCTGAGCCTTTTGATGACGGCGCTGTTCATGGGCGCTGCGTTGCTGGTGGTGGCCTGGATCTTCCGCACCGGCTACAGGCTCAAGGCCTGAGCGCCGTTCGCCAGTTGTTGCCTGCGCGGTGGTCATGAGCGAACCCGAACTGCTGGGCGTCGATTTCACCTGCGCCCCCGGCCGCCGCAAGCCCATCACCGTGGCGCGCGGGCGGCGCATCGGCGCGGTGCTGAAACTGGAACGGCTGGATGCACTGCCCCTGCTGGCCGACTTCGAAGCGCTGCTGCGTGAACCCGGCCCCTGGCTGGGCGCTTTCGATTTCCCTTTCGGCCTGCCACGGGCCTTCGTGCAGTCGCTGGAACTGGGCGACAGCACCGACGCCGTGATCGGGGAAGTGCACCGCCGCTGCCCCACGCGCATGGCCTTCCGCGCGCTGGTCGATGCCTGGGGCAATGCGCAGCCCAAAGGCCAGCGCCTGATCCACCGTGCGGCCGACGGCGCCATGCCCGGCGTCAGTTCCACCAGCCCCTTGCAGACGCGCTATGTGCCGGTCGGCTTCATGTACTACGAAGGCCTGTCGCGGCTGGTGGCTGCCGACGTGACCATCCCGAGATTGCGCCGTGGCGACGCCCGTCGGACGGCGCTGGAAGGCTACCCGGGGCTGTTGGCCTTCGAGCTGATCGGCCGGCGGTCGTACAAGAACTCCACCGAACCCGACCGGCTGATCGCGCGCAAGGACATCGTCGATGCCCTGGAGCAGGGCCGCACGCGGCTGGGCCTGCGTTTGAAGCTGACGCACGCCCAGCGCGAGGCCCTGGTGGACGACGCCTCGGGCGACCGCCTGGACGCTGCCTTGTGCCTGCTGCAGGCGGGCTGGGCGTCGGCGCGGCCCGACGCCGGCATGCCGGCCGCTGTGGATGCGGTAGAAGGGTGGATTGCCACCGTGTGAATGCATGACGCCAGCCATGGCCACTGATCCTGCCGGGATGAAGCGCGAGCTGACAGCGGCCCGGCTGCGGCTGCACCGTGATGCCGTGCGCGTCAGCACGCTGGCCACGGCAGCCATGGTGGTGGCGCTGGCGGTCCTGCTGCGCGACATCGGGCCGGCGGCGCTGGGCCTGTCGGCCCTGGGTGCGGCCCTGTTCCTGCGCGCGGCGGTGGGCTGGGCCCACACCCACCGCGCTGCATGGGCCACGTCGGCCGCATGGTTGCGCGCTTATCGCCTGTCTTACGCGGTGCATGGCGGGGTGTGGTTGCTGATCGGCTGGCAAATGACGGCGCAGGCCGGGCCCGAACGCCATGCCTTGCTGGTCTTCATCCTGACGGCCTTGACCGCCGGTGCGCTGGTGACGGCGGCTTTCGACTGGGTGGCCGCGCTGCTGTTCGGTGGCCTGGCCTTCGCGCCCCTGGTGCTGCGGCTGCTGACCTTCAGCGACCGCACCGCGCAGGCCGAGACGGCGGTGGCGGTGATCTTCGTGCTGGTGATGTTGCTGACACTGCGCCGTTCCGAACTGGCCCTGCGCCACGGTGTGCGCCAGCAGATCGACCTGGCGGCGCAGAACTACCGCATGACGCAGTTGCTGGCCACCACGCGCCAGGGCTGCTGGTTCATTGACGCGCAAGGCACGACCGCCGACGTCAACGACGCGATGTGCGAGATGCTGGGCCGCCCCCGCGAAGCGCTGGTGGGCCGTGCGGCCTGGGACCTCTTCAGCGGGGAAGCACTGGCCACGCTGCAGCGCGAAGTGGCGGCGCGCAAATCGGGCAGCGACGGCGCTTACGCCATCACCATCACGCGGCCCGACGGCACGCAGCGGCACTGCCGGAACAACGCCTCGCCGCTGCTGGATGCCGAAGGCGTCTTCCAGGGTTCCGTGGGCTTGTGGACCGACCTGACCGACATCGTCGAAGCCACCCACGACCTGCAGGTCCATGCCTGGGCCATCAACTCCATCACCGACGCGGTGTCGGTGGTCAGTGAAGATGCCATCTACCGCATGGTCAACGACACCTGGTGCCGCAACACCGGCATGCCCCGCGAGCAGGTCATCGGCCGCAGCGCCCGCACGCTGCTGCCCAGCCTGTCCACCACGCGGCGCGTTGCGGCGGTGCAGGCCTGCCTGGCGAGCAACGAGGTGCAGGTGCTGCGCGGCGCGGTCGAACTGCCGGGTCTGCAGGACCGCATCGTTCAGACCCACCTCTACCCCTACGGCGGCACGGACGCCGAGCGCTGCGTGGTGATGGTGTCGCGCGACGTGACCGCCGAAGAGCAGGTGCTGCGAGCCCTGCAGGCCAGCGAAGCCGAGCAGCGCGCCCTGCTCGACGCCTTTCCCGGGGGCATCGCGCGGCTGGATCGCGAGCTGGTGTACCGCTATGTCAACCAGCAACTGGCCGACCTGCTGGGCACGACACCCGAGGCCATGGTCGGCCACACGGTGCGCGACTTGTTCGGTGAAGCCAGCGAGGCCCGGGTGCGCGACGAGTGCAACCGCGCCCTGGCTGGCGAGGTGGTGGCCAGTGACCGCCGCCTGTACCAGGCGCCGGGCCGGCCCGAGACCTGGGTGCAGGTCACCACCGCAGCGGGCAAGGACATGCGCACGGGCGAGCCGCAGTTCTATGCCTTCTGCGCCGACGTGACCAGCCTGCACCGCGCCCGCCTGGCGATGGACGAAGCCCGTGCCGAGGCCGAGCGCGCCAACCGGGCCAAATCGCAGTTCCTGTCGCAGATGTCGCACGAGTTGCGCACCCCGCTGAACGCCATCCTCGGCTTTGCCGAACTGCTGGAAACCGACGCCCGGCAGCCGCTGGCCGAAGGCCAGAGCCGCCACCTGCGCGAGATACGCCGCGGCGGCCAGCACCTGCTGGGCCTGATCAACGAGATGCTGGAACTGGGCCGTATCGAAGCCGGGCACCTGGCCGTGGCCGTGGTGCCGGTGGACCTGCAGGAACTGCTGGGTGCCTGCCTGGACCTGGTGCAGCCGCTGGCCCGCGCACGCCCGGTGCACCTGCTGCCCTTGCGGGCCGACGCCGCCGCCAGCCACGTGCTGGCCGACCCGATGCGCCTGAAGCAGGTGCTGTTGAACCTGCTGGGCAACGCCATCAAATACAACCACACCGGCGGCACCGTCGAAGTCAGCTGGGCCGTGCAGGGCGCACGGGTGCAGATCAGCGTGCGCGACAACGGGCCCGGCCTGGCGCCGGCCGACCAGGCGCGCGCCTTCGAACCCTTCGAGCGCCTGGGCGCTGCGCGGTCTGCGGTGGAAGGCGCGGGCATCGGCCTGGCGCTGAGTCGCCGCCTGGCACAGGCCATGGACGGTGAAATCGGCGTGGACAGCCAGCCCGGGCAGGGCAGCACCTTCTGGCTGCGCCTGCCCAGGCTGGCGGCCCCGGTGGACGACCTTGCCGCCAGCGTCGCCAGCGATCCGACCCCGACCCCGACCCCTTCCACACCCCCACCGGCCGGGGCGCGCGTGCTCTACATCGAAGACAACCCCGTCAACCTGGTGCTGATGGAGGCCATGCTGGCGCGCATGCCCGAGTTGACCGCGCGCTGTGTGATGTCGCCGGCCGACGGTCTGGCCCTGGCCGTGGCCGAGCCGCCCGACCTGGTCCTGCTGGATTTGCAGATGCCGCTGATGGACGGCTTCGAGGTGCTGCGCCGGCTGCGCGCCCTGCCGGCGCTGCGCCACATCCCCGTCTACGCCGTCAGCGCCAACGCCTTGCAGCTGGACATCGACGCGGCGCAGCGCGCCGGTTTTGACGGCTACCTGACCAAGCCCATCCAGCTGGACACCTTGATGTCCACCGTGCGCCAGGCGCTGCGCACGCACCGCGCGGTGGCCGCCCCCTGACCCGGTCCGGGGGCGGGCCAGGCGCTTGCAAACGCTTACCCGGCCCGTCAGGCTGGCGCAGGGCAAGAGCCCGGACAATATAAATGCGCAAATTGTGCATTTGAAGAACCGGCCGCGTCGTGCCCCACCCGAGGAGACCCATGAAAACCCACGCCCCCCTATTCCAGCTGGCGCTGGTGGCCACGTTCACCGTTGCCGCACCCGCCCAGGCCGACACCACGGTCTACGCGTTCTCGGGCCTCTACAACATTGCCGGCGGCACCCAGGGCTACAGCGGGTCGTTTTCGATCATCGACCCGCTGCAAACCGCCGAACGCCCGCCGATGGCACCCGACGTCACCTCACCGACCTATGCGGCCATCTGGGCCGGCACGTCGCTGTTCTACACAGGGGCGGCCGCCCTGAGCATCACCTTCGCCAGCGGCACGACCGTGACGGCGCCGATGCTGTACACGGTGGTCAACAACACCACCTACTCGGGCGCGGGCGCGCCGTATCCGATGGGCCTTTCGGTGCAGCTCTACCCCACGGCGACCACCATCACGGCGCCCACCACCGATGTCTGCGACACGCCCACCGGCGTCTGCGGCCCCGACGACGACCCGCTGTACCACGACGCCACGCAGGCCGCCTTGATGAACACCACGGGCGTCTATTTCGCGTTCTGGCTGGCGCCGCTGGCGGCCAGCCCGGGCGTGCCCAATCTGGCCACCGCCTTCGGCGCCAGCCGCGGCGGCCTGGGCATCTTCTCGGTGCAGAACGGCCTGAACACCACCACGCTCACCGGCTTCAACGGCTTGACCGCCACGGTGACCCCGAGTCTGGTGCCCGAGCCCGGCACGGCGCTGTCGATGGTCGCCGGCCTGCTGGCGCTGGCGGCGGGCGCGCAGCGCAGCCGCTCGGCTAGAGTGCGCCGACGTGTCGACGCCTGCGCCCCTGCCCCTCTCCCCCTCTGACCATTGGTTCGCCGCGAAGGGCTGGCAGCCCTTCGCTTTCCAGCGCGAAGTCTGGACTGCGATGGCAGCGGGCCGCAGCGGCCTGTTGCATGCCACCACCGGCAGTGGCAAGACCTACGCC
Source organism: Betaproteobacteria bacterium (assembly GCA_031424355.1). GTDB lineage: Bacteria > Pseudomonadota > Gammaproteobacteria > Burkholderiales > Burkholderiaceae_C > Rubrivivax. The sequence goes on from JANPHI010000188.1 coordinate 8,475, forward strand.
GCCTGGCTGGGCGCCCTGCAGCGCGCGCGGCCCGGCCCTGGCTTGCAGGTGCTGTGGCTGACCCCGATGCGCGCGCTGGCCGCCGACACCGTGCGCGCCCTGCAGGAGCCGCTGGCCGACCTGCAGCCGGCGTGGATGGTGGGCCAGCGCACCGGCGACACGCCCAGTGCCGAACGCGCGCGCCAGGACAGGCGCCTGCCCGCCGCGCTGGTGACCACGCCCGAATCGCTGAGCCTGATGCTGACGCGCGAAAACGCCCGCAGCGAACTGGGCGGGGTGCACACCGTCGTCGTCGATGAGTGGCACGAGCTGATCGGCAACAAGCGGGGCGTGCAGGTGCAACTGGCCCTGGCGCGGCTGCGGCGCTGGCACCCGGAGCTGGTCGTCTGGGGCCTGTCGGCCACCTTGGGCAACCTGGACGAATCGCTGCGCACGCTGTGCGGCCCGGGTGGCCATGAGCCCCGGGCCGTGCAGGTGCGCGGCCGCATCGACAAGGCACTGCGCATCGACACCCTGCTGCCGCAGGAGCCCGGCCGCTTCAGCTGGGGCGGTCACCTGGGGGCGCAGATGCAGCAACCGGTGGTCGATGAAATCGCGCGCACGGCCGCAGGTGGCGGCAGCACGCTGGTCTTCACCAACACGCGCAGCCAGGCCGAGATCTGGTACCAGATGCTGCTGGCTGCGCGGCCCGACTGGGCCGGTGTGGTGGCGCTGCACCACGGCAGCCTGGACAAGGCCACGCGGGCCTGGGTCGAAGCCGGTTTGAAGGCTGGCAGCCTGATGGCGGTGGTGGCCACGTCCAGCCTCGACCTGGGCGTGGACTTCCTGCAGGTGGAGCGCGTGCTGCAGATCGGCAGCGCCAAGGGTGTGGCGCGCCTGCTGCAGCGCGCCGGCCGCAGCGGCCACGCGCCGGGACGCGAAAGCCGCATCACGCTGGTGCCGACCAACACCCTGGAACTGGTGGAAGCGGCCGCCGCGCGCCGCGCCGCGCTGGCCGGCCGCGTCGAAGCGCGCCGCTCGCCCGCGCAGCCGCTGGACGTGCTGGTGCAGCACCTCGTCACCGTGGCGCTGGGCGGTGGTTTCGTCGCCGACGAACTGTTTGAAGAGGTGCGGGGCACCGAGGCCTACCGCGACCTGCCGCGCGACGCTTTCGACTGGGCGCTGGCCTTTGTCGAACGCGGCGGCGACAGCCTGACCGCCTACCCCGAATACCACCGCGTGGCTCTGGTGGACGGTGTCTGGCGCGTGCCCGACCGCGGCATCGCGCGGCGCCACCGGCTGCAGGTCGGCACCATCGTCAGCGACGCTTCGATGGCGGTGAAGTGGCTCAGCGGCGGCACCATCGGCCACATCGAGGAAGGCTTCATCGCGCGGTTGAACAAGGGCGACAGCTTCGTCTTCGCCGGCCGCCTGCTGGAATTCGTCCGCGTGCAGGACATGGCCGCCTACGTGCGCGTGACGACCAAGAAGAAGGGCGTGGTGCCCTCGTGGGCTGGCGGCAAGATGCCGCTGTCCAGCGAGATGGCCGAGTCGGTTCTGGACCTGCTGACCGAGGCCGCGCAAGGCCCCGACATCGACACACACGACGACATCGAGATGCGGGCCGCAGGACCCATGCTGCAGGCCCAGGCGCGGTTGTCGCACCTGCCGCAGCGCGGCACTTTGCTGGTCGAGCGCTACACCTCGCGCGAAGGCCAGCACCACTTCATCTACCCCTTCGTCGGGCGTAACGCGCACATCGGCCTGGCGCAGCTGCTGGCCTGGCGGCTGGCGCGCGACGCGCCTAACACCTTCAGCCTCAGCGTCAACGACTACGGGCTGGAGATCCTGGCCGTCAAGCCGGTGGATGTGAGCGCGGCAACGCAGGCGGCCCTGTTCGACGTGGCCACGCTGACCGCCGATGTGCTGGCCAGCCTGAACTCAGGCCACCTGGCGCAGCGGCTCTTTCGCGAGATTGCGCGGGTGGCTGGGCTGGTCTTCGGTGGCTACCCCGGTGCGCCGAAAAGCCTGCGCCAGTTGCAGGCCAGCAGCAGCCTGTTCTTCGAGGTCTTCCGCCAGTACGACAGCGGCAACCGCCTGCTGGGCCAGGCCGAGAGCGAGGTGCTGGCGCAGGAGCTGGACCTGGTCAACCTGGCACAGACGCTGACCCGGCTGGCCGCGCTGCCGATGACCGTGGTGGAACTGCAGGCGCCCAGCCCCTTCGCGCTGCCGCTGATGGTGGAACGGCTGCGCGAGCAGCTGACCACCGAGAAACTGAAAGACCGGCTGGACCGCTTGCTGGCCGAAGCCGAGGCCCAGCTGGACGGGCCGGGCCAGCCCCCGAATGGGCTTGCGAATGGCCCCCCGAGCCCGGCCATGCGGCATCATCGCGGCAGCAGGGGGAAGGGTCGATGAACTCAATCTGGATCTGGTTGGCGGGTGTGGTGTTGGCCGCAGGCGGTGCGGTGCACGCGGCTGCGCCCGCCAAGCCCGCCGGCAAGGCGCCCGCCGTGGTGGAAGGCCTGGTCACGCAGGTGCCGGAAGGCGACAGCCTGTGGCTCACGCCCACCGACAAGCCGGCGCTGTTGCTGCAGCTGAACGACATCGACGCGCCCGAGCCCTGCCAGGTCTACGGCGAGGCGTCGCGCCGTGCGCTGGCCGAACTGGCACTGAACCGCCGCGCCACGGCCCGGATCCAGGGCCGCGACGCCCAGGGCCGCACGCTGGCCGTGGTCAGCATCGACGGCGTGGACCTGAGCACGCGCATGGTCGAAGAAGGCCACGCCTGGAGCACGCGCTCGAAGTGGGACTTCGGCCCGCTGGTCAAGGAAGAACGCATGGCCCGCGCGTTGAACCGTGGCCTGCACGCCGAAGGCAAGGCGATGATGCCGAGGGAATTCAGGCAGATGCACGGGCCTTGCGCTGGTGCCGCCCCGGCTCCGCCGGCTGTCGCACCCGCGCGAGCCGCAGCGCCGACAGCGCGGCTGGTGACGCCGCAATCGCAGCCGCTGCCTGTGACGGCCCCGGCCCCGGCCCCGGCCGCGCCAGCCTTCCGCTGTGACGGTCGCACGCGCTGCACGCAGATGCGGTCCTGTGCCGAAGCCCACTACTTCCTCGCCAATTGCCCGGGCGTTCAGATGGACGGCAACCGCAACGGCGTGCCGTGCGAAGAGCAGTGGTGTGGATCGCGTTGAAGCGGGGTTTTGGCTTTTGTATGCCAGTTTGTATTGACAACTGCATTACATAACTGCAGCATGAAGCAGAACTTTTCGAGCTTGCCATGTCCCAATCCCAAGACGCCGTCACCATCAGCATTCGCGCCAAGGCCGGGCAACGCGACCTGATCGACCAGGCCGCCGACCGCCTCGGACGCAGCCGGTCCGACTTCATGCTGGAAGCCGCCTGCAGGCAAGCAGAAGATGTGTTGCTCGACCAGACCTACTTCGCGCTCGACAGCCAGAAGATGGCCGCCTTTCAGTCGATGCTCGACCACCCACCGGCCCCCACGGATCGCTTGCTGCGCCTGCTGAATGCGCCAGCGCCGTGGGATGCGGTCCGGTGATATCGGCGCCACAGCCGCTGGCCGACCACCATGCCCTGGATGCCTTCGACTGCGGCGAACTGGCACTGAATGTTTGGCTGAAGCAGCGCGCCGCCGGCAACCAGGTGAGTGGTGCATCGCGCACCTACGTGGTCTGCGCCGGTGCAGCCGTTGTCGGCTACTACTGCCTGGCGGTCGGTGCCTTGGGGCACGCCGAAGCGCCTGGTGCGTTGCGTCGAAACCGGCCCGACCCCATCCCGGTGATGGTGCTGGGCCGGCTGGCCATCCACAAAGACCACCAACAGGCTGGGCTGGGAACCGCATTGCTGCGCGATGCATTGGGCCGCACTTTGCAGACGGCCGACATCGCAGGTGTCGCCGCCTTGCTGGTGCATGCGCTGTCTGAAGAGGCCAAGCGCTTCTACCGCTCGCGCGGTTTCATCGAGTCACCCATCAAGCCGATGACGATGTGTCTGATCCTGGCGTCTGTGCGCAAGGCGCAGTCGGCCGAGCCCTGGACCTCAGCCCCCAGGCGGGCCTCGCAAGCCGCGCCGCGCTGAGAAAGTCGCTGAGCAGCGGGCTGTCGTCCAGCGTCGTCGGGTGGTCGGGTTCGTGGAATTCGGGGTGCCATTGCACGCCCGCCACATAGCTCGGGCCCTGCCAGCGCACGGCTTCGACCATGCCGTCTTCGGGACAGCGGGCCTCGACGACGAAGTCGGGTGCCAGGTCCTTGATGCCCTGGTGGTGGATGCTGTTGGTGGTGGCCCGTGGCACCCCGGGGAACAGGCTGGCCAGGTGGCTGCCGGGCACAAATTCCACCGCGTGGTGGTGGTGTTCGTAGCGGCCCAGTTCGCGGTGCGCCAGCGCCTCGGGACGCTGCGTGGCAATGTCCTGCAGCAGCGTGCCGCCGAAGGTGACGTTCAGCAGCTGCAAGCCCCGGCAGATGCCGAACACCGGCTTGCCGGCAGCGACGAATGCGCGGATCAGTTCCATCTCGTAGAGGTCGCGCACGCGGTCGCCGTGCCAGGCGGCGTCCAGCGGGGTTTCGCCATAGCTCTGCGGTGCCACGTCGTTGCCGCCTTGCAGCACCAGACCGTCCAGCGCAGCGGCGTAATCGTGCAGGTTCAGATCGCTGCGCAGCACCACGCTGCCGGCGCTGACGGCCGGCACCATCACGGGAACAGCACCGCCGTGCAGCAGCCAGTGCGCCACGCTTTGTTCCAGGTAGTGGATGGTCTTGCTCCACACCCCGGTGGCCGCGCGGTCAGCGGCTTCGGGGTAGTGGATGCGCGCCGAAACGCCGATGAGCAGAGGCCTGTCGTCCATCGCAAAGGCCCTTCAGTTGATGCGCACCCAGCGCAGTTCGATCACGTCGGTGGGCCATTGCGTGGCCGTCACTCGTTTGCTCATCGCCCAGGTCAGCGTGCGGCGGAACAGCGGCAGCAGCGGCAGGTCGTCGTTGGCCATGCGCAGCACGGTGGTGACCATCGCCCGGCGGCGCAGCAGGTCGGGTTCGCTGCGGAGGTTGTCGATCAGCACGTCCAGCTTGGGGTTGCTGTAGCGGCCGCCGTTGAAGGTGCCCTGGCCGTTGGGGCTGTGCGTGTGCAGCAGGCCGTTCAGCGAGAACCAGGCGTCGGGCGTCGGGCTCCAGCCGAATTCGGCCAGGCTGATGGTGGCTGTCGTCAACTTCGAGAAGAAGGGGCCGGTGGGCACGCTGCGCAGGCTGGCCTTGATGCCCACCTGGGCCAGCATCGAGGCCACCGCCTGGCACACCGCTTCGCGCCAGGTGATGTTCACGCAGTCCATGGCCAGCGAAAAGCCGTTGGGGTAGCCCGCCTCGGCCAGCAACGCCTTGGCCTTGGCCGGGTCGTAGGGCAGGCGCACGTCCATTTCAGGCAGTGAGCCTTCGACGCGCGACGACAGCAGGGCACCGGTGGGCACGGCCTGGCCACGCAGCACCTTGTCGGCGATCAGCGGCGCGTTGATGGCGTGGTAGACGGCGGCCCGCACGCGGCGGTCTTTGAAGGGGTTCTTGCCCTTCACATCGCTGCCGGGCAGTTCGTCGCGCGCCTGGTCCAGCGCCAGATACTGCGCGCCGATGTCGGTGGTGCGCAGCAGGCTGATGCGCGGGTCGGCCTGCAGGCGGGCGATGTCCTGGAAGGGCGGGTCGAGCAGCAAGTCCACTTCGCCCGATGTCAGCGCCGCCAGCCGCGTGGCGTCGGACCGGATGGTGACGAATTCGACCTGCTGCACATTGCCCTTGTTGCCCGGGTCGGCCCAGCCCCACCACGCCGCGTGGCGTTCCAGCACCGTGCGCACATCGGGTTCGTAGCGCAGCACGCGGAAGGGGCCGGTGCCGTTGGCGTTGCGCACCGCAAAGGTTTCCTGCTTGCCGCTGAAGTTCTGCGGCAGCGTCACGCCGTGCGCTTCGCACCAGGCCTTGCTCATCATCGACACGTACTGCAGTTTTTCGGGCAGCACCGCGTCGGGTTTTTCCAGAACCAGTTCGATGGTGAGCGCGTCGATCTTGCGTGCACCCGTCACGCCGGTGATCTGGAAGGCGCGCTGCGAGTTGGGCGCCAGGTCGCGTTCGATGCTGAACACCGCGTCGTCGGCGGTGAAGGGCGTGCCGTCGTGGAAACGCACGCCGGGGCGCAGCTTGAAGCGCCACACCAGCGGCGCGGTGTTCTGCCAGGACAGCGCCAGCGCCGGTTCCAGCTTGAACTGCGCGTCGCGGGTGATCAGCGACTCATAGACCTGGTAGGTGACCCGCGAGTGGTACAGCAGCGCCAGCGCGTGCGGGTCCAGCGTCTGTGGGTCGAAGGCGCTGGCGATCTTCAGCAGCCCGGGTTTGGCGGGCGCCTGCGCCGTGGCCGGGCCGGCGGCCAGGGCGAGTGCGAGTGAGAACCCGAGTGCGGACACGGTCCGTGCCAGCAGCGGGTGGATCGGGCGGTGGCGCATGGGGGTGTCCTGTGTGCGGGGCGCGGCCTCAGTCTTCGGCCGGCGCGTTGCTGTCGTCGCGGTCTTCCTCGCGGGCTTTCTTCGCACGCTGGGCCAGGCGGACGGCCAGCGGCGCCATGTCCTGCACCAGCGTGGCGGCCGGCACGGTGCCGGCCAGGCGCAGCGCGGGCAGCGGCAGCGTGCTCATGTAGGGCGTGCTGAAGAGGCTGTCGTTGGCGCGCAGGCTGCCCGCCATCGAGACGCCGCCGCCCAGCAGCAGCATGCCGGCCACGGTGGCGCTGACGGCGCGCGGGCGCAGCGGCAGCATGTGGCGCAGATGGGCGTGAACCAGCAGCGCGCCACCCAGGGCTTCCAGCGCTGGCGTCAGCTTCCACAGCGCGGGCCAGTCCAGCGACGCCGCCGCCAGCGGCCACCCGGCTTCCAGCAGCACCAAGCCCAACAGCCAGGGCAGGGCGATGCGCAGGTGGCCACCGAAGTCGAAGCGGTGCTGGAACAGTTTGGACAGCAGCGCCCACAAGCCGCACCAGGCCATCACCACCAGCGGCAGGCCGAACAGCGTGGGCAGCCAGGCCGCGAAGTCAGCGCCCGGGTCCAGGGCGACGGCATGCTGGGCACACAGCAGCGCCATCAGGGCGGTGCCCAGCAGCAGCGTGCGGGTCAGCGTGGCGCCCGCGTGGCCGACCAGCAGACGCTCGGGGGCCAGCACTTCGCCCGGCAGCCGCAGGCGCACCTGGGTCGTGCCCATCTGCAGCAGCGCGCCGCCATCGGGCAGGGCCAGCGGCGCCGCCCCATCCACCCGCCGCCCGCCCAGCCGCACGCCATTGCGCGTGCTCAGCACGCGCAAGGCGATGGGGCCGTCGTCGGCGGGGCTCAGCCGATCCAGCACCGCGTGGTGGGCGGCCACGTGCGGGTCGTCCAGCACGATGTCGTTGTCCAGCGCGCGGCCCAGCGTGACCGGCCAGGCGTGCACGTCCACCCACCGCGCCGGGTGGCCTTCGCGCTCGACCAGCTCGATCAGCGCGAGGCGGTGGGCGCTGCGGTCTTGGGCGCGATCCATGCGTAGCCGTCCAGGTAGTGTTGGGCCAGTTTCTGGGCGCTGGCAAAACTGACGCCGCGGGCGTCGAAGCGGCCTTGCGCGCCGGACTGGCTGCCGTCCAGTGTGGCCACCAGCACGCTCAGGTCGTGCAGGCCTTCCAGCTTCTTGTAGGCGCGCAGGCAGACCACGGCCTTCAAGGGCAGGCTGCGCGCGTTGCCCGCGTTGCCGCTGCCGGCCATGCCCGCGGCGCCGGCGGCACCGCGGGGCGGGTTTTCAATCTGCCGTTCCACGCACTGCGGTGCGGTCAGGTGGCGGTCGTCGCGGCCCATGAATTCATTGCGGAAGCTGGCTGAGTAGCGCTCGGCAAAGCGCAGCGCGCCCAGCTTGCTGCCGTCGTAGCTTTCGTGGCGCACGGTGAGAAACCCGGTCAGCAGGCTGCCGTTGACGTAGATGCGGCTGTCCATCTCGCAGTCGCCGCGCTCGAACTGCAAACCGCGCTCGGCCTGCGTGCTGCCACGGCCCCAGCAGCGCATGAAGGTCTCTTGCGGCACGGGAATGGCGTAGCGCTCGTGGCCGGCGCTGCGCCAGGGCTGGGCGATGAAACGTTCGGTCAGCACGGCCTCGTGGTCCAGCAGCTGGCGGGTGATTTCGCCCCAGGCCGGCGTGTTCAGCGGCTTGGCCGCGCGGCCGCGTTCGATGAGGGCCCGCACCGGCGCGGCGGGCACCAGGAAGCTGACCTGTTCGCCGTCGCGCCGCGCAGCCACATTCACGCCGATCAGCCGGCCCTGCTCGTCCAGCGCCGGCCCGCCGCTCATGCCCGGGCTGAGCGAACCGCCGAAGAACAGGGTCTCCAGAAAGCTGCGTTCGACAGGGCCGTTGTAGGTGCCTTCGGCCACCGCGAAGCCCACGTCCAGCGGGTTGCCCAGTGAAAAGATGCGCGCCCCGCGCGACAGCGGGTCGGCCGCCGGGCGCAAGGGCACGGCGCCCCGGCCGGCCAGCGGCGCCGGGTTCACCGGCTTCAGCAGGGCCAGATCGTGCACCACGTCGAAGGCCAGCAACTGCAGCGCGCCCTGGCTGCCGTCCACCGTGACGTAGACCAGCCGGTAGCGGCCGGGCTGCAGCGCGTACTGGCTGATGACGTGGTAATTCGTGACCAGCAGGCCGCCGTCATCGACGAGAAAAGCCGAGCCGACCGAGGCCTGGCTGTCCTGCGTCTTCAGCAGCGTGCGCACCTGTAGCAGACGCGGCCGCGTGCGTTCGTAGATGCGCTGGCCGGTGCCGGTGGGTGCGGCATCGGCGCCGGTGCTTGAGGCCTCGGCGGCGGCGGCGGCGGGGGGTGCAGGGGTGACAGCGGCCGGAGCGGCCGGAGCCGCCGGAGCGGCCGCAGCAGCCGCAGCAGCCACTGGGGCAGGCGGACGGGCCGCCGGCGTGGCCGCCATCGCCGCGAATGGCGCGCCGGTCAGGCCGGTGAGGATGATCGTGAAGGCGGCGGCGCGTTGCGCGGCACGCAGAAAGGCCGATGGGCCACGGAACTGCATCGGGGCATCTTAGGGCCTGCTGCGGCCCGGCCTCAGGGGGTGCGCAGAAAGTCCTCGATGCCCAGCCGCACCGCTTGCGCCATGCGGACGCGAAAGGCCGCGTCCAGCAGCTGCGCTTCGTCGCCCGGGTGGGTGACGAAGGCCTGTTCGAACAGCATCGCCGGCATCCACGTCACCAGCCGGATGGGCGTGTAGTTGAAGTTGCCGACGCGGCCGAAATCGGCCAGGCCGGTCTGCGCCAGCACGCGGCGGTGCACGGCTTGCGCCAGGTCGCGCCCGGTGTCGTGCTTGTGGTAGCTGGACGTGCCCTGCACGCGCAGGAAGCCGCCGGCCACGTCGGCGGCGTTGCCGTGCAGGCTGATGAAGAGTTGCGCGTCCGATGCCGTCACGCGGGCCGCCCGCTCGCGCTGGGGCGGGTTGTCGTCGCCCTCGCGCACCTGCACCACGGTCGCCCCGGCGGCTTCCAGTTCGGCCTGCAGCGCCAGCGCGGTCAGGCGGTTGATGTCCTTCTCGAACACGCCCGTGGCGCCCACCGCGCCGGTGTTGGCGGCGCTGCCGTGGCCGGCTTCCAGCGCCACGCGCAGACCTTTCAGCGGCGTGCCGGCATCGGCGATGACCGGCGCCGGCCGCACGACGATGCGCAGGGCCGTGGCCGTGCGTTCGACACGCCAGCCCCACAGCCGCGCGGCAACGGGCGCGATGCGCACGCGCAGCCGACCGCTGGCCGGTGTTTCGACGGTCACCTCGCGCACGACCCGGGCGCTGGCGCGGTGGCTGATCCAGGTGGCGGCGTTGTGCGCGCCGTAGAGGTCGACTTCCAGCTGGTGGCGGCCGTCGGCGCTGGTAACGGCCCGCACCGCGTAAGGCACAGCCGCCGGCAGCGGGATGCTGACCACATCGCCGTCCGCGCTGCCTGCCACGGCCAGCGAGGTGGGCGCCACCCACGGCGCCACCGTGCCGGGCGGTGCCTGGCTGACGGCCGTGGCCAGCACCCAGGCGATGGTGTCGGCCGACAACTGCACGCGCAGGAAATCACCCAGCCGGCCGTTGGCGCTGAGCAGCGTGCCGGCCGGCAGTTCGGCCAGGTAAGGCCCGCCCAGGCGCACGCCGTGCAGGCCGTGAACCAGCTCGGCCCCGTCGGCACCGACGACGAACAGCCGCGGTGGTTCGATGCGCGGGGCTTCATCGCCCGACGTGGGCAAGGGCGGCGCGGGTGGCAGGGTCGTCGGTGCCGGCAGGCGCTCCAGCACCAGGTCGCGACTGAGCCTGGTGCCATCCGGCAGAACGGCCTCGATGCGGATGGTGTTGGTCCCCAGCGCCAGCGGCACGCGGTCGCGCGCGAAGACACCGGTGGCGTAGACGGTGACCGGCTCGCCACCCACGCGCACTGTGGCGCCGGGTGTGCTGCGGCCCAGCACGTGGACGAATTCGCGGGTGGTGCTGGGCTGTGCGGCTGTCGGTGACAGCAGCTCCAGCGCGAAGGCGGTCGGTGCGGGTGTTTGCGCCCGCGCGACGCCGGGCAGCGCCAGCGGCGCACACAGCATCAACAGCGAAGACAGCGAAAACAGCGCTGCCGTGGTCCAGGCACAGACGCCGCGCCACACCTCAGCGGTCCCGCATCAGCGTGCGAGCCATCACCGATCCCGCATCAGCGTGCTCTTGCCGAACAGGCTTTCGATCAGGTCCACCGCCAGCTCGGCGGTCTTGTTGCGGATGTCCAGTGCCGGGTTCAGCTCCATCGCGTCCAGGCTGGCCAGCCGGCCGGTGTCGGCGATCATTTCCATGCACAGCTGGGCCTCGCGGTAGGTCGGGCCGCCGGGCACCGTGGTGCCCACGCCGGGGGCGATTTCGGCGTCCAGGAAGTCCACGTCGAAGCTGACGTGCAGATGCGTGTTCTCGTCCAGCGTGGCCAGCGCCAGTTCCATCGTGTGGCGCATGCCCATCTCGTCGATGTAGCGCATGTCGAAGACTTCCAGGCCCACCTGGTGGACGAAGCGTTTTTCTCCGGCATCGACGCTGCGGATGCCGATTTGCCGCACCCACTTCGGGTTGAGGGCCGGCACCGTGCCGCCGATTTCCACCAGCGCCTGCGGCCCGTGCCCGCACAGGCAGGCCACCGGCATGCCGTGGATGTTGCCGCTGGGGGTCAGCACGCTGGTGTTGAAGTCGGCGTGGGCGTCAAGCCACAGCACGCGCAGCTTCTTGCCGGCCTCGCGGCAATGGCGTGCCACCGCGCTGATGCTGCCGATGCCCAGGCAGTGGTCGCCGCCCAGCAGGATGGGCAGGTGGCCGGCGGCCAGGTCGGCGTGTACTGCTGCGTGCACGGCCTGGTTCCAGGCCACCACCTCGTCGAGGTGGCGGTAGCCGTCCACCGGCGGCAGCCAGGGGTTGGCCGGGCCGCTGACATTGCCGCGGTCGATGACCGTCAGCCCGTGGCCTTCCAGCGCCGCGCGCAGGCCGGCCACGCGCAGGGCCTCGGGGCCCATGCTGGCGCCGCGTGCGCCGGCGCCGATGTCGGTGGGGGCGCCGATGAGGCTGATGGACTGCTTCATGGCCGCCTCAAACGTCTTCGGCATGGCGGCCGGCGGCGTTCACGGGCTGGTCGAAACCGTAGTGCGCGGCCAGGATGTCCCAGGCTTCTTCGGCGGTCTCGACAAAGCGGAACAGGCCCAGGTCGGCCGCGCTGACCATGCCGGTCTCGACCAGGTAGTCGAAGTCGATCAGGCGCGTCCAGAAGGCGCGGCCGAACAGCAGGATGGGGCGGCGGCGGCTCTTGCCGGTCTGGATCAGCGTCATCGTCTCGAACAACTCGTCCAGCGTGCCGAAGCCGCCCGGGAAGCACACCAGCGCGATGCTGCGCATCAGGAAGTGCATCTTGCGCAGCGCGAAGTAGTGGAACTGGAAGCACAGCTCGGGCGTGATGTAGGCGTTGGGCTGCTGCTCGTGCGGCAACACGATGTTCAGGCCGATGCTTTTGCCGCCCACATCGAAGGCGCCGCGGTTGCCGGCTTCCATGATGCCGGGGCCACCGCCGGTGACCACGTAGAGGGGTGTGGCGTGGTCGCGTGAACGCGCCGTGGCCAGCGCCGCGAAGCGCCGGGCCTCGTCGTAGTAGCGGCTCATGGTCGCCAGGCCTTCGGCCCGTTGCAGGGCGGCGGCGTCACCGCCGGCCCGTGCGGCCGCGACGGCCGTGGCCGCTTCCTCGGGTGACTTCACGCGGGCACTGCCGAAGATGACGATGGTCGACTCGATACCCTGCTCTTGCTGCACCAGCTCGGGCTTCAGCAGTTCCAGCTGCATGCGCACCGGGCGCAGTTCGTCGCGCAGCAGGAAGTCGGTGTCGGTGAAGGCCAGGCGGTAGGCGCTTTCCGGGCCGTCGTACAGCGGGGCCGGCGGCTGGGCGCTGGCGTCTTCTTCGGCGCTGGGGAAGTTGCGGGCGGTGAGTTCGGGTTTGGCGGCTTTCATGGTCTTGAGCTTAAGGCCGTGCTGCGCAGACCGGGCAGTGCGGTTGCCGGGGCATGCTGATCGTGTCCCAGCGCATGCTGCGCGCGTCCAGCATCAGCAGGCGGCCGGCCAGCGGTTCGCCGGTGCCGATGACCAGCTTCAGCGCCTCGGCGGCCTGCACGCTGCCGACGATGCCGACCAGCGGCGCGAACACGCCCATGGTGTTGCAGGACACGTCCTCGTGCCCGGCGTCGGGCGGGAACAGGCAGGCGTAGCAGGGCGCGTCGGCGTTGCGCGTGTCGTAGACGGCGATCTGTGCGTCCCAACCGATGGCTGCGCCCGACACCAGCGGCTTGCCGTGGCGCACGCAGGCGGCGTTCACGGCATGTCGGGTGGCGAAGTTGTCGCAGCAGTCCAGCACCACGTCGGCGGTGGGGACGAGTTCGTCCAGCAGCGCTGCGTCGGCCCGCCGCACCAGCGCGCGGAACTGCACCTCGGGGTTGAGGGCCGCCACCGTGGCACGCGCCGATTCGGCTTTCGGCTGGCCGATGCGCGACTGGTTGTGGGCGATCTGCCGCTGCAGGTTGGTCAGGTCCACGCTGTCGTCGTCGAGCACCGTGATGCGGCCCACGCCAGCACTGCCCAGGTACAGCAGCGCGGGCGAACCCAGGCCGCCCGCGCCGATGACCAGCACGTGCGCGGCCAGCAGTCGGCGCTGGCCGTCTATGCCGATGTCGTCCAGCATCAGGTGGCGGGCGTAGCGCAGCAGTTGCTCGTCGTTCATCGTGCGGGGCGGTGTGCGATGGGTAGGGGCGAAGGCCAGGGCCAGGGCCAGGGCGGGGGCATCAGGTGTGCCTCTGAAACACGGAAGCCCGCCAGAGCGGGCTTCGAAAGGGCCGGATGCCGGCGGCTTATTTGGTGGTGGCGGCCGGCGCCTCGGCGCGTTGCTCGCCCGCCGCCGTCTTGCTGGCCATCACCGGCAGGCCGCGCAGCTGGTTCACGGCCTGCTGCAGCGGGAAGTCTTCGGCGGTGCCGAATTCAGGCAGCGGCTTCACCGGTTCCTTGGTCTTCGCGAGCTGCTCTTCCAGCTTCTTGCGCGCTTCCTCGCGGGCCTTCTCGCGTTCGACATCCTTCTTCTCGTCAGCGCCGGTCAGGTGCTTGTCGAGGTCGGCTTCGCGCATGCGCAGCGCCGCGAAGACGTTGCCGTCGGCGGTTTCGTCCAGCCACACATCGGGCACGATGCCCTTGGCCTGGATGCTGCGGCCGCTGGGTGTGTAGTAGCGCGCGGTGGTGATCTTCAGCGCGGTGTTGCCGGGCAGCGGGCGCACCGTCTGCACGGAACCCTTGCCGAAGGTCTGCGCGCCCATGATGGTGGCGCGCTTGTGGTCTTGCAGCGCACCGGCCACGATTTCGCTGGCCGAGGCCGAACCTTCGTTCACCAGCACCACCAGCGGCACCGTCTTCAGGGCGGCCGGGAGCTTGCGCAGCGGGTCGCTGCCCGCACGGCGGGAATAGAACTCGGGGTTGGCGCGGAAGGAAGCGCGCGATTCGGGCAACTGGCCGTTGGTGGACACCACCACCACGTCGGTCGGCAGGAAGGCGGCCGACAGCGCCACCGCACCGTCGAGCAAACCGCCCGGGTCGTTGCGCAGGTCCAGCACCAGGCCCTTCAGGTTGGGGTCCTGCTTGTACAGCTCTTCCACCTTGCGCACGAAATCGTCCACCGTGCGTTCCTGGAACTGGCTGACGCGCACCCAGCCGTAGCCCGGTGCGGCCATGCTGGCGCGCACGCTCTGCATGCGGATTTCTTCGCGCACGATGTTCACAGGGAAGCTGCGGCTTTCCGATTTGCGGAACACGGTCAGCACGACTTTGGTGTTCGGTTCGCCGCGCATCTTCTTGACCGCCTGGTCCACCGTCAGGCCCTTCACGGGCGTGTCGTCGATGCGGGTGATCAGGTCTCCGGGCTTCAGGCCGGCGCGGAATGCCGGGCTGCCTTCGATGGGCGAGACGACCTTGACCAGGCCTTCTTCCATGCCCATCTCGATGCCGATGCCGATGAACTTGCCACCGGTGGCTTCGCTGAATTCCTTGTAGCTTTTCTTGTCGAAATACTGGCTGTGCGGGTCCAGGCCGGCGACCATGCCGGCGATGGCGTCGCTGATCAGTTTCTTTTCGTCGACCGGCTCGACGTACTCGGCCTTGACGCGGTCGAAGACGGCGGCCAGCTGCTGCACTTCTTCCAGCGGCAGCGGTGCCATCGAGCTGCGCGCAACCGCCTGCAGCTGCATGGTGGTCAGCGCCCCAGCCACGGCCCCGAGGGCCAAAAAGCCAGCAACCTTCATTTTGGAACCCATGACCAGCTCGCTTTCGGGGGTTAGCACACGCTAGCGTCCAGTATAGGTCTGGGCCACCCGTCACAGTGCGTCGCCGGGGTTAAGTTGATCCCCGTGAGCCGGTGGATTCGTGTGCGTTTGTTGGCGCTGCAGCGGCCGGCGCCACCGGCTGCGCCGGTAACAACGGAACCAGCGCCCGGATGACCGTGCCGCGGCCCGGCGCGCTGTCGATGTGGAACTCGCCGCCCACCGATTCGACGCGGTAGCGCATGCCCAGCAGCCCGTGGGCACCCCGTTTCGAGCCGGCTGCATCGAAGCCCTGGCCGTCGTCGGCGATGCGCAGGGCCACGCGCTGGTCCTGGCGCTGCAGGTGCACTTCGATGTGCCGCGCCCGGGCGTGCTTGGCGATGTTGGTGAAGGCCTCTTGCACGATGCGGTAGATGACGATCTGGGCGTCGTCGGACAGCGCGGCGTCCTCGATCTGCACCTGCACCGGCAGACCCGAACGGGCCTCGAATTCACGCGCCTGGATTTCCAGCGCCGCCGTCAGGCCCAGGTTGCTCAGGGACGAGGGGCGCAGGTCTTCGATGATGCCGCGCTTCAGCGCGATGCCCTGGTCGATGGTGCTGACCAGGTGCTGCAGGCGTTCGCTCAGCTCGGGCGTCGGCGTGCCCAGGGCGCGCTTCAGGCGGGCCACGTCGAACTTGGCCGCCGTCAGCAAAGCGCCCAGCTCGTCATGCAGTTCACGCGCCAGGCGGCCGCGTTCGTCTTCGCGGGCGTTCTGCAGGTGGCGCGCCAGTTCGGTGAGATCGGCCGTGCGTTGGTGAACCTCGGTTTCCAGCAGGTCGCGTTCGCGCTGCAGCAACTGCGCATGGCTGTCCCGGGCCTTTTGCAGCGCGTCCGACTTGCGCAGGAAGAACACCAGCGTCAACAGGCACAGCACGGTCATCACCTGCACGCCGATGCGGCCGTCGCGCAGGGTCTTGAAGACCGCGGCGCGTTCTTCGACCACGCGGGTGTCTTCGGTGGCCAGCAGGCTCTCGGCCAGGGCACGCACGGCCTCCATCTTCTCGCGGCCGATGTCGGTCATGATCAGTTCGCGCCAGACCCCATGCTGGCCGGCTTCGTAGAGCGCGATGGTTTCCTGCACCTCCGAGAGCTTTTCCAGCGTTCGCTTGGCCAGCTCGTCCACCGTGGCGGCCAGCTGGGGGTCTTGGGCGTAGTGCCGGCGCAGCACGCCGAGTGCCCGTGTGATGTCGGTGCTGACATCTTCGAAGGGCGCCAGGTATTCCTTGCGGCCGGTCAGCAGGAAGCCGCGCTGCGCGGTCTCACCGTCGAGGATGCGGCGCATCACGGTCTGCACCGCCGTGCGCGCCTGCCCGCGCGTGCCCAGGCTCGCCAACGACGTGCTGGCGCGTTGGAAGGCGGTTTCGGCGATGCCCAGCACCACCGCTGCGGCCACACAGGCCAGCACGATGGCCGGCCCGGCGCGGCCCCGCAAGGCGTCGGGCATGCCGTCCTAACCCAGGGCGCCGGGGCCCGCGCTGGCGCCGCTGGCCAGCCGCCCGCAATAGGCGATGAGGTCTTCGAGCTCATGGCTCTTGTCGAAGACCCGGTCGGCACCCAGTTGCTCGCAGCGGCGGCGCATGTCGGGCGTGGCGTAGTTGGTCAGCACCACGCGCTTGACCGCCAGCCGGGCGTCGGTGGCCGCGCGCAACACACCCAGGCCCGAGCCCGACTTCAGGAAGATGTCGATGATCAACAGATCGCAGGGTTCCTGGGCCTGAGCCAGCCAGCGCACGGCGCCGGACTCGTCGGCGGCGCTGCCGATGACCTGCACGTCAGCCAATTCTTCAAGGGCCGCGATCAGGTTGTCGCGGATGAGCGGGCTGTCTTCGACGATGAAAGTCTTGACGGGATGCATGGGTTCAGGCGCAACGGGCGTGCGGGCCACAGGGCGCGCATCGGTAGGACGGTGTGTCGGAAGGGCGGCGTGTCGGTATTCAGTATGCCCGCCAGCGCGCCGCGCGAGCCCCTCAACAACCCCCGTCCACCTGTAGGCCGTGTCCTACGCGGGCGCCTGCAGGGCGCTGCTAAGCTGGCCAGTGAACCCGCACCCGGAGCAGCACCCATGATCAGAGTCGGCATCGTCGACGACCACGCCATCGTCCGTGCCGGCCTGCGCCAGTACCTGTCCGAACACGTCGATCTGCGGGTCACGGGTGAAGCCAACAACGGCAGCGAAGCCATGGCCCTGGCGCGCGGTGGTGACATCGACGTGCTGCTGATGGACATCTCGATGCCCGGCCAGAGCGGCGTCGATGCACTGGCCGCCATCAAGGCGCGCTACCCCGACCTGCCGGTGCTGATCCTCAGCGGCTTTCCCGAACTGCACTACGCCACACCCTTGCTGCGCCAGGGCGCCAGCGGCTACATCAACAAGGACTGCGACCCGGAAGAGATCGCCAACGCGATCCGCACCGTGGCGCGCGGCCGCAAGTACATCAGCCCGGCCGTGGCCGAACTGCTGGCCGACAAGGCCGCCGGTCAGGTCGGTGGCGACCGCCCCCGGCACGAACTGCTGTCTGAACGCGAGCTGCAGGTCTTCCTGCGCCTGGCGCGCGGGGAGACCATCGGCAACATGGCCGAGGGCATGTTCCTCAGCGTCAAGACCGTCAGCACCTACCGCACCCGGGTGCTGGAAAAACTCAAGCTCGCCAGCAACAGCGACCTGACCTACTACGCGCTGAAGAACGGCCTGATCCAGTAGGCCGCCGCAGCCGTTTCAGACGCGGCCGCGTCAGCGTTGTCCTACGCGGGCCAGCGGTGGCCGCTGGCAGGCGGCACGCACGGCGCTGCCTACAGTGAAGTCACCGCGGTGATGGACGCCGCCAGACCCACAAGCCGGCAGCGCCGAAGACGGCGCACCGGCTCGCCAGCCCAGGAGAGCCCTGATGATCGAAGGTTGCAACCCGCTGCAGAACCACCTGCTCGCCGCCTTGACGCCCGACACCTGGCAGCGCCTGCTGCCGGGCATCGAACACGTGAGGCTGGACCGCCGCCAGCCCCTGTCCAACGCGGGGCAGGTGATGTCGCATGCCTACTTCCCGACCAGCGCCGTGGTGTCGCTGATGGACTTCACCGCCACCGGCAGCTCGGCCGAGTCGGCCACCGTCGGTAATGACGGCATGGTCGGGCTGTCGCTGGTGATGGGCGGTGAATCCAGCGCCAGCAGCGCCGTGGTCCACACCGCCGGTAACGCGTTCCGCATCCCGGCCTCGCAGTTGAAGGCCGAGTTCGCATTGGGCCGCGACATGATGCGTTTGCTGCTGCGTTACACCCAGGTGATGCTGACGCAGACCTCGCAACGCGCGCTGTGCAACCGCCACCACAGCGTGCTGCAGCAACTGGCGCGGGCGCTGCTGCTGCAACTCGACCGCGTGCAGGGCGTGGAACTGGCGATGACGCAGGAACTGCTGGCCGAGCAACTGGGCGTGCGCCGCGAAGGCGTGACGCAGGCTGCCGGCACGCTGCAGCGGCTGGGGCTGATCCGCTACGGCCGCGGCCACATCACCGTGCTCAACCGCCCCGCTCTGGAACGCCTGACCTGCGAGTGCTATGCCGCCGTGCGGCGCGAATGCCGGCGTTTGTTGCCGGTGGCTGCTGCGGCCTGAACACCCGCCGAGCGCTTGGTCCCGCCGACAGGAATCGAACCTGTATCTGGCGCTTAGGAGGCACCCGTTCTATCCATTGAACTACGGCGAGACAGCCTCGAATTCTGGCATGCAGCCGGTGCGGGGCAGGGCTGGACGGCTCAGCGCGCCGGCACCGTCTGCTTGCGCGGGGCCAGGTCGGTGGGCGTTTCCTGGAAGCGCCAGACCCAGATCACGTCCACCGAATTGTCCAGGCCGCTCTGCACGCGCAGCGTGAAGCGCTGGGCGATGCGGTAGATCAGTTGCCAGTTGCCGGTGGTGGCGTTGACGCCGCGTTCGTAGCCCAGGTACAGGCGGCGGTTGATCTGCTTGCCCAGGCTGATGATGGTTTCGCGCACGTCGGTGTCGCCCTGGCGCAGTGACAGGTCGGTGATGCCCAGGTTCTTCAGGATGGCGTCGGTGGGCGCCTCGCCTTCGCCGGCCAGCAGGGCCACGGCGGCGCGCGGCAGCAGCGCGGGGTCGTTGCGGCCCAGGCTGTCCGGCGCGCGGCCCAGCACCAGCCAGGACAGCTTGTCCACGTCGCTGACCTCGGGTTCGCTGAACAGCTTGATGCGCAGCGTCAGCAGGTTGCCGGTGATGGACACGCCCACCCGCGTGTCGAGGTTGGGGCGCAGCGCCAGCACGTCCAGCCGTGGGTTGTCGGGGCTGCCGCTGAAGGCGATGTTGCCGCGCTCGATCTCCAGCTTCTGACCGTAGGCGGCGTAGGTGCCGCCCTCGGTGCTGATGGTGCCGTTGACCGCCAGCTTGCCGCCCGGCGTGGTCAGCCGCACCTCGCCGCGCAGCGTGGTGTCCAGGCCGCGACCGCGCACGCGCAGCTTGTTGCCCATGTCGATGGCCAGGTTCAGCGCCACGTTGCGCCGCGCGCTGGGCGCGCCGCTGTCGGCCGGGGCTTCTTCAGCGCCCGGGCGGCGCACGCTGACGTCTTCGTCCAGCGTGGGCGCGCCGCTGCGGCTGGCGTCGAACAGGCCTTCGTCCACGCTGACCCGGCCGTCGAGGCGGGCCCCCTCGGGCAGCAGCGCCAGGTCGGCCTTGCCGCTGACCGTGAGCTGGCGGTCAACACGGCCCAGCACGCGAAAATGGTCGGCCTGGATCTGCAGCTGGGCCTGCGCCGGGCTGGCGAAACTGGCGTTGCCGGTGATCTTGACGGTGCCGTCACCGCCTTTCAGCGTGAAGGTCTCGACCTGGGCCTTGTCACCGTCCAGCTTGATGGCCATCTGGCCGTCGCTGAAGTTCATGCCGTCCAGCAGGTTGCGCGCGCCCAGGCCGCTGCCGCCCATCTGGCCGGTGTACTGCGGTTTGCCGACAGTGCCGCCCAGGGCGGCCGCGCCGTTCAGCGCGCCGCTGAGGTGCCAGCCCGGCGGCACCCAGGCGCCCCAGATGCCGATGTCGGCCACCTGCAGCTGCAGTTGCCCGCTGAGGGCGGATTCGGCGGGCGGCCAGCGCGCGTCGGACGTGGTCTGCACGCGCGCCTGGCCGCTGATTTCGCCCAGGCTGCGGCC
Organism: Betaproteobacteria bacterium; assembly: GCA_031424355.1. Taxonomy (GTDB): domain Bacteria; phylum Pseudomonadota; class Gammaproteobacteria; order Burkholderiales; family Burkholderiaceae_C; genus Rubrivivax. Next base: position 28,522 of record JANPHI010000188.1, read on the forward strand.
GCGGAAGGTGGGGGTGAAGACCCAGAGGCCGTCGTGGGCAGCCACGGCCAGGCGGAACTCGCTCAGGCCCAGCAGTTGCACGCCTTCGCTGGTGGCGGCGTGCAGGTCGCCGTCGCGGCGCTCGAAGACGATGTCGGCATCGACCTTCTCGCCGGCGCGGATGTCCACCCGCGCGGCCAGGCGCAGGTCGCCCTGCCAGCCCATCGCCGGCCAGGCGCGCGCCAGCAGCGGCGCCAGCGCGAACGGTTCGATGTCGGCGCGCAGCTGAACCTGGGCTTTTTCGCCCTGCAGGTCCACGTCGACGGCGTCCCAGCTCAGGGTCACGCTGTCGGCCAGGCGCAGGCGTCCGGGGTCGGCGTGGGCGGTCAGCAGCGCGCCGTCG
>JANPHI010000189.1:0-8567 GCA_031424355.1 Betaproteobacteria bacterium
CGTCACCGGGTGTTCGGCCAGATGCGCCAGCCGGCCCGATACCCACCACACCGCGACGATGACGGCGCCGATGCCCACGCCGCCCAGCAGCAGGTCCGCGCTGCGGCCTTCGCGGCGCGACCAGGCCAGCGCGACCAGGCCGAGGCCGAGGCCGCCACCCAGCCAGCCGGCCAGCACGGTGCGCGGTGCACCGGTCCACACGGCCAGCAGCGACGGCAGGTCCTGGCCTGCCGGCAGCGTGATGCCGACCGCATCGACGGTGGCCACGCGCGCGACCGCCGTGATGCCGCGCAAGGTGGCGTAGGCCGTGATGCCCAGCACCACGAAGACCACCAGCGCTTTCAGGCTGCCGCCACCGATCCGCACCAGCGTCTTGCTGCCGCAACCCGATGCCAGCACCATGCCGAAACCGAACAGCAGCCCGCCCACGCTGTGCGACAACCACAGCAGGCGCGGCGCGGCATAGACCGAGTGCTGGGCCTGCACCCAACCCATCGCCACCATGGCGTTGAAGCCCAGCGTGGCCACGCCGATGGCCAACAGCCACATGCGCATGCGGCCCCAGTCGCCCATGTTGACGATGTCGGCCACCGCCCCCATGGTGCAGAAGTGCGTGCGCTGGGCGATGGCGCCGAAAGCCACGGCCAGAACGAAAGCCAGGCTCAGCACCTGGGTCAGCAAACGCGGCAGATCGGCTTCCTGCATGGCGCAGTCCGCCTACTTCAGCGTGGCCATCCGTTCCTTGGCGGCCGCAGCGGCTTCGGAAGCCGGGTAGGCCTTGACCAGGTCTTCCAGCGTCTTGCGCGCGGCCTTCGAGTCCTTCATTTCAGCCTGGCTGTTGGCCAGGGCCAGCAAGGCCTCGGGCGCGCGCGGGTGTTCGGCCGCGCTGGCCACGAAAGCGCGGAAGGCGTTGATGGCTTCCTTGTAGTCGCGCTTGCCGTACAGCGCATTGCCCAACCAGAAGCGGCTCGAGTCGGTGTAGTTGCTGCCGACGTAACGCCGCTGGAAGGCCCCCAGCATGGCCACGGCCTTGTCGAAGTCGCCGTTGCGGATCACGCCGATGGCTTCCTCGTAGGCCTTGCGCTCGTCCTGTTCGACAACGAATTCCTTGCCGTCGAGAGTGACCTTCACCGGTTCGAGCTTGCGCAGGCGTTCGTCGGTGGCCTGGCCGATGTCTTTCTGCTTGCGCTGCAGGTCGGCCAGTTCGCGGGTGATCTGCTCGTCGTTGCCGCGCAGCTTGGCGATCTCGCCGCGCATGGCTTCCAGCTGGTTGTTCAGGTCGAGCAGGCTGCGCCGCAGCGCGCCGACCTGTTCGAGCAGCTGCGCGTTGGCGGTGGCGGCTTCGGCGGTGCGCGCCTTCAGCCCTTCGTCGACGGCCGCCACGCGGTTGCGCAGGTCGACGATGGCCTTGCGGGCTTCCTCGTCGTCGAACATGCCTGCGTGTGCCAGGCTCGCCAGACCCAGGGACCCGGCGAACAAGGCAGCGGCCGCGGCCGGCCTGAGCATGGCAACCGGCATCTCAACGGTCCTTCAGTTCGGCGCGGCGGTTCTTCGCCCAGGCGGCTTCGTCATTGCCCTGCGCGGCAGGGCGCTCTTCGCCGAAGCTCACGGCTTCCAGCTGGGCTTCCGTGGCACCCAGCAGCGTCAGCGAGCTGACCACCGCCGCGGCGCGCTTCTGGCCCAGCGCCAGGTTGTACTCGCGGCCGCCGCGCTCGTCGGTGTGGCCTTCGACGACCAGCTTCTTGCTGCGGTTGGCCTGCAGCACGCGGGCGTAGCCGTCGATGGTTGCCTTGAAGTCGTCCTTGATGGCGTAGCTGTCGAAGTCGAAGTACACGACGTGCTGGGTGGGCATGGCCATCATCGCGGTGCTGGCCACGGCGGCGGTGGCAGCGGTCGGCGTCGGGGCGGCCACGGTGGGCCTGCTGCCGGTGGCGGCGGCGCCGGCCACGCTGCTGCCGTTGGCGTTCTTCGCCAGGTCGATGGTGGCCACGCTGGACTGCGGCGTGGCCGTGGCGGTGGCGGCCGGCGGCGCGCCGGTGGCGGGCATGGCCACGGGCCGGCGCGTTTCCACGGGCGCGGCAGCAGCCGGTGCACTGACCTTGGGCGCCGTGTCACAGCCGGCCAGCAGCGCCAACGCGGCGCCGAGCAAGGCGGCCGAAGGGTTCCAGGCGGTGGAGCGGGTCTTCATCGTGTTCTCCTAGCGGGGTGAGGGACAGACAGAGCGTGAGGCAGAAGGTGAAACAAGAAGCCAGCCCGGCAAGGCATGGGGCTGCGGCAGGACCTGGGCTTATCGCCCGTACGGCCCCCAGGCAGGCTCGCGCATGTCGGCGCCGCTGCTCAGAAGTCGCGTCTTGATCTTGCCATCAAGGGTGGTGGTCATCAACACGTCACCGCCCTGCAAGCGGGTGGCGTAAACAATGAGGCGGCCATTCGGCGCAAAACTGGGGCTTTCGTCGTCCTGCGTGTCGGTCAGGGCCAGCGGCGACGCGGTGCTGCCCAGCTCCTGCAGCATCAGCCGGTAGGCATTGCCCTGGCGCGAGATGAAAGCCAGGTTCTGCCCATCGGGGCTGATCGCCGGGCTGATGTTGTAGCTGCCGCTGAAAGTCACCCGTTCGACGCTGCCACCGGCGGCCGGCACGCGGTAGATCTGCGGGCCACCGCCGCGGTCGCTGACGAAGTAGATGCTGGCGCCGTCGGGCGCATAGACCGGCTCGGTGTCGATGCCGTTGCTGCTGGTCAGGCGCTCGGGCCTGCCACCGGCCACCGGCAGGGTGTAGACCTGCGCCAGCCCGTCTTGCGACAAGGTCACCGCCAGGCGCTTGCCGTCGGGCGACCAGGCCGGGGCGCTGTTGCTGCCGCGAAAGCTGGCCACCATGCGGCGTTCGCCAGTGCTGAGGTCTTGCACCCAGACCACGGCCTTCTGCGTTTCGAAGGACACATAGGCCAGCTGCTTGCCGTCGGGCGACCAGGCCGGCGAGATGATGGGTTCGGGGCTGGCCAGCGCCACCTGTCCGCCTTCGCCGTCGGCGTCGGTGACGTGCAGCGTGTAGCGGCGGCCGGCCTTGATGACGTAGGCGATGCGCGTGGCATAGACGCCGCGTTCGCCGGTCAGTTTCTGGTGGATTTCATCGGCCACGCGGTGCGCGGCCAGGCGCAGGTCGGCGGCCAGCACCACCTTGCTCTGGCCCAGCAGCTCATCGCCCTTGACGGTGTCCCACAGCTTGTAGCGCACGTCGAAACGGCCATCGACCAGGCGGGTCACCGAGCCGGCCACCAGCGCGTCGGCACCGCGGCCGCGCCACTGCGCCGCGTCGATGGTGCTGCGCTCGTCCAGCGCGGCTTCGGGTGCGACGGCGCGGAACAAACCGCTGCGTTCCAGGTCGCCGCGCACGATCTGCGACACCGCCACGCCGGCCTTGCTTTCGTCGCGAAACGGCCCCAGCACCAGCGGCACCTGGGTGGCGCCCACGCCGGCGATCTCGACGCGGAACTGGGCCGCAGCGGGCCCGGCAACAGCGGCCAAGCCCAGCGCGGTGAGCAGGCGGCGGCGCGAGAAGTCGGTCAACGCAGAGGTCAAGGCAACGGGTCAGCCGGAAAGCAGAAGGCGCGATTGTAGGCAGGGCCCCACGGCCCTGGCCGTGCGCTGGCACACGGGCTCAGCCCGGACCGGGGCGCCGCGATAATCCGCCGGCACGGCCACACCCGCATCCACGAACCCAGCGGCAGCTCCAAGCCCCCCGACCCCTTCATGCCCACCCTGTTGCAGCGCCTGTCCCGCCTGCTGCCCTACCTGCGCAGCAGCCGCAGCGGCCTCATCGGCGCGGGCATCGGCGCGGCCATCGCGGCGGCCACCGAACCGGCCATCCCGTGGCTGCTGGGTCGCCTGCTGGACCAGGGCTTTGCCGGCGGCAGCATGCCGCTGTGGCTGGTGCCGCTGGCCATCCTGGGCCTGTTCGGGCTGCGCAGCGTCACCGGCTTCATCACGCAATACGGCCTGGCCTGGGCCGGCAACCGCGCGGTGCTGCAACTGCGGGTGGGCATGTTCCAGCGCCTGCTCGACAGCGCCCCGGCGATGTTCACCGCGCAAACCGCCAGCGGCATGACCAACACCCTGGTCTACGAGGCGCAGGCCGGCGTCACCATCCTGTCGGCGTCGATGTTGACGCTGGTGCGCGACAGCCTGGTGCTGGTCGCCCTGCTGGTCTATCTGCTGACCCTGAACTGGCAGCTGACGCTGATCGTCGGCCTGTTGTTCCCGGCCGTGGCGCTGGTGATGCGCGCACTGGGCCGGCGCCTGCACCGGCTGACGGTGCAGGGCCAGCAGGCCACCGACGAGCTGGCCTATGCGGTCGAAGAGAACATGCTGGCCTGGCGCATCGTGCGCCTGCACGGCGCCGAAGCGCAGCAGGCGGGGCGCTTCCTGGAACGCGCCGACCGCGTGCGCCAGCTGATGCTGAAGGCCGTCGTCGCGGGCGGCACGATGACGCCGGTGACGCAGATGCTGGCGGCCAGCGCGCTGTCGGTGGTCATCGTCATCGCGCTGTGGCAAAGCCGCAGCGGTGGCACGTCCGTCGGCGACTTCGTGGCCTTCGTCACCGCCATGCTGCAACTGGTGGCGCCAGCCAAGCATTTGTCCGACGTGATGGCGCCGATGACGCGCGGCCTGGCCGCCATCGAACGCGGCCTGGACCTGATCGAGCAAAGCCCGCGCGAACAGGGCGGCAGCTACGAGGGCGGCGCCCCGAATGGCGCTGCCGGTGCCCAGGCCCGTGCTCGCGGCGACATCCGCTTCGATGGCGTCAGCCTGCGCTACCGCGACGACAGCCCGCCGGCCGTCGATGCCCTGACCCTGCATGTGCAGGCCGGCGAGACCGTTGCGCTGGTCGGGCCGTCGGGCGCCGGCAAGACCACGCTGGTCAACCTGCTGCCGCGCTTCATCGAGCCCACCGCCGGCACCATCAGCCTGGACGGCGTGCCGCTGCGCGACTGGAACATGCGCGCGCTGCGCCGCCAGTTCGCGCTGGTCAGCCAGGACGTGGTGCTGTTCAACGACAGCATCGCGGCCAACGTGACGCTGGGCGCCGACATGCCGCGCGAGGCCGTGCGCGACGCGCTGCGCAGCGCCAACCTGCTGGACTTCGCCGAAGGCCTGCCGCAGGGCCTGGACACGCCCATCGGCCACAACGGCAGCCAGTTGTCGGGCGGCCAGCGGCAGCGGCTGGCGATTGCACGGGCCATCGCGAAGGACGCGCCGGTGCTGATCCTGGACGAGGCCACGTCGGCGCTGGACAGCGAAAGTGAACGCGCCGTGCAGGACGCACTGGAGCGCCTGATGCAGGGCCGCACGACGCTGGTCATCGCCCACAGGCTGAGCACCATCGAACACGCCGACCGCGTGCTGGCGCTGGAAGGCGGCCGGCTGGTGGAACAGGGCACGCACGCCGAACTGCTGGCGGCCGGCGGCCTTTATGCGCGGCTGCACGCCATGCAGTTCAGGACTTGAAGGAGACCGATATGAGCACCGCCGCGCCGATTTCTCGCTACCCCGTGCCCGAGCTGAAAGACCTGCCCGACGACCTACGCGCGCGCATCCTCGAAGTCCAGGAAAAAGCCGGCTTCGTGCCGAATGTGTTCCTCGCACTGGCCCACCGCCCGGCCGAATGGCGGGCCTTCATGGCCTACCACGACGCGCTGCTGCTGAAGGACACCGGCAACCTCAAGAATCAGGAGGGTTCAGGCCAAGGCCTGAGCAAGGGCGACCGCGAAATGATCATCGTGGCCACGTCGGCGCTGAACCACTGCCTGTATTGCGTGGTGGCGCACGGCGCCATCCTGCGCATACACGAGAAGAAACCGCTGGTCGCCGACCAGGTCGCGATCAACCCGCTGAAGGCCGACATCACGCCGCGCCAGCGCGCGATGCTGGCCTTTGCGATGAAGGTCTGCACAGCGTCCGACACCGTCACCGAAGCCGACTTCGCCGCGCTGCGCGAACACGGCTTCGACGACGAGGACGCCTGGGACATCGCCGCCATCACGGCCTTCTTCGGGCTCAGCAACCGCATGGCCAACGTCACCGGCATGCGGCCCAACGACGAGTTCTTCCTGATGGGGCGCGTGCCCCGCAACAAGGCCACCGCATGAACATCAACGCGCCCATTGCCCTGACCGCCGCCGCGCTGCTGGCCATCGCCCTGGCGGGCTGCGCCAGCGGTCCCGGCGCGCCGGGCAGCAGCGGCGGCGCCGACGGGCGCACCGTCAGCATCGTCCGCACGACGCACGGCATCCCGCACATCAGCGCGCCCGACCTGGAAACCCTGGCCTATGGCGTGGCCTACGCGCAGGCCGAAGACAACGTCTGCCAGACCGCCCGCCAGCTGGTCACCGTGCGCGGCGAGCGCGCGCGCTGGTTCGGCCCCACCGCGACGGGCCTGCTGGGCGTGCGCATGCTGCCCAACGAGGTGGCCGACACCTTCATCGCCGCCCACATGGACGACGCCAGGCTGGCGCGCGGCCGGGTCGAAGGCAGCGAAGCCGCGCAACTCAGCCGCGGCTATGTGGCCGGCTACAACCGTTTTCTGGCCGACCGCAACGGCAACCTGCCGGCGGCGTGCAAAGGCCAGCCCTGGGTGCGCCCGATGACGGGGGCCGACTACGCCCGCATGAACGAGCTGACCATGGTGCAGGCCGGCGTGGCCGCGCTGGCCGACGGCGTGGTGGGCGCGCAGCCGCCACCGCCAGCCGCCGTCACAACGCCCATCACAGCCGCGCCCTTCGAAGTGAACCTGGCCGACGCCGCACAGGCGATGCGCGAAGCGGGCTTGATCGACTCGCCGCTGGGCTCCAACGCATGGGCTTTCGGCCGCGAGACCACCGCTGACGGCCGCGGCCTGCTGCTGGGCAACCCGCACTTTCCGTGGGTGGGCGTGAACCGCTTTTACGAGATGCACGTCACCATCCCCGGCCAGCTGGACGTGATGGGCGCCACCGGTGCCAACGGGCCCTTCGTCAGCATCGGCTTCAACAAGGACGTGGCCTGGTCGCACACGGTGTCCACCGGCAAGCGCTTCACCCTGCACGCGCTGACGCTGGTGCCCGGCGAGCCGACCAGCTACATGGTCGATGGCAAGCCCGAGAAGATGACGTCGCGCGACATCGCCGTCGATGTGCTGAACGGCGACCACACCGTGTCGTCGCGCAAGCGCACGCTGTGGTCCACGCGCTGGGGCCCGGTGGTCATCATCCCGCGCGCCGGCTTGAACTGGACGGCCACCACGGCCTACGCCGTGCAGGACGCCAATGCCGGCAACACCCGCTTCACGGGCACCTGGCTGGCCATCGCCCGCGCGGGCAGCGTGGCCGACATCCAGACCGCGCTGCGCGGCCTGGGCACGCCCTGGGTCAATACCATCGCCGCCGACCGGCAAGGCAACGCGCTGTACGCCGACGTGAGCGTGGTGCCCGACGTGGACGCCGCGCAACTGGAACGCTGCACGCCGACCAAGGCCCTGACCGCGCTGCGCGGCGCAGCCGGCCTGGTGGTGCTGGACGGATCGAAAAGCGACTGCGACTGGCGGCGCGACCCGGCCTCGCCCGTGCCCGGCCTGACGCCCATCACCCGCATGCCGATGGCCGTGCGCGGCGACTGGGTGCACAACAGCAACGACAGCTTCGAATACACGCATCCGGCGCAGACCTTCCCCGGCATCTCGCCGATGGTCGGCGACAAGCGTGTGGACAGCGTGCGCACCCGCGCCGGGTTGACGGAAATTCCGGCTCTGCTGGCGCGCGGCAAGGTCACGGCGCAGGCCGTGCAGCAGCAACTCTTCGAAAACCGCAACTTCATGGGCGCGACGGTGATGCCCGACCTGCTGGCCGCCTGCAGCGCCAACCCACCCAGCAACACGGCCGCGCGCGACGGCTGTGCGGCACTGGCCGGCTGGGACCGCCGGAGCGACCTCGATTCACGCGGCGCCCACCTCTTCCGCGAGTTCTGGCGCACGGCGCGGCTGGTCCCTGGGGTCTACCGCCTGCCCTTCGACGCCGCCCAGCCGGTGGCCACACCCAGCGGCTTGAAGATGGCCGACGCGGCCGTCGCCGGCAAGGTCTGGGACGCGCTGGCCCAGGCGGTGAACACCGTGCGCGCAGCCGGCTACGCGCTGGACGCCCCGCTGCGCACGGTGCAGCGCCCGGCCATCACCGAAGAAGCGGTCGCGCTGCACGGCGGCGAGCCTTTCGAAGGCGTGCTGAACTACCTGGGCAACCAGTTCGCGCCGGGCCTGACGGCCAAGGGCCTGCGCGTGGACTACGGCACCAGCTATGTGCAGACGGTGGGCTTCGACGCACGCGGCCCGGTGGCCCAGGCCATCCTGACCTACGGGCAGAGCACCGATCCGGCTTCGCCGCATGCCAACGACCAGATGCAACTGTTCTCGCGCAAGGAATGGCCGAAGCTGCCCTTCCACCCCGAGGACGTGGCCCGGGCGCAGATCGGCAGGACCTTGACGCTGACCCGGCCCTGAAAGCCACGCCGGCCCCTGGGGGCCTTGAACGGAAACGGGGCCCGC
>JANPHI010000190.1:0-3548 GCA_031424355.1 Betaproteobacteria bacterium
CGGCTGGTCGGCGCCGCAGTGGTATTCCATGCCCAAGCTGGTGGCCGACGCGCAGGCCGACGAGCCGATGGCCGGCGTGCTGGGCGGCGGCAGCGACAACGGCGATGTCGGCTGGGTCTGCCCCGAACACCTCGACATCGAGGCGGTTGCACGCCTCGGTTCGCAGGCGCTGCAGATGCCCTTGCCCTGGGTGCTGGACTGGCAGGGCCTGCGGCGCATCGACGCCGAAGCCGCCATGCACCTGGCCACGCTGTTCCGCAGCTGGGCGGTGCAGCCGCTGGAATTGCGCTGGGTGGCCGGCGAACGCCTGTTCGCGGTGTTGGCCGAAGCCGCGCCCAATGGTGTGCGCGACGCCGACCCGGCCTTCTGGCTGACCCTGCTGGAAGCGCTGCGCATGGCCAACCGCGTCGACCAGTTCGACGAAGCCGCCATCGAGTACTGCATCACCTACGAAGTCAGCCCGCCGTCGTGGGAACCCACGCGCTGCAAGGTGCACGTCAGCGGCTCCAGCATTTCCACGCGCACCCCGCCGCTGTCGATGGTCAGCGACGTGTCCACCAGCTTCATGGAATCCAGCCTGTCCGACGACCCGGCCGGCGGCATCGAGGTGGCGCACGTCGAACTGTCGGGCCAGTTGATCGGCGACATCGGCGCCACGCTGGCCAAGCTGCAGAGCGAACTGACCGCCGCGCCCATCATCAGCGTGTCCTGCACCCGCCTGATCCGCGTGGACTTCATCGCCGCTGGCGACCTGTTGAACTGGGTGCTGACCAAGAAGAGCCAGAACCAGGCGGTGCATTTCGTCGATACCCACCGGCTGGTGGCGCTGTTTTTCGGCGCGATGGGCATCAACGAGCACGCCAAGGTCCAGGTCCGCAAAGTCTAGCAACGCCACACCGGGCCCCGGCATTGACGGCCATCAAGGGCCGCCCGCTGCGCGCCAACTAGGCTGGCACCGATGACCCCGCACGCCCAGCACTCGCCACACGCCATGCCCGAATCGCAGCGCCGTGCGCGCTACGCGGCGCGCTGGCGCTGGCCGCTGGTGGGCGTGCTGCTGCTGACCATACCGGCCTTCTATGCCGAACTGCTGGAAGCCGCGCCGGCCCACTGGAGCAACGTCGTCTACTTCGTGGCGGCCGGGGTGATGGCCGCTTCGATGGCCCGTGCCGGCTGGGGCTACCGGCCGTCGCAGGCCCTGCTGCAGGCCCACGCGCTGGACCTGCTGCTGGTGGTGGGCCTGATGGCCGCGGCGCTGGGACCGGCCAGCAGCACCTCGGCGGCCGCGCTGATCTTGCGCCTGGTGGTGGCCTTCATGACCCTGGCGCGCATGGTGCAGGCGCTGCGCCACTGGGTGACGCGCGGCGGCGTGGTCTACCTGATGGCCGTGGCCTGCGGCGTGCTGCTGCTGTGCGGCGCCGGCTTCTGGTGGCTGGAACCGCGCACGCCCACGCTGGCCGACGGGCTGTGGCTGGCCTTCACCACCGCCGCCACCGTGGGCTACGGCGACGTGGTGCCCAGCACGCCGGCATCGCGCATCTTTTCTGTCTTCGTGGTGCTGCTGGGCTACGGCGTGCTGACGCTGGCCACCGCCGCCATCGCCACGACCTGGATCGAAACCGAAGAGCGCCGCATCGAGCGCGAGATCCTGGGCGACTTGCGGCGGCAGGTGCACAGCCTGCACACCGAGATCGCGGCGATGCGCGCCGAGATGCGCCAGCACCGCACGCCCGAGCCCTGAAGTCGCGGGCCACCGATAATCGGCCCGACGGTGGCCTTGCTGCCCCGTCTTCCAACAACAAGAAAGGATCACCCCTCATGGCATCTCTGCCGAATTTCATCGCTCCCGCCCGCTTCGACGACGCCGACGCCGCCCTGGCCCAGGTGCAGGCCATCTACCGCAACAGCGTCGAACACCTGCGCAGCAACCTGCAGCGCTTCGTCGCCGGTGAGGACATCGGCCAGCACGTGCGGGCCTGCTACCCCTTCGTCCGCGTGCGCACCGACACCGTGGCCCGCGCCGATTCCCGTTTGAGCTACGGTTTCGTCGACGGCCCCGGCACCTTCGAAACCACGCTGACGCGGCCCGACCTGTACGCCAGCTACTACGCCGAGCAGTTCCGTCTGCTGCTGAAGAACCACAGCGTGGGCATCGAGGTGGGCACCAGCACGCAGCCCATCCCCGTGCATTTCTCGCTGGCCGAGAACGACCACATCGAAGGCAACCTGCCGGCCGGGCGCCGCCTGCTGCTGCGCGACGTGTTCGACCTGCCCGACCTGGCCGCGATGGACGACGGCATCGCCAACGGCAACATCGAACCGGCACCCGGCGCCGCGCAGCCTTTGTCGCTGTTCACCGCACCGCGCGTGGACTACTCGCTGCACCGCCTGCGCCACTACACCGGCACCGCGCCCGAGCACTTCCAGAACTTCGTGCTGTTCACGAACTACCAGTTCTACATCGACGAATTCATCAAGCTGGGCCACAGCCTGATGGCCGACCCGGCCTGCGAATACGAAGCCTTCGTCGAACCGGGCAACGTCATCACGCGCCGCACCGGCATGCCGGTGCTGGCCGGGGACGAATTGGGCAAGGCGCCACCGCGTTTGCCGCAGATGCCGGCCTACCACCTGGTGCGGCCGGACAGCAGCGGCATCACCATGGTCAACATCGGCGTCGGCCCGGCCAACGCCAAGACCATCACCGACCACATCGCCGTGCTGCGCCCGCATGCCTGGCTGATGCTGGGCCACTGCGCCGGCCTGCGCAACAGCCAGCAACTGGGCGACTACGTGCTGGCCCACGCCTATGTGCGTGAAGACCACGTGCTGGACGAAGAACTGCCACTGTGGGTGCCCATCCCCGCGCTGGCCGAGGTGCAGGTGGCGCTGGAACAGGCCGTGGCCGACGTGACCCAGCTCACCGGCTACGAGCTGAAGAAGGTGCTGCGCACCGGCACCGTCGCCAGCACCGACAACCGGAATTGGGAACTGCTGCCGCACCCGGGCCCCGAGCGCCGCTTCAGCCAGAGCCGCGCGGTGGCGCTGGACATGGAAAGCGCCACCATCGCCGCCAACGGCTTCCGCTTCCGCGTGCCCTACGGCACCCTGCTGTGCGTCAGCGACAAGCCGCTGCACGGCGAGATCAAGCTGCCCGGCATGGCCAACACCTTCTACCGCGAGCGTGTGGACCAGCACCTGCGCATCGGCATGCGCGCGGTGGAACTGCTGCGCCAGGAAAGGCCGGGCAGCCTGCACAGCCGCAAGCTGCGCAGCTTTGCCGAGGTGGCGTTCCAGTAAGGCCGGTTTACCTGGGCGCTGCCGATGCCGCGGCAGCGTTGGCCTGCGGGTTGATGGTGATGCCGCGCTTCCTAAGCTCGGTTACCAGCAGCGCGGCGTTGGGATTGCCGGCGTCGGCCAGGCGCTGCGTGTCGGCTGCCAGCGCATCGAGCTGGACGCGCAGCTTGCCGGCGCTGTCCACCGTCTGCTGCTGGCTGGCGTGCGCCGTCTGCAGGCCGCTGCGGTCTCCCCACAGCAGCACGGCCTGC
>JANPHI010000191.1:0-7410 GCA_031424355.1 Betaproteobacteria bacterium
ATCACCCGCACCACGCTGCGCGAACTGGGCAGCCTGTACTGGCATTGCCTGGCCGGGCAGACGGTGTTTCCGGTGCAGACGGCGGTGCGCTACCAGGTGCCGCTGATCATCTGGGGCGCGCACCAGGGTCTGGAACAGGTCGGCATGTTCAGCCACGAGCACGAGGTCGAAATGAGCCGCCGCTACCGCAAGGACCACGACCTGATGGGTCTGGAAGCGGACGAATTGCTGGGCACCTTCGACACGCTGAAAGAAGAAGACATCTGGCAGTACCGCTACCCCGACGACGCGGCCTTGAACGCGGTGGGCGTGCGCGGCATCTATCTGGGCAATTACGTCCGATGGGACCCGAAAGCCCAGCACGAACAGATGATGGCGCAGTACGGCTACCGCACCGCCCGCTACGCCCGCAGCTTCGAGGCCTACGACCACGTGGACTGCTGGAACCACATGGACCTGCACGACCAGCTGAAGCTGCACAAGCACGGCTACGGCAAGGTCACCGACCACGCCAGCCGCGAGATCCGCCACGGCCGCTTGACGCGCGAGCAAGGCCTGGCCCTGGTCCGTCAACACGAATTGCAGCCTGTGCAGCACAGCCAGCTGTTTTGCGACTGGCTGGGCCTGGACCCGAGCGGCCTGCAGTTCATGATGGACCGCGCGCGCAGCCCCCTGCATTGGGATACCGAAGCGCCCGGCCACTACCGCTTCAAGGGCCCCAGCACCGACCTGCCGGCCAGCCCGCAGTGGACGGCCGGCGACCTCGGCCCTGGCGCGAATTTCGTCGCCAACGATGTCTTCGCACACGACGGCATCGAGGGTTACGTGACGGTGGGCAAGGGCCACCCATGAAAAAAGTCGTTTTGAAGCCGCGAGCCGCCCGCCCATGGACATCCTGCTGACGGGTGCCACCGGCTTTCTGGGCAGCGCGCTGGCGCGGTGCTGGGTGCGCCAGGGCCATGTGGTCACGGTGCTGGTGCGGCCGGGTTCTTCGCGTGCGCGCCTGGCCGGTTTCGGCGGCCAACTGACCTGGCTGCAGGCCGAAGGCCAAGAGTTGGTGAACGCCGTGCGCAAGCACCCGGCCGACGCTATCGTGCATACCGCCTGCAGTTACGGCCGGCAAGGGGAAACGCCCTTGCAGTTGTTTGAGGCCAATATGCAGCTGGGCATGCAGCTGCTGCAGGGCGTGCTGGCCCGCGAACCCGCGCGGCGCTGCAGCGTGCTGTACACCGGCAGCGTGCTGGGCGCAGGCCTCAGCCTGTACGCAATGAGCAAACAGCACTTTGCGGACTGGGGCGAACGTCTGGCCACGATGCACCCGCAGCAACTGCAGTTCATTCAAATGCGCTTGCAGCACCTTTACGGCCCGGGCGACGACGCCAGCAAATTCAGCAGCCTGGTGCTGCGCAGTTGCGCGCGCGGCGAGCCCACGTTGGCTTTGACCGCCTGCACCCAGCGGCGCGATTTCATCCACCTGCAAGACGCCGTTTCGGCCGTCAACACCGTGCTGCAGCAGCGCACGCAATTCGCGGCCAGCGACGCCGTGGACGTGGGCAACGGCCAGGCGCCGCCGCTGCGCCATTTCGTCGAAACCGCGCACCGCCTGCTGGGTGCCCGCACGCGGCTGGACTTCGGCGCGCTGCCGATGCGGCCCGGCGAACCCGCGCTGTGCCTGGCCGACACCACGCGCCTGCGCGCCCTGGGCTGGGCGCCGCGCTACACCCTGGAACAGGGCCTGCGCGACACCCTGGCCGCTGACTTTCACGAACAACCCGATCCCAAGGAAATGGCATGGAGCTAGTCCGCATCCACGAACCCGGCCGGCCGGCGGAACTGCTGCTGAAGAGCGGTGATTTCGTGCGCATCGGCGCGGGCTACAACGCCGCGCTGAATTTCGAGGGCAGCAACACCGTCTACCCGCTGCAACTGGGCGAACGCCATGCGCTGGGTTGGAAGGTCATCAACGCGGCCCTGGTGGAGACGGTGCTGCTGCGCAACCGCGTTCCGGCCTACGTGGTGGTGATGACCAACCACGACAGCGGGCAGGAACTGCTGTTCCGCAGCCCGCTGCAATTGCCGGCCGACTTCTTCGACAGCCGGCTCGACCCCATCGCCCATTTCCAGAAGTACCCCTACCCGCGCCAGCACCGGCTGGCCGCCTTCACCACGGTCTACAACGAAGGTGTGATGTTGCGGGTGTGGATCGACTTCTACAGCCGCTACATCCCGAAAAAGCACCTCTACGTCATCGACCACGGCGGCGACGCCGAGTTCGTCGATCCGTACCGCCACGAGGTCAACGTCATCAGCATTCCCGGCGGCGAACTGGACCACCACAACATTGCCAGTTACTGCGGCTTCTTCCAGCGTTTCCTGCTCAGCAAGTACGACTGGGTGCTGCACGCGCACGCCGACGAGATGCTGTACTTCGACGGCGGCCCTGAAGGCTTCACCGACTACCTGGCCGGCCTGCCACCGCGCAGCATCCTGAAGCCGGCCCACGCCTACGACCTGCTGCACGATTTCCGCGTCGAGCCAGCCATCGACCTGAGCCGTCCCTACACGTTGCAGCGCAACTGTCTGCTGCCGGCGCCGATGTACCACAAGCCCCTGGTCGCTTCGGCGCCCATCACCTGGTTCACCGGCTGCCACGACTGCGTGGAGCCCAGCGTGCTGGACCCGCGTTTGTGGCTGGTGCATCTGCGCGACGTGGACCTGGGGCACTCCATCGAACGCGAAACGCGCTGGAAGGCGCTGAAGCAGAGCGTGCTGGACCGCGGTGTCTTCAACGCCAGCCGGCACGACGAGTCGGGTATGCGCGAAGAGATGCTGGGCCGGCTGGAAACCGGGCCGATCACGCCAGTGCCGGACTGGATGAAGGGCACCGTCTAGGGCTTGCGGCACCGTCGCCGGCGCGGGGCGCCGGGCGATCAGGCGATCAGGCGATCAGGCGAAGTGCGGCTGGCGGGTGTTGAACACCGCCACCGCCTGCACCAGCGCGGCGGCTTGTTCGCGCAGGCTTTCGGCCGCAGCGGCCGACTGTTCCACCAAGGCGGCGTTCTGCTGCGTCATCTGGTCGAGTTCGTTGACGGCGCCGTTGACCTGGCGCAGACCCTGGCTTTGTTCGCCGGTGGCAGCGGAAATCTCGCCGACCAGTTCACTGAGCGCCTGCACCGAACCGACCAGCTCGGTCATCGTCGTGCCGGCTTCCGAAACCAGGCGGGTGCCCGTGCCCACCCATTCCACGCTGGTGCCGATCAGCGCCTTGATCTCGCGCGCGGCGGCCGCACTGCGCTGCGACAACGCCCGCACTTCGCTGGCCACCACCGCGAAACCGCGGCCGTGCTCGCCGGCGCGCGCGGCTTCCACGGCGGCGTTCAGCGCCAGGATGTTGGTCTGGAAGGCGATGCCGTCGATGACACCGGTGATGTGGCCGATGCGCTTGGAACTGCTGTTGATCTCGTTCATGGTCGTGACCACCTGGCCGACCGTGTCGCTGCCGCGCTGGGCCACCGCCGCT
Organism: Betaproteobacteria bacterium; assembly: GCA_031424355.1. Classification (GTDB taxonomy): domain Bacteria; phylum Pseudomonadota; class Gammaproteobacteria; order Burkholderiales; family Burkholderiaceae_C; genus Rubrivivax. Next base: position 3,521 of record JANPHI010000191.1, read on the forward strand.
GCCGACGCGGCGAACTGCAGGGCGCGGCCTGCCGAAGCGGCGGTCTGGTCCACGGTGCCGGTCAGCTCTTCCATGGCGCTGGCGGTTTGCTGCAAGCTGCCGGCGGTGCGCTCGGTGCGCATCGACAGGTCCTGGCTGCCGCTGGCCACTTCGCCGGCCGCTGTGCCGATGGAATCGGTGCTGGCGCGCACCGTGTTCACGGCGGTTTCGATGCGCTGCAGCGCGTCCAGCATGCCGCGCGTGGCGGCCACGTCGCTGTGCATCTGCAGGGCGCCGAAATCAACCTGACCGTTGGCGCCATTCAGGCGCTGCGCCACGGTTTCCAATTCCGCACCTGCCGCGAATTCAGCGCGTGCGCGCTGGGCCAGCACGACCAGCACGCCGGCTTCGGCCACCACATAGGCGGCGTGTTCCAGCACGATGGCCAGGCTGGGCTGGGTGAAGCAGATCGGGCCCCAGCCCCATTGCTGCAGGTAGTTGAAGCTGAGGTGGTGCACGGCAATGGCGCCGGCCCCCAGCACCACCGGCAGCCAGTGGCGGTAGACCACGGTGACGGCCAGAAAGGCAAACACCGCGAAGTGCGCCACCTCGCGGCCGCGGGCCACGTGGATCAGCAAGGCCACCATCGCCATGCCCAGCACCGGCAGCGCCAGGCGGCTGAACGCCCCGTCGCGCGAGGTCCAGGCCGCACCCATCGCCGCGCCGAAGATGGCCAGCCCCAGCGCCAGGGCCACCAGCAGGTTGTCGTAGACGGCGCCGTAGGCTGTGGCGCCTGCCAGCAGCACCCCCATGGCGGTCAGTACGGTCTTGTCGTTGGAGTTCATGGCGTGTCGTGGTCCGGTTGCGGAAAGTGCAAGGCTGGGCGTTACACCACCCGGCTTTTGGGATATCGGCCTTCGCGGGTCTGGGCTTGAGTTCGCTGGCCGGGCTTCGGCGCCCGAACCCGGGCCTCACGACAGGCTTGCGAAGGCCAACAGCAGCCGTCAAACTGCAGTGGGCCTCAGCCGCAGACGAACCGCCATTCAGGAAGGGCACACGCATGGTCATGGGCAGCAGCATTCCTCTTTCGCCACGCCGTGCGCTGATGAAGTGCTTGCTGGGCGTGCCGATGGCGCTCGCCGCCGGCCGGCTGCAGGCGCAGTCACCCGGCTCGGCCGGCGGTGTCACTTTTGAAATGCGCCTGCCGGCGGAATTGCTGGCCCCGCTGCGGCGGTCTGCGAGCTATTCGAAGCTGGACGTGACCGGCGACCCCGCCACGGTGGACCCGACCCGCGGACTGCCCCTGGTCTACCTGGCCGTCGGCGTGCTGCTGTTGCCCGATCTGGCGCGCTCGCTGTTGGCGCTGTATCGCGATTTCAAGTACGGCGGCACGCTGATCGAGGTGGTCAACGGCAAGCTGGTGATCACGCAAAGTGACAAGCTGGACGCCGACACGGTCGTGATCAAAGAGCCGAGTGGAAAAATATCGGTACACCGGAACCGGACTGCGGCCAATCTCGACAAGTGGACCGAGTTGCTGGTGTCGGCGGGTGTCAAGCCGTAGGTGGCCCGGGTTCAAGGTTTCAGATTCAGCAGGAGCTTGCTTTGATGGTCAGGGCATTGTTGGTTCTGTTGCTGCTGCTGGCGGGTGGTCGTCTGGCTGCGCAAGTGACGGTTCTGCCGCCCACCGGGCCGCAGCCCACCATCCTGGACGAGAGTGGCCGGCGCTTGACTTTCTACAGTTCCAGCCACGCCCTGCTGGTCAGCCAGCGCAACTACATCGGTGTGGCTCAGCGCGGTTGGCGCCAGCTTGAAGCCACCGACCGGGAAATGGATGCGGTGGCCGTGACGCTGCGGCGCCATGGGTTCACCGTGACGCGCGCGAAAGACTTGAGCGGGGCCCAGCTGATCTCGGTGTTCCGCGACTTCATGGCCGAGCACGGCTACGAGGCCAACAGCCGGCTGCTCTTCTTTTTCTCGGGGCACGGCTACACCAATCCGCAGAATGACATGGGCTACATCGTCCCGGTGGACGCCCTGGACCCCAACATCTCTCCCGGCGGTTTCTATTCGAAGGCGCTGCCGATAGAGACCATCCAAACCTGGGCCCGTGAACTGACGGCGCGGCATGTGCTGTTCATGTTCGACAGCTGTTTCTCGGGCAGCATCTTTGTGTCCCGGTCTGCCACCAGCGGCCCGGACGCCCGCGGCGCCTCCGTCAGTGAAAGGCTGGCGTTCTTCCGGGGGGCTTCCTTCAAACCCGTGCGGCAGTTCATCGCGGCAGGCGGCCCCAAGGAAGAGCTGCCGTCCGCCAGCGTCTTCGTACCCCTGTTGCTGGAAGGCCTGGACGGCCGGGCTTCACGCAGCAACGACGGCTATGTCACCGGGAAGGAACTGGGTCTGTGGATCGAGCAGGTGCTGCCGAAATACCGAGCCAGCCAGAACCCGCACTCGGGCGTCATCCGGCAGCCCGAGCTGTCTTTTGGCGACATGATTTTTCAAATTCCCGAGCGGCCGGCGGACTTGGCCGTGGCGCCACCGTCTCTTGTGCAGACACCGCAAACCGTGGCCGTGGCGCCGCCGGTGAATCCGGGTACGGGTACACCGCCGCGCGCTGTGCTTTCGCCCCGCCCCGTTCAACAAAAGGTGACTTTCGCGGCTGACAATTTCTTCGACTATTCGAAGATTGAACTCCGGGCGGAAGCCAGAGAGAAGCTCGACGCGCTCATCGCCAAGACCAAGGACATCACGCTCGAAGTGATCATCGCGGTCGGGCACACCGACTCGGTCGAAGGCGGCAGCGTTGCGGCGGCCCAGAAACTGTCGGTGGCGCGCGCCGAGATGACCAAGTCCTACATCGCCTCGAAGGGCATCGAGAAGAATCGCGTTTACACCGAGGGCAGGGGCGACACCCAGCCCGTGGCCGACAACCGCACGGCCGAAGGTCGCGCGAAGAACCGCCGGGTCGAGCTGGAAGTGGTGGGCACCCGCATGGTTATGCAGTGAGCGTGCCGTTCCTGAAGCGTTCGCGCACCGCCATGAAGGCCTGCATGTACTGCGGGTAGCGCTGGTCGCGCCAGGCCATCTTCAGCGCGTCGCTGATGTAGGCCTCGGTGGGGTGTTCGCGCAAGCGCGAGGTGCTCCAGCCGAAGCCGTAGGGGTTGTAGGCGCGGCTGCGCCATTGCGGCTGCGTGGCCAGGATCAGCGAGGCCGCGCGCTCCATCAGGAAGACCTTGCGCTGGGCCGCACCGGCCGGACCGCTGTAGCTGGTCGGCTGGGTCAGGCCGGCCCGCAGCGCAGCAGGGGCGCCGCCATCGCCGCCATCGCCCCCATCAGCGCCATCAGCCCCATCAGCGCCTTCGCAGATGGCGTACAGCGGTTCGTTCAGCGCCAGCCAGGCCCGCCAGAACGCCGGCTTGGCGATGAAGTAGTTGCTGAACACGATCTGGCGCGAATCCATCACCAGCGTGCGCAGCGGCGCCGGGCGGCCGATGTGGTCGAGGAAGGCGCTGTAGGCGTCGATCAGCCCCGGGTCGAAGGTTTCGGCCTGTTCGAAGACGTTGAGGAAGAAGGCCCCCATGTCGGGCTGCGGTGAAAACAGGAAGACATCGGTGTCGGCTTCGTGCGCGCGCACGAACTGCTGCACGTCTTGCAGGCTCAGGCCGGTCTTGGCGCAGAACTTGGGCGAGAAGAAGGCATACCAGGCGTTGTCATCGAGCGCCTGGGTTTGCAGGTGGTGGCGGATGGGGCCGTATTCGAACCAGTCGGGGCGCGGGTTGGCGTGGTTGTCCAGCACCAGCCAGCCGGGCGGTATGGCGGCCTGGGTGGCGGCGGAATAGGCGATCTGGTGCAGGTGCAGCGGGGCGGGGCTCATGCCGGGCATGGTGGCGCAGGCGGCGCCCGCTGAAGCC
>JANPHI010000192.1:0-2014 GCA_031424355.1 Betaproteobacteria bacterium
CCCGTGGTCGGTGACCGCGCAGCCACTTTTCGTCAAGTGCGATTGATCAGGTTTTCGCACCATTCCTGGCGGCCCGAGCGCGGTTGCGGGGCGAAGTTTTCCGCCACCGCCCGGTCGGCAATTCCCGCCAGCGTGGCGCCCGAGTCGTGGATCGCCCGGCCGAGCTCACCCTGCCAGCCGGCATAGCGTTCCGCGCGGAAGCGATCGAGCCGGCCATCGGCCAGAATCGCCTCGGCCCTGATCAGCGCCTGGGCGATCGTGTCGATGCCGCCGATGTGGCCGTGGAACAAGTCTGCCGCGTCGATGCTCTGGCGGCGCACTTTGGCGTCGAAGTTGAAACCGCCGGTGGTGAAGCCGCCGGCTCTGACCACTTCGAGCATCGCCAGCGTCAGTTCCTCGACCGAGTTTGGAAACTGGTCGGTATCCCAGCCATTCTGCGGATCGCCGCGGTTGGCGTCGATCGAGCCGAATATGCCCAGCGCCCGCGCCATCGCGATCTCGTGCTCGAACGTGTGGCCCGAAAGCGTCGCGTGGTTGGCCTCGATATTGACGCGCACCTCGTTCTCCAGCCCGAAGCGCTTGAGGAAGGCGTAGACCGACTGGGTGTCGAAATCGTACTGGTGCTTGGTCGGCTCGTGCGGCTTGGGCTCGATCAGGATGGTCCCGGTAAAGCCGATGCGGTGCTTGTGGTCGACCACCAGGCTGAGGAACCGGCCGAAGTTTTCCTGCTCGATGCCGATCTCGGTGTTGAGCAATGTGTCATAGCCTTCGCGGCCGCCCCACAGCACATAGTTGGCCCCGCCGAGCCGGTGCGTCGCTTCCAGCGCATCGCGCACCTGCAGCGCCGCCCAGGCCCAGACCTCCGGGTCGGGATTGGTGGCAGCGCCGGCCATGTAGCGCGGGTGGCTGAACAGGTTGGCCGTGCCCCACAGCAGCTTGCGGCCATGCTGCGCCTGCAGAACCCGTCCCAGGCCGCGGGCCAGGCACGGCCGGTGACGATGGCTTTGTTGCCGGCCAGCGCGGGTGTGGACGCCAAGGCCTTCGCCGGGCAGCTGGCGGGGGCCCTGCGCTTGCACGGCCGGGTGTGCGTGGTGGACGCCAGCAGCGTGGAAGCGGCGCTGGGCGAAGCCGGCCTGGCCCACAGCCCGCTGCAAGACCGCGACGCCAGCCGACGCATTGCCCTGCACCTGGACGCGCTGGAAGCCGAACACGACTTCGTGCTGCTGGCCAGCGGCGACGCTCCCGATGCCTGGGCCGAACGCTGCGTGCGCCACGCCGACGAGGTGCTGCTGCTGGCCGACACGGCGCAGCCGCCGCAACTGCACACCATCGAAGCGCAGCTGCTGGCCCGCATGCCGGCGCGCAGCGAGCCGGCCGAGATCCTGGTGCTGATGCATCCACCCGGCACGCGTTTTCCGCGCCACACGGCGGCCTGGCTGAACCGCCGCCCGGTGGTGGACCACGTGCACCTGCGCCAGGGCCACGCCGATGACCTGGCGCGCCTGGCGCGCATCCAGAGCCGCACGGCCGTGGGCCTGGTGCTGGCCGGCGGCGGCGCGCGGGGTTGCGCGCACCTGGGCGTTTACCGCGCCTTGCAGGAGCAGGGCATCGTGGTCGATTTCGTCGGCGGCACCAGCATCGGCGCGGCGTTGTCGATGTTGTTGGCGTCGGGCCGGCCCGCGGCCGAGGTGATCGACATCGCCCGCCGCGGCTTTGCCTTCAACCCAACCAGCGACTACCGGCCGTTGCCGCTGGTGTCCTTGATCGCCGGGCGCAAGCTTCGGCGCCTGCTGGACGCGGGCGTGCAGCAACTCGCCGGCTTCGACGCCCAGGCCGAAGACTTGTGGAAGAACTGGTACTGCATCGCCAGCAACTACTCGAAAGCCCGCGAGGAAGTGCTGCAGCGCGGCCCGCTGGGCCGCGCCATCCGCGCCAGCGTGGCCATACCGGGCGCGCTGCCGCCGGTGCTGATCGACGGCGACTTGCTGTGCGATGGCGGCAGCTTCAACAACTT
>JANPHI010000193.1:0-7301 GCA_031424355.1 Betaproteobacteria bacterium
GGCCCGCACATTGAAGCCGATGATCACGGCCTTGCTGGCGATGGCCAGGTTGATGTCGCTCTCGCTGATGCCACCCACGGCCGCGTGCACGATCTGCACCTTGACCTCGGGCGTGGACAGCTTGAGCAGGCTCTGCGCCAGGGCTTCTTGCGAGCCTTGCACGTCGGCCTTGACGATCAGTGACAGCGTTTGCGCAGCGCCCTCGCCCATGTTCTCGAACATGCCTTCCAGCTTCGCAGCCTGGCGGCGGTTCAGGTTCACTTCGCGGTACTTGCCCTGGCGGAAGGTGGCGATTTCTCGCGCCCTGCGCTCGTCGTTCAGCACCATGAATTCGTCACCGGCTTGCGGCACTTCGGTCAGGCCCTGAATCTCGACCGGCAAAGAGGGCCCTGCCGATTCGATGGCCTTGCCGTCTTCGTCCAGCATGGCGCGAACGCGGCCGAAACTGCTGCCCGCCAGCACCACGTCGCCCTTGTTCAGCGTGCCGCTCTGCACCAGGATGGTGGCCACCGGGCCGCGTCCCTTGTCCAGGCGGGCTTCGATGACCACGCCCTTGGCCGAGGCGATGCGCGGCGCCGTGAGTTCCAGCACTTCGGCCTGCAGCAGCACCTGCTCCAGCAGCGTGTCCACGCCCTGGCCGGTGCGCGCCGAGACCGGCACGAAGGGTGAATCGCCACCGAAGTCTTCGGGGATCACGCCTTCGGCCACCAGTTCGCTTTTCACGCGTTCCAGGTTGGCGTCGGGTTTGTCGATCTTGTTCATGGCCACGATGATGGGCACACCGGCCGCCTTCGCGTGGGCGATGGCTTCCTTGGTCTGCGGCATCACGCCGTCGTCAGCCGCCACGACCAGGATCACCAGGTCGGTGGACTGCGCGCCGCGCGCCCGCATCGCCGTGAAGGCGGCGTGGCCCGGGGTGTCCAGGAAGGTGATCATGCCGCGCGGCGTTTCGACGTGGTAAGCGCCGATGTGCTGCGTGATGCCACCGGCTTCGCCCGCGGCCACACGGGCCCGGCGGATGTAGTCCAGCAGCGAGGTCTTGCCGTGGTCGACGTGGCCCATGACGGTCACCACCGGCGCGCGGGGCAACTGTTCGGCGGCGTCATGCAGCGCGGTTTCTTCTTCGGTGAAGGCTTCCGGGTCGTCCAGTTTGGCGGCCAGCGCCTTGTGGCCCATTTCCTCGACGACGATCATCGCCGTCTCCTGGTCGAGCTGCTGGTTGATGGTGACCATCTGGCCCAGCTTCATCAACTGCTTGATGACCTCGGACGCCTTGACCGACATCTTGTGCGCCAGGTCGGCCACCGAGATGGTTTCCGGCACGTGCACTTCCTGGATCAGCGCTTCCGGCGCCGGCGTGAAACCGCCGCCACCTTCACCGCGGTCGCCACGGCGGCCACCCGCGCCACCGCGCGGCGCACGCCAACCCGGACGACCGGCAGCGCCGCCATCACGGCCCTTGACGGCCGCGCGCTTCTTGGCGGCGTCGTCGGCCCAGCTGGTCGACCACTGCTCGCTCTTGACCTGCGTCTTGTCGCCCGGCTTGGCGACGGTGGCCGCGCCGGGCGCACCCGGCTTGGCCGCCGGCTTGTGGATGGTGCCCTTGATGGCGTCCTTGGCGGCCGTGGCCGGGTCGGCCTTGGCCTCTTCCGGCTTCTTGGCGACCAGCACCTTTTTCGGACCGGCCATCATCGCGCGGATTGCAGCGGCTTCGGCTTCGGCGGCCTTGCGGCGGCGGGCCAGATCGTCGGCCTTGGCGTTGTCCTCGGCGGCCTTGTCGGCGGCCTTCACCACGCGCAGCAGCGGCTTGGCCACCTCGACGGGCTTGGGCGGCTCCTCGGGTGTGACTGGCGTGACGGGCGCTGCAGTCACTGCGGGCGCGGCTTCCGCCGGTGCCGCAGGTTCAGGCGTCACCGCAGGCTGGATGGCGCTCTTGCCATTGGCCATGTCGGCTTCGGCCTTGGCCGCAGCCTTGGTCTTCGCGGCCCTGGCCGGCGCCACTTCGGCAGCCTTGGCCAACATCGCAGCCGCCTCGGCAGCGGCCTTGGCTTCTTCGGCGGCACGCGCGGCAGCCACCACGGCAGCGGCCTCGGCCGCCTCACGGGCGATGCGTTCCTGCTCTTCGCGCTGGCGGCGGGCTTCGGCCAATTCGGCTTCCTGCACGCGAATGGCTTCAGCCTGCGCGCTGGCTTCTTCTTCTCGGCGCTGCAGGTCGAGTTCCTCGGCGCTGGGGCCGGTCTCTTCCGTGGCCGGCGACGCATCGTCGCGCTTGACGAAGACGCGCTTCTTGCGCACTTCAACCTGGATGGTGCGGGCACGGCCGCTGGAGTCGGCCTGCTTGATCTCGGTCGACGTCTTCTTCGTCAAGGTGATCTTCTTGCGCTCAGCGCCAGCGACGGTGCCGTGCGACGTGCGCAGGAAGTCCAGCAGACGTTCCTTGTCGGTTTCGGTCAGCGCGTCATCGGGCGACTGCTTGGTCACCCCGGCCGATTGCAGCTGCTCGATCAGCGCCGTGGTCGGGCGGCCAAGCTGGGCAGCGAATTGGGCGACGGTGGTCACGGCCATGGGTACGGTTTCCTCGGGTATTCAGTGCGGGCGGGCGGGCGTCTCGGTTCGGTCTTCAGACCGTGAACCAGTGCTCGCGCGCTTTCATGATGATCGTCTTGGCCTGTTCGTCGTCAATGCCCGACATCTCGGTCAGCTCATCAACAGCCAGGTCGGCCAAGTCGTCACGGGTGTGGATGCCGCCCAGCGTCAGCTTGGCGATCAGTTCGGGCGTCAGGCCTTGCAGGTCACGCAAGTCTTGCGAAACCTCACCCGCGTCTTCTTCTTTCTTGATTTCCATCGTCAGCAACGCGTCCTTGGCACGGGTGCGCAGTTCGTGCACCGTGTCTTCGTCGAAGCTTTCGATTTCCAGCATCTCGGTCAGCGGCACATAGGCCACTTCTTCCAGGCTGGTGAAACCTTCGGCGATCAGGATGTCGGCCACTTCGGCGTCGACGTCGAGCTTGTCGACGAAGAGCGCGCGCACCGAGTCGCTCTCGGTGGCCTGCTTGGCCTGCGACTCTTCGGCCGTCATGATGTTGATGCGCCAGCCGGTCAGCTCGGACGCGAGCCGCACGTTCTGGCCACCGCGGCCGATGGCGATGGCGAGGTTTTCCTCGTCCACCACCACGTCCATCGCGTGGCGCTCTTCGTCCACCACGATGGACTGCACATTGGCCGGAGCCAGCGCGCCGATGACGAACTGGGCGGGGTCATCGGACCACAGCACGATGTCCACACGCTCGCCGGCAATTTCATTCGTCACGGCATTGACGCGCGAACCGCGCACGCCGACGCAAGTGCCGATGGGGTCGACCCGGCGGTCATGGCTGACCACGGCGATCTTGGCGCGGCTGCCCGGGTCGCGGGCACAGCTCTTGATCTCCAGCAGACCCTGCTCGATCTCGGGCACTTCCTGTGCGAAAAGTTCGATCATGAAACCCGGCGCACTGCGGCTCAGCATGATCTGCGGGCCGCGCTGCGTGGCGTCGATGCCCTGCAGGAAAGCCCGCACGCGGTCGCCGCTGCGCAGGTTCTCCTTGGGGATCATTTCGCTGCGCTTCAGGCGCCCTTCGACGCGGCCGCTTTCAACAATGATGTCGCCCTTGTCCAGGCGCTTCACGGTGCCGACGAAGATCTTCTCGCCACGGGCAAGAAAGTCATTCAGCAGCTGCTCGCGCTCGGCGTCGCGGATCTTCTGCAGGATGACCTGCTTGGCCGCTTGCGCACCGATGCGGCCGATGGTCAGCGACTCGATGGCCTCTTCGATGTAGTCGCCTTCCTCGATGTCGGGAATGCGGTCCAGCGCGTCGGACAGCAGTTCCTCGGCGTCGGGGTTCTGCAGGCCCGCACTGTCGGGCACCACCAGCCAGCGGCGGAAGGTCTCGTACTCGCCCGTGTCGCGGTCGACGGCGACACGGATGTCGACCTCACCGCCGTTGAGCTTCTTCGTCGCTTGCGCCAGCGCCGCCTCGACCGCGCCGAAAACGACGTCACGGTCCACGGTCTTCTCGCGCGAGATGGCGTCCACCAGCATCAACATTTCGCGATTCATCGGTCCTCTAGCCTCCATCTGTGCCCGGCGTGCTCACCTGTTCAGGCGGCACACCGGCCTGGTCGTTGTCTGCGGCGGTGCCGGCAGCTTTGCGACCTTTGAAATCCAACACGGGCACCAAGCGGGCCTCGCGCACTTCTTCGAACTTGAACCCCAAGACCTGTTCGGTCTTGCCGGCCTTGAAAACCAGACTCCACCCGTCTGCCGATGCGCCGTCGGCAGCGCCCTCGACGCCAACAGCAGCCGCTTGCTCATTCCCCGCACGGTTCAGCACGCCTTCCCAGACCTTGCGGCCCTCGAAAGGCGTCTTCAGCGTGATCTTCACGGCCTGACCGGAGAAGCGCTCGAAATCGGCCTCGCTCTTCAGCGGCCGGTCCAGGCCGGGCGACGACACCTCGAGGCGGCTGTAATCCATGTCCTCGACTTCGAGGGCGTATTGCAACTGGCGGGTGACCTGCTCGCAGTCTTCGACCAGGATGAATTCACTGGCCACCGGGTAGACGCGGCCCGGGATGCGGTCGATGGTGATGCGCAACAGGCCGCGCTGGGCGCGCTCGACTTCGATCAACTCGAAGCCCTGGCCGGTGACCGTGGCGGTGATGGCTTCCCGCCAGCCCAGACGCGGCCCGGTGGGGATTTCACGCGGCGGGGGCGCCGGGCGGGCGGGGCGGTCCGGACGGTCAGGGCGGCTGGTGCGACCAGACGCAGCAGAGCCGTCGCGCTGACGCTGGGGTGATGCCCCACGTGCGCTTTTGCCTGCCGCCTTGCTGTTGCCCGATGCCTGCCTCAAACCTTGCCTGTCCTTGATCAAGACAACTTGATCCTGCGGATCGCGTCGCTCTACCCTTGCCGCCGGGGCGCGCCGCCAAGACCAGCCTTCGAGCCCCTGTTCGCCGCCGCGAAAAGCGGCCCTGGCGAACGACTGAAAGACGATCAAGCAAAAAAAATGGGCTGGAAGATTCCGCCCACGCAGCTTTACCCGGAAAGGCCGGATTATAGCTGTCCAATTTGTCACGGGCAACACCGATGCTGCACTGCACCCAGTGCGTGCCAGAATCGCGGCCGCTTCAAGACCCCCTTCAATTCCATTCAGGCTACGGAGACACCCATGGGCTTCCTCGCTGGCAAGCGCTTTCTCATCACCGGTGTGCTGTCCAACCGGTCCATCGCTTACGGCATCGCCCGGGCCTGCAAGGCGCAAGGTGCCGAGTTGGCATTCAGCTTCGTCGGTGAACGTTTCCGCGAGCGCATCACCGACTATGCGGCCGAGTTCGACTCCAAGCTGGTCTTCGAATGCGATGTGTCTGACGACGCGCAAATCGCCCGTGTTTTCGAACAATTGGGCGCTGAATGGGGCCAGCTCGACGGCTTCGTGCATTCCATCGGTTTCGCCCCGCGCGAGGCCATCGCCGGCGACTTCCTCGACGGCCTGTCGCGCGAAGGCTTCCGCATCGCCCACGACATCTCGGCCTACAGCTTTCCGGCCATGGCCAAGGCCGCCCTGCCCTATCTGCGGCCCAATTCGGCATTGCTGACGCTGAGCTACCTGGGTTCGCAGCGCGCGGTGCCCAACTACAACACCATGGGCCTGGCCAAGGCCTCGCTGGAAGCCAGCGTGCGCTACCTGGCGGCCAGCATGGGCCCGCGCGGCTGCCGGGTGAACGGCATTTCGGCCGGCCCGATCAAGACGCTGGCGGCCGCCGGCATCAAGGATTTCGGCAAGCTGCTGGGCATGGTGGCCCAGGCCTCACCGCTGGGCCGCAACATCACCATCGACGACGTCGGCAATGTGGCCGCCTTCCTACTGTCCGACCTGGCCAGCGGCGTGACGGCCGAGATCACCTACGTGGACGGCGGCTTCAGCCACGCGATGAGCGCCGGGGCTGTCGATCTGACCTGATCTGGCCCGACCGCCGATTGACCCGGCCCGGCCAGACCGGGCCTGGGTCAGAGCCGCACGCAGTCAACAAAGTATTGGCGCTCGGCACCCAGTGCCTCGTCTTCGACCAGGCCGTGCACATCGGTATCGAAGCCCGGGAAGGCCGCATTGAATTCGCGCACGAAGCGCAGGTAGTCGACGATCTTCTTGTTGAAGCGCTCGCCCGGTATCAACAACGGAATGCCGGGCGGGTAAGGCGTCAGCAGGCTGGTCGTGATGCGCCCTTCCAGGTCGTCGATGCCCACGCGTTCCGTGGTGCGCCGCGCGATGTGTGCGAAAGCGTCGCTGGGCTTCATCGCCGGGTGCAGGTCGGACAAATACATCTCGGTGGTCAGCCGTGCGATGTCCCCCTTGGCATACATGCCGTGGATGCTCTGGCACAGGTCGCGCAAACCCATGCGTTCGTACTTGGGGTGGGCCTGGCAGAACTCCGGCAGGATGCGCCACATCGGCGCGTTCTTGTCGTAGTCGTCCTTGAACTGCTGCAGCGCGGTCAGCAGTGAATTCCAGCGGCCCTTGGTGATGCCGATGGTGAACATGATGAAGAACGAGTACAGGCCCGTCTTCTCGACCACCACGCCGTGCTCGGCCAGGAACTTGGTGACGATGGACGCCGGGATGCCGGTGCTGGCGAAGGTGCCGGCCACGTCCAGACCGGGCGTGACGATGGTGCACTTGATCGGGTCCAGCAGGTTGAAGCCCTCGGCCAGTTGACCGAAGCCGTGCCACTCGTCGCCGGCCTTCAGCACCCAGTCGGCAGACCGGCCAATGCCCTCGTCGGCCATCTTCTCGGGCCCCCAGACGGTGAACCACCAGTCCTTGCCGAACTCCTCGTCGACCTTGCGCATCGCGCGGCGGAAGTCCATCGACTCGGCGATGCTTTCTTCCACCAATGCCGGCCCGCCCGGCGCTTCCATCATCGCGGCGGCCACGTCGCAGCTGGCGATGATGGCGTACTGCGGGCTGGTGCTGGTGTGCATCAGGTAGGCCTCGTTGAAGAGGTGGCGGTCCAGCTTGCGCTCGGTGGCGTCCTGCACCAGCACCTGGCTGGCCTGGCTGATGCCGGCCAGCAGCTTGTGCGTGGACTGCGTCGCGAAGACCAGTTGGTCCTTCGGGCGCGGCCGGTTCTTGCCCATCGAATGGAAGGTGCCGTAGAACTTGTGGAACGCGGCGTGCGGCAGCCAGGCTTCGTCGAAGTGCAGCGTGTCGACATAGCCGTCCAGCGCGTGCTTGATGGTCTCGGTGTTGTAGAGCACGCCGTCG
>JANPHI010000194.1:0-41768 GCA_031424355.1 Betaproteobacteria bacterium
TCACGCCGTCCACGACCGTGAAACTGCAGGCGCGGATGTGGTCGGCGATGACCTTCAGTGAAGGCGAAGCGGCATCGCAGTCGCCGTGTTCCTTCGAATCAACGACCGCATCCACCGCCTTCTTCGCCGCCGCCAGCAGCGTCACGAACAAATCGATTTCGTAATTGCTGTGCACGTGCTGCAGCACCGCCGTCAAGCGCTCCAGCCCCATGCCGGTGTCCACGCTGGGCTTGGGCAGCTTGTGCATCACACCGTCTTCGGTGCGGTTGAACTGCATGAAGACGTTGTTCCAGATCTCGATGTAGCGGTCGCCGTCTTCGTTCGGGCTGCCCGGCGGGCCGCCGGCGATCTCGGGGCCGTGGTCGAAGAAGATTTCGCTGCACGGGCCGCAGGGGCCGGTGTCGCCCATCATCCAGAAGTTGTCGGAGGCGTAGCGCGCGCCCTTGTTGTCGCCAATGCGGATGATGCGTTCGGCCGGCAGCTTGATTTCGTTGAGCCAGATGTCATAGGCCTCGTCGTCGTCGGCGTAAACGGTGGCCCAGAGCTTGTCCTTGGGCAGGCCGAAGTTGACGGTCAGCAGTTCCCAGGCGTACATCAGCGCGTCACGCTTGAAGTAGTCGCCGAAGCTGAAGTTGCCCAGCATCTCGAAAAAGGTGTGGTGGCGCGCCGTGTAGCCCACGTTCTCCAGGTCGTTGTGCTTGCCGCCGGCGCGTATGCACTTCTGGCTGGTGGTGGCGCGCGTGTAGGGCCGCTTGTCGTAGCCCAGGAACACGTCCTTGAACTGGTTCATGCCGGCGTTGGTGAACAGCAGCGTGGGGTCGTCGCCGGGCACCACCGGCGAACTGGCGACGATGGTGTGGCCTTTGCTCTCGAAGAACTTCAAGAAGGTGCTGCGGATTTCGGCTGCTTTCATGGTCTTCCGGTAGGGCCTGCGCGACGGCGCAAAGAGCCCGGGATTCTAGGGCGTGGCCCTGCAGCAGCCGATGGTGCCGGCCGACCCCGCGCTGCGGCGGCTGGCCCGGGCTTGCTATCGTCGCCGACCCTGCAAGGAGACAGCCATGGACACCCGCACTTCACCGCTCGCCCAACTCGCCGACCCCAGCTTGCTGAAGACCGACGGCCTGATCAACGGCGCCTGGGTCAACGCGCAGAACGGTCAGGCGCGTTTCGCGGTCACCGACCCGGCCACCGGGCTGGAATTGGCGCAGGTGGCCAACCTGGGCGCCATCGACGCGGCGGCGGCCCTGTCGGCGGCCGAAAAGGCCTGGGGCCCGTGGCGTGCCAAGACCGCCAAGGAACGTGGCGCGGTGATGATGAAGTGGTATGCCCTGATCCACCAGCATGCCGACGACCTGGCCCGCATCATGACCGCCGAGCAGGGCAAGCCGCTGGCCGAGGCGCGCGGTGAAGTGGGCTACGGCGCCAGCTTCATCGAGTGGTTTGCCGAAGAAGCCAAGCGCGTCTACGGCGAGACGATACCCACCACCGACAACAACAAGCGCTACATCGTCATCAAGCAGCCGGTGGGCGTGTGCGCGGCGATCACGCCGTGGAACTTTCCCATCGCGATGATCACCCGCAAGGTGGCGCCCGCGTTGGCGGCTGGCTGCCCGGTGGTCATCAAGCCGGCCGAACAGACGCCGCTGAGCGCGCTGGCGCTGGCCGAACTGGCCCAGCGCGCCGGCATGCCGGCCGGCGTGCTGAACGTGCTGTGCGCCGACAGCGCGAATTCCATCGAGATCGGCAACGTGCTGTGCTCATCCGACGTGGTGCGCCACTTGTCCTTCACCGGTTCGACCGAGGTCGGCCGCATCCTGGCCCGCCAGTGCGCGCCGACGGTGAAGAAGCTGAGCCTGGAACTCGGCGGCAACGCGCCCTTCATCGTCTTCGACGACGCCGACATCGACAGCGCCGTCGAAGGTGCGATGGTCAGCAAGTACCGCAACGCCGGCCAGACCTGCGTCTGCGCCAACCGCCTGTACGTGCAGGCCGGCGTCTACGACACCTTTGTGGAAAAGCTGGCCGCCAAGGCCGGCGCCATCCAGGTCGGCAACGGTTTCGACGCCGGCGTGAACCAGGGGCCGATGATCGACGACGCGGCCATCGCCAAGGTCGAAGCGCATGTGGCCGATGCCGTCGCGAAGGGCGCGAAAGTCGTCGTCGGCGGCAGCCGCCAAGGCGAACGTTTCTACACGCCCACCGTGCTGTCTGGCGTGACCGGCGACATGCTGTGCGCCAAGGAAGAAACCTTCGGGCCGGTGGCGCCGGTGTTCCGCTTCGAGACCGAGGCCGAAGTCATAGCCCTGGCCAACGACACCGAATTCGGCCTGGCCAGCTACTTCTACAGCCGCGACATCGGCCGCGTGTTCCGCGTCGGCGAGGCCCTGGAATACGGCATGGTGGGCGTCAACACCGGGCTGATCAGCACGGCCGAAGTGCCCTTCGGCGGCGTCAAGCAAAGCGGCCTGGGCCGTGAGGGCGCGCACCAGGGCATGGACGACTACGTCGAGCTGAAGTACCTCTGCCTGGGCGACATCCTGCGCTGACCGCCTGCACCCGCGGCAGCGGGCTTCGTGGGTTCAACGCCCCTCGGCTGCGGTGCCCGGCGCCGGCACCGTGGCCGCCGCGCACCAACTCGGGTTTGCCGCAGTGCGCACCGCACAGGGCCGGTGCTACTGTCTGCGTCTGGTTCTGTTAGCGCTAACAGCAACAGGCTACCAGCCGCCATCGACGGCCCCCAAAACGCTTAGGAGACGACATGACCTGCAGCCCTTCGTTCCCCCTGCGCAGCCCCCTGCTGCCCCTGGTCGCCGCCATGCTGGCCGCCCTGCCCGCGCTGGCCCAGCAAGCGCCTGCCGACAGCGGTGCGCTGGAGACCATCACCATCACCGCCACGAAGCGCTTGCAGCCGCTGCAGACCACGCCCATCGCCATCACGGTGCTGAGCGGCAGCGCGCTGGAAGAATCGAACCTGAACACCCTGGGCGCGGTCACCGCGCAGACGCCAACGGTGAATTTCCGCACCAACGCGTCGAACAAGGACACCGCGCTGTTCATCCGCGGCGTGGGCACGATCAGCACGTCACCGGGCGTGGAGCCGACGGTGTCCACGGTGCTGGACGGTGTCGTCACCGCCCGCCCCGGCCAGGCCACGATGGACCTGCTGGACATCGACCGGGTGGAAATCCTGCGCGGTCCGCAGGGCACGTTGTTCGGCAAGAACGCTTCGGCAGGGGTGATCAACATCGTCAGCAAGGCGCCGGGCAAGGCCACCGAACGCTTCGTCGACCTGTCGCTGATGCAAGGCAATGAACGCCGCCTGCGCCTGGGTGCGTCAGGCGAACTGAAGGAAGGGTTGCTGCGCGGCGGTATCTCGGCCATGGTGGGCAAGTACGACGGCAACGTGACCAACGTCTTCGACGGCAGCACCGTCAACGGCTACGACCGCAAGGGCGTGCGCGGCCGGCTCGACATCACGCCCGACAAGGCGGTGAAGATCTCGCTGATCGCCGACTACATGAAGGCCGCCGACGACACGCCCACCGGCGTGCCCGTGGGCACCACCACCACCGCCTACGCCACCGGCGTGGTCACCTTGAACCCCAAGTACGCCGCCGCGGTGGCGCCCGTGGTGCCGGCCGCCGACAACCGCCAGATCAACAGCGACATGCACACGCGCGTGGCCGACACCAATTCGGGCCTGTCGGCGCAGGTGGACTGGGAACTGGGGGGCGGCTACGCACTGACCTCGATCAGCGCGCTTCGGCAGTGGAAGAACAACCAGTTCCAGGACCAGGACCGCCTGGGCGCCTTGAGCAAGGACTTTGCGCGCACGGGCGACACCGGCAACCTCGACTTCAAACAGGTGTCGCAGGAACTGCGCATCGCCTCGCCCAAGGGCGGCTTCTTCGACTACGTGGCCGGCCTGTTCTACCTCGACGCCAAGGACGACGAGCGCTACCAGCGCGATGTGTCGCGCTGCGCGGCGTCGACGGCGGCGGTAGGCGCCAACGGCATCACGCCCTGCTCGGCCGGTTCGGAAACGCAGGACAGCGGCGTGGCCAATTACGGCACCCACAACAAGAGCGCTTCGTTCTTCGGCGAGGGCACCTTCAACATCAGCCAACAGCTGCGCGCGATTGCCGGCCTGCGCTACACCAAGGACGACCTGAGCTACTACCACGGCCGCGTCGCCACCAACACCGGGGTGCCCGGCGTGGGCGCCACGCGCACGCCCGTGACGGGCAGCACCAGCGAGAACGCCGTGTCGGGCCGCTTCGGCCCGCAGTTCCAGCTGGACGCCAACAGCATGCTCTACGCCACGGTGTCCAAGGGCTACAAAGGGCCGGCCTACAACGTGTTCTTCAACATGACCCCGACGCAGGACAACGTGCTGCGTCCGGAAACCTCGCGATCGGTGGAAGCCGGCATCAAGACCACGCTGATGAACCAGCGCGTGCGGCTGAACGTGGCCGTCTTCAAGACCGACTACGCCGACTACCAGGCCAATGTGCCCGACCTGGTCAACGGCGCCATCGTCACGCGGCTGATCAACGCCGGCGACGTGTCCACCAAGGGCATCGAATTCGACCTGGCCGCACGCATCACGCCGCAGTTCGTGCTGAACGCTTCGGCAGCCAACATCATCGCGCGGGTGAAGAACTTCAACTGCCCGACCGGCGCCGCACTCAGCTGCAACATCAACGGCCAGCCCCTGCCCTATTCGCCCGACTGGAAGACCAGCCTGCGCGGCAAGTACTCGATACCCCTGCCGGGTGGCATGACGATGGACATCAACGGCGACTACAGCTGGCAGAGCAAGGTGCAGTACGACCTGGCGCAGTCGCCCGACGCCATCCAGCCGGCCTACGGCATCCTGGGCGCCAGCGTGGGCATCGCCAGCAGCCAGGGCTGGCGCGTCGCGCTGATCGGGCGCAACCTGGGCAACAAGTCCTACGCGGCCTTCCTGCAGAACTCGGGCACCAACATCAACCGCTACGTGCCGCGCGACGACCAGCGCTATTTCGGCATCAACGGGCGCTACGAGTTCTGAAGCCCGCCGGCGCCCAGCGCGCCGGCCATTGGCAAACAGCCCGGTCGTCTGACCGGGCTGTTTGCCTTTCAGCCGGCCACCGCGATCAGGTGATCACCGACTGCTGCGCAATGCCCGCGTCCACCAGCACGTGCTGCCCCGTCATGCCGTTCGAATCGTCGGCGGCCAGGAACAGCGTGGGCCGGGCGACGTGGCCGGGGTCGAGGCGGATCTTCAGGCACTGCGCGTCCAGGAAGGCCTGGTCGGCCACCGGGTCGCGGTGCAGCGCGCTTTGCCTGTCGGTGACGATGGCACCCGGCACCAGCGCGTTGACCCGGATGTGGCGCCCGCCCAGTTCGCGGGCCAGCGTGCGAGTCAGGCCCAGGATGCCGGCCTTGGCCGTGGTGTAGCCGGCCAGGTTAGGCCGGCCGCGCATCCAGCTGACGCTGCCCATGTTGATGACGCTGCCGCCGCCGGCTTCCGCCATGCCCGGCGCGACGGCCTGGATGGCGAAGAAGTAGTGCTTCAGGTTCAGCGCCAGGCGGTCGTCCCAGAACTCGGGGGTGACGTCTTCCATGGCGTGGCGGTCGTCACGGCCGGCGTTGTTGACCAGCACGCGGATGGGGCCGAGTTCCTGGATGACGTCGCGCAGCAGCGCCTGGTAGGCGGCGACATCGCGCACGTCGCACACCGCGTAGCGGGGCGCGGGCAGGCCCTGCGCGACCACCTCGTCGATCACCGCCTGCCCGCCGTCGGGCCGGGTGCCGCAGAAGGCCACGCGCGCGCCCTGTGCGGCGAAGGCGCGGACCAGTTCGGCGCCTATGCCCGAACTGCCGCCCGAGATGAAGACCAGCCGGTCGCGCAGCGACGGGTAGGTGGCGTAAGCCGCCGCTTCGTGGATCACGCCGACCATCACCAGCCCGCCGGCAGCACTTCGCCCATCGGTACCACGCGACCGGAGGCTATGCTCTTGTGCGCGGCCAGACCCGTGGCCACGGCGCGCAGCCCTTCTTCCAGCGGAATCTCCGCCGGCCGCCCTTCGCGGATGGCCGCGGCGAAATGCTGGTGTTCGATGTAGCTGGCGCCGAAATGCGCGCCGGCGTACTTGATGCGGGTGTCCCACACGCGGCGCACGTTCACGCCCTTGCCGGTGCCCGAGGGCTGGCCCCAGGCGTTGCGGCGGCCCCAGTCTTCGCGCCGGCTGTGGCGCAGCGTCAGCGCCGGCAACAGGCTTTCCAGCTTGCCTTCGTCGCCCACGATGACCAGGTGTTCGTTGTCGGTGCTGCCCTCGGCGAACATGCACAGGTCCAGCATGGCGCGGGCGCCGCTGGGGTATTCGACGACGACGTAGGCGCTGTCGAGGATGTCGGGCTTGCGACCGCCGTAGTCCTCGTCCAGGTGGTTCACGCGCTGCCCGCCGCTGGCGAAAACGCGCGCCGGCTTTTCACCCAGGATCAGGTCCATCAGGTTGAAGTAGTGGCAGCACTTCTCGACCAGCGTGCCCCCGGTGTTGGCGGTGAAGCGGTTCCAGTCGCCGACCTTCGGGTAGAAGGGTTCGCGATGTTCGCGAATGGCCACCTGGTGGATGCGCCCCACCCCGCCTTCGTGGGCGATGCGGATCATCTCGGCCACCGGCGGCATGTAGCGGTATTCCTGCGCCACCCAGACGATGCCGCTGCGGCCCTGGCTGCGCGCGATCAGGTCCACGCCGTCTTCGATGCGCGTGACCAGCGGTTTTTCGACCAGGATGTGCAGCGCCGGAACAGCCAGCGCGTCGCGCAGCAGGGCTGCGTGGGTGTGGTTGGGCGTGGCGATGACCACCGCGTCGCACAGGCCGCTGGCCAGCAGTTCGCCGTGGTCTTCGAACACCTGCGGCGGTGTGCCGCGACAGGCGGCGAGTGCGGCCTCGCGGCTGCCGGCGTCGGTGTCGGCCAGCGCCGTGACCTGCATGCCCCCCATGGCATTGAGGTTCTCGATGTGCTCGCGGCCCATGCTGCCGCAGCCGACGATGCCGTAACGGATGACTTGGCTCATGTTGTCTACCCCTTCAAACCACCCTGCGTCAGCCCGCCGACCACACGCTCTTGAAACAGCGCGATCAGCACGGCCACCGGCACGATGGCAACGATCAAGGCGGCCGAGATGACCGGCCACGGAAACGTGAATTCGCCCTGGTAGAGCGTGATGCCCACAGGCAGCGTGCGCATGCTGGCGCTGCTGTTCAGCGACAGCGCCAGCAGGAATTCGTCCCAGGCGTTGACGAAGGCCAGGATGCCGGCAGTGAACACCCCCGGCGCGGCCAGCGGCAGCACCACGCGCCACAGCGCGCCCAGGCGGGTGCAGCCATCGATCATCGCGGCGTTCTCCAGGTCTTTCGGGATGCTCTGGAAGAAGCTCACCAGCACCAGCGTGCACACCGGCAGGTTCAGCACCGTGTAGGGCAGGATCAGCGCGGTGTAGGTGTTCAGCAGACCCAGCGTGCGCATGGTTTCGAAGATGGGCACCAGCAGCGTCACCAGCGGGAACATGGTGGAAGCGACGATGGCCGTCAGGATCAACTGCCTGTGCTTCAGGTTCAGCCGCGCCAGCGCGTAGGCGGCCAGCGCGGCGACCACCAGCGACACCGCCGTCGAACCCAGCGCCACCGCAAAGCTGTTGCCCATGTAGCGCAGCAGCGGCTGGTCGCTGAAGGCGCGCACATAGTTGTCCAGCGTCGCTTCGTGCGGCCACCAGCTGATGGGTTTGCGCACCAGTTCGGCCTCGGTCTTCAGCGAAGTGAACAGGATCCACAGCGCCGGGAAGAAGCCGTTGCACACGACGACGGCCGCCGCGATGAAGCGCAGCGCGCGCGGCTCGAAAATCGGCAAACCCGGCTTCATGCCGCGCCTTTCATGCTGCATTCCCCACGCGCCGCAAATACACCGCCGTCACGCCAAGCGACAGCACGAACATGCCCACCGCCAGCGTGCTGCCGTAGCCCACGTCGAGGTAGTCGATGGTGGTCTTGTGGATCAGCATGGCCAGCGTTTCGGTGCTGTTGCCGGGGCCGCCGCGCGTCATGGTGTAAGGGATGTCGAAGGTCTGCAGCGCGGTGATGGTGCGGAAGATCAGCGCCACGGTGATGCTGGGCATCAGCATCGGGATGGTGATCTGGCTGAACTGCTGCCAGCGGCTGGCACCGTCCACTTCGGCCGCCTCGTACAGCGTCTTCGGGATCATCTGCAGGCCGGCCAGAAGGATCAGCGCCATGAAGGACGAGGTCTTCCAGATGATGGCCACGCAGATGGCGGTGAAGGCCCAGCCCGGCCGTAACAGCCACATCGCCGGTTCAGCCGCATCGGCTACGCCCAGACGCTGCAGCGCGTCGTTGACGACGCCGTAGTCGGTGTGGAAGAACCACGCGAAGATCAGCCCGCAGAAGGACAGCGGCAGCGCCCAGGGCAGCAGCAGCGCCAGCCGCACCGGCCACTGCCGCTTGAAAGGCAGATTGGCCAGCATCGCCAGGCCCAGTCCTACTACCAGCGCGCCGGGCACCGTCACCAGCGTGATCAGCAGCGTGTTCTTCGCGGCGTTCCAGAAGTCGGTGTCGTCCAGCACCAGCGCGTAATTTTCCCAAGCGACGAAACGCGCACCGCCGCCGCCCGACAGGCGCAGGTCGTGGAAGCTGTTCACCAGCAAACGGCCGATGGGGTAGACCACGATCAGCGCCAGCAGCAGCAGCGCCGGCGCCAGCAGCAGCACGCCCAGCGTGCGCTCGCTGGGGTCGCGCAGCTTGTCCAGCCAGGTCAGTGGCGGCGCGGCGTTCATGGCCGGGCTTTCATCGCGGCGTTTTCATGCACGGCCCATCAGCGCATCACGCGGCCCAGCCGTGAACCGATGTCGCCAGCGCCTTCGGCCGGCGTGCGGGTGCGCGCCAGCACCGCGCTGGTGGTGGTGCGGATGATGTCGCTGACCCGGCCGTATTCACTGGACAACGGGCGGCTGCGCCCCGCCACCACGCCAGCGGCTGCGTCCTTGAACCAGGGCACGGCGCGCACGACATCGGGGTCGGTGTACAGCGCGGCCGAGGTGGGCAGCAGCGCGCCCTGCACCGCCAGCAGCTTGCTGGCCTCGGGGCTGGACAGGTAGCGCACCAGCTTCGCCGCCTCGGCCTTGTGGCGGCTGAAGGCGCTGACCGCCCACTGCCAGCCGCCCAGGCAGGTGACGCGCTCGCCGCCGGCTACCGCCGGCACCGCCATCACGCCGACCTTGCCTTTCACGCGCGAATCGGCGTCTTGCTGGTAGCGGTCCCAGGCGAAGCTCCAGTTCAGCGCGAAGATCACCTGGCCGGCCTTGAATTCGTTGTTGGTGTCGGACGTCTTCACCTCGGCCACGTTCTGCTTGACCACGCCCTGGTCCACCATCGTCAGCCACTGCTGCAGGCCGCGCGCAGCGGCGGCGCGGTCCAGCGTCAGCCTGCCGTTGGCGTCGTTGAAGGCCTTGCCCTGGCTCCAGTAGGGCAGCAGGAAGGTGCACACCGCGCCTTCGATGGGCGCGCCCTGGATGGACAGGCCTTGCAGCGCCGGCCGGCCGGCTTGCCGCTCGGCGGCCTGGATCTTCCGGGCCGCTGCGGCCAGTTCGTCCCAGGTGCCGGGCTCGGTCACGCCATGCTGGTCCAGCAGGTCGCGCCGGTAGTAGACGAACATGGCGTCGGCGAAGGCCGGCATCGCGGCCAGCTGGCCCTGGATGACGTTGGACGTGGCGTAGGCCGGCAGGTAGGGCTTGAGCACCGTGGCGGCATCACCCAGGTAGGCGTCCAGCGGTTCCAGCCAGCCGGCGCCGAAATACTGGGCCGGGTTGACGATGTCGATCAGGTAGACATCGATGGCCGGGTCCTTGGCATTCAGCACGGTGCTGAGGTACTGGCGCTGCAGGTCGCTGGTGGCGCCGCCCGATTCGGTCTCGATGACCAGACCCGGGTTGCGCTGCATGTAGGTGGCCAACAACTTGCGCGTCAGGTCGGGGCGCTGGCCCTGGCCGCCGGCGAAGACGCGCAGGGTGATGGGCGCCTGCGCCCGCGCCTGGGCCTGCGCCTGCGCCAGCGCGCCACTGGCGAACACGAACAAGCCCAGCCCCAGTGACGCCAGCGCGGCCAGCGCGGCCCGTGCCGACGGCAGGCCGCAGCCTGTCACAGCGCGGCCCCCGTCTGGCGGTCGAACAGGTGCAGTTGCGCCGGGCTGAAGTGCACCGTCAGCCGCGTGCCCGGCGGGTCGCGGAAGGCCGCCGGGCAGCGCGCCACGACTTCGGCCGCGCCCAGCTTGAAGGTCACCAGCGTCTCGGCGCCCAGCGGTTCCAGCAGCACCACTTCGGCGGGCACGGCGATGTCGTCGGGGCCTTCGGCCGCCAGGCGCACGTTCTCGGGCCGCACGCCGAACTTCAAGGTGGCGTGGCCGTTTGCGCGCCGGGCCAGCGTTGCCGGCAGCGGCACGCGCAGGCCGCCCAGGTCCGCATCGCCATCCGTCAACGTGCAGTCGCACAGGTTCATCGGCGGGGCGCCGGTGAAGCCGGCCACGAACAGCGCGGCCGGCCGGTTGTAGATGGCGTCGGGCGTGTCGTACTGCATCAGCCGGCCCGCACTCAGCACGGCAATGCGGTCGGCCAGCGTCATGGCCTCGGTCTGGTCGTGGGTGACGTAGATGATGGTGGCGCCCAGGCGCTGGTGCAGGCGCTTGATCTCGCTGCGCATCTCGTTGCGCAACTGTGCGTCCAGGTTGCTCAGCGGTTCGTCGAAGAGAAAGACCTGCGGTTCGCGCACGATGGCGCGGCCGATGGCCACGCGCTGGCGCTGGCCACCCGACAGCGCGGCCGGCCGGCGGTCCAGCATGTGGTCGATCCGAAGCAACTGGGCGGCGTTCATCACGCGACGCTGGATTTCGGCCTCCGGCGTCTTGCGCAGCCGCAGCCCGAAGGCCATGTTGTCGTACAGGGTCTTGTGCGGGTAGAGCGCGTAGTCCTGGAACACCATGGCGATGTCGCGGTGGCGCGGCGGCAGGTCGTTGACGCGCTGGCCGGCGATGGAGACGTCGCCACCGCTGATCGGCTCCAGCCCGGCGATCATCCGCAGCAGCGTGCTCTTGCCGCAGCCCGAAGGTCCGACAAAGACGGCGAACTCACCGTGGCGGATGTCGAGGTCGATGCCGTGGATGACCGGAACAGCGCCGTAGCGCTTGGTCCCGCTGCGCAGCGCGACTTCGGCCATCAGTACCCGCCCGGCCGCCCGAAGGGTGCTGAGCGCCCCCCTGGGGGGCAGCGAACCCAGTGAGCTTGGGGGCTCATCAGTAACCGCCCTGTGGCTTGGCCACTGCAGGGGCGGGAACGCCGCCATCGATGGCCCGCAGCGCCTGCGCCGCCGCCTGCGCCGCACGCATCAGCAGGCCCAGGTCCGACGCCACGGCCACGTAGTCGTAGCCCATCGCGCGGTAGCGGGCCACCACCTCGGGCGTGCCACCCACGGTGCCGATGGGCACGCCCAGCGCGTTGGCGCGGCGGCCGGCGTCGGCCATCAGGGCCATCACGTCGGGGTGGGTCAGGTTGCCGACATGGCCCATCACGCCCGACAGGTCACCGGGGCCGACGAACAGGCCGTCCACGCCGGGCACAGCGGCAATTTCTTCCAGCCGCGCCATGGCCTCGGGCGTTTCCATCTGCACCAGCACACAGACGTTCTGGTTGGCGTGGCGGAAATGGTCGGGCGTGGTGCCAAAGCGCGACGCGCGGCTCATGCCGGCCATGCCGCGCACACCCTCGGGCGCGTAGCGCGTGGCGGCCACGGCGCGGCGCGCTTCTTCAGCGTTCTGGATGAAGGGGAACAGCAGCGTCTGCGCGCCCGCGTCCAGCACGCGCTTGACGTTGACGGTGTCGTTCCAGGGCACGCGCACCACCGGCTTCATCGGCGTGTTGCCGACGGCCTGCAGCATGTGCACCAGGTCCATCAGGTCCAGCGGCGTGTGCTCCATGTCGATCACACCCCAGTCGAAGCCGGCGCAGCCGACGGCCTCGACGACGATGGGGCTGGCCGACATCACCCAGGTGCCGATGGGCACACGGGTGGCGCGCTGCTGGAGCAGTTCGGTGAAGGGATTCATGGCGGGCGGCTTCCGTTCGGGTCCAGGCGTTCAGTAGATCGGTGGCTCGGGCGTGGGCGCCGTGCCTTGCAGGAAGTCGAAGTCACAGCCTTGGTGGGCCTGCGTGACGTGCTGCTGGTAGAGCTGCGTGTAGCCGCGCCGGAACGGCTGCACCGGCGCCACCCAGGCGGCGCGGCGTTGCGCCAGTTCAGCGTCGGACACCTGCATGCCGATGCGCCGCGCGGCCAGGTCGATCTCGACCACATCGCCGGTGCGCAGCAGCGCCAGCGGGCCGCCCACCGCGCTTTCGGGGCTGATGTGCAGCACGCAGCTGCCGTAGTGGGTGCCGCTCATGCGCGCGTCGGACAGCCGCAGCATGTCGCGCACACCGCGCTGCAGCAGCTTTTTCGGCAGCGGCAGGTTGCCCCACTCGGGCATGCCCGGCGCGCCCACCGGGCCGGCGTTGCGCAGCACCAGCACGCTGTCTTCGTCCACGTCCAGGTCAGGGTCGGCCATGGCCGCCTGCATCTGCGGCTGGCTGTCGAAGACCAGCGCGCGGCCGCGGTGCTGGAAGAACTTCGGGTTGGCCGCGCTGGGCTTGATGACGGCCCCCTCCGGCGCCAGGTTGCCGGTCAGCACGGCCAGCGCGCCGTGCGGGCTGACGGGGCGGCTCAGCGGGCGGATGATCTCGTCGTCGCCGACCTCGCAGCCGTCGAGTTGCGCGCGCAGCGGCAGGCCCGTCACCGTGGTCTCGTCCAGCGACAGGTGCTCGCGGATGCGGTTCATCAGCGCCGGCAGGCCGCCGGCGTAATAGAAGTCTTCCATCAGCTTGTCGCCGCTGGGGAAGAGGTTGGCCAGCACCGGCACGCGCCGCGCCACGGCGTCCAGATCGGCCAGCGTCAGGCCCACGCCGGCACGGCCGGCCATGGCCAGGATGTGCACCGCCGCATTGGTCGAACCACCCAGCGCCATCTGCACCACCGCCGCGTTCAGGAACGCGCCGCGCGTCAGGATGCGCTGCGGCGTCAGGTCGTCCCAGATCATGGCCACGATGCGTTCGCCGCAATCGGCCGCCATGCGCGGGTGGGCGGCGTCCATCGCCGGGATGCTGCTGGCGCCCGGCAGGCACAGGCCCAGCGCCTCGGCCATGGCCGTCATGGTGCTGGCCGTGCCCATGGTGTTGCAGGTGCCGGGGCTGCGCGTCATGCGCGATTCCAGCCGCACCCATTCCTCGGGCCCGATCTGGCCGGCCTGCAGTTCGTCCCAGAACATGCGGGTGTGCGTGCCGGCGCCCACGGTCTTGCCCTGGTGGCGGTCGTTCAACATCGGCCCGGCGGGGCAGAACAGCGCCGGCAGGCCCATGCTGATGGCGCCCATCAGCAAGCCCGGCGTGGTCTTGTCGCAGCCGCCCAGCAGCACCGTGCCGTCGATGGGCAGGCTGCGCAACAGCTCTTCGGTTTCCATCGCCAGGAAGTTGCGGTAAAGCATGGTGGTGGGCTTGACCATCACCTCGCCCAGGCTCATGGCGGGCAGCTCGAAAGGCATGCCGCCGGCCAGCAGCACGCCGCGCTTGACGGCCTCGGCGCGGTCACGCAAATGGGCGTGGCAGGGCGACAGGTCGGACCAAGTGTTCACAATGGCCACGATGGGCCGGTTCATCACGTCTTCACGCCGCAAACCCATCTGCTGCATGCGCTGCCGATGGGCGAAACCGCGCATGTCGTTGGCTGCGAACCAGCGGCGGCTGCGTAGGTCGGCAAGGTCTCGGCTCATGCAGGGGGCTGCGCGTTTTGTTACCGCTAACATAGCCAGCTGTTCCCGCAACGTCCATTCAGACTAACCCGGTGCCGAAACCCGCCCCCGCCCCCGCGCTCGCCGCCGCACCCCAGCCCGAAGCCCCTGTACGCCAGGCACGCCGCGGCCACGGCCGCGTGACCCTGCAAGACGTGGCTGCAGCCGCCGGGGTGACGTCGATCACCGTCTCGCGCTACCTGCGCGAACCGCAGGTGGTGGCACCCGACACGGCCGTGCGCATCCGCAGCGCACTGGCCGCCAGCGGCTATGTGCCCAACAAGCAGGCCGGCCTGCTGGCCAGCGGCGTGGGCAACATCGTGGCGGCGCTGCTGCCCAATCTGGCCAATTCGATCTTTGCCGAAACCGCGCAGGGCCTGAGCGACGGCCTGCAGGCCGCCGGCTTCGAACTGCTGATTGCCGCCACCGGCTATTCGCAGGCCCGCGAAGAACACCAGCTGCGCGCCCTGATGGGCTGGCACCCGGCGGCGGTGGTCGTCACCGGCCGGCGCCATTCGGCCGGCGCGCTGAAGCTGCTGGCCAACGCCAAGGCCGCCGGCACGCCGGTCATCGAGATCTGGGACCACCACCCGCCCGAGCCCGGCCCGCGCCGCCTGCACTTCACGCAGATCGGCTTCAACCACGACGACGTCGGCCGGGCGATGGCCGAACACCTGCTGCGTGGCGGTCACCGCGAACTGGCCTATGTCGACAGCGGCATCGCCGAGGACTACCGCGCCCACGAACGCGGCATCGCCTTCGCCGCCACCGCCGCCGAAAACGGTGCCCGGGTCACCGTCGTCAAGGCACCGCCGGGCGACGCCTTCGACGCCGGCCGCCAGGTGCTGGGTGACCTGGTGCGCGCCGGCCCGCCCGCGCTGACGGCCGCCGCTTTCGCCAACGACCACCTGGCGTGCGGCGCGTTGCTGGAAGCCGCGCGGCGTGGCGTGGCGGTGCCGGGGCGCATGGCGCTGCTGGGCTTTGGCGACTTCGCCATCGCGCGGCAGCTCAGCCCGTCGCTGTCCAGCGTGCAACTGCCGCGCCACGCCATCGGCGCCGAGACCGCCCGTTCGCTGCTGGACGCGCTGCACCACGGCAAGGCGGCCGTGCCCGTGGCGCTGCCGTGGGCGCTGGTGGCGCGCGGCAGCACCTCGGGCGGCTGACCGCCGGCAAAACCGGCAACGCCCGCTGCGCCCGCACCGCAGTCAGCGCAGACACAGCACAGCCACCCCCACGAAGGCGGCCAGCCACAGCGTCTCGGCCACGATCAGCAGCACCGGCGCCCAGCCCATGCGCGCCAGCTGGCGGAACGAGGTTTTCATGCCCAGCGCCGCGATGGCCAGCACCAGGCAGGCCCGCGAACCGGCGTTCAGCGCCTGCTGCACGGCCGGCTGGAAGGCGCCCAGCGAATTCAACCCCACCATGGCGATGAACAACCACAGGAACCAGGGCAGCAACGCGGGGCGCGCGACGGGGTGGCCGTCGGCCTGCGCTTCCAGGGCGGCCTGGCGTTCGCGGCGGAAGGCCAGCGAGACACCGGCCACGACCACCGTCAGCAGGGTCACGCGGAAGAGCTTGACGATGGTGGCGGCGTCGCCGGTGGCCGGGTCGATGGTGTAGCCGGCGCCCACCACCTGGGCCACGTCGTGGATGGTGCCGCCCAGGAATAGGCCGCCCAGCGCCGGCGGCAGGCCCAGCGCGCGCACCACCAGCGGGTACAGCACCATGGCCACAGTGGACAGCAGCGTGACCGCCACCACCACCACCAGGGTGTAGCGGTCGCCGTCTTTTTCGCGCGGCAGCACCGATGAAATGGCCAGCGCGGCCGAGGCCCCGCAGATGGCCACCGCACCGCCGGCCAGCACGCTGCGCGCGCGGCCCAGGCCCAGACGTCGGCCCAGCAGCACGGCCACGGCCAGCGTGCTGGCCACCGCCAGCACCACCACGCCCGCGGTCTGCCAGCCCAGGGCGACGATCTGCTCGCCGGTGATGCGCGCACCCAGCAGCCCGACCCCCAGACGCAGCACGTTGCGGGCGCCGAATTCGACCCCGGCCTTGGTGCGCGGCGCGCTGGCCAGCGGGTTCAGCGCCACGCCGAAGAACAGCGCGTACAGCATCTGCGGCCCGCCCTGCAAGGCAGCCACCAGCGTGGCCGCCCCGCCCAGCGCGGCGGCCGAAAGCAGCCCGGGCATCAGCGCGGCCAGCGCGGCCAGCGGCCGCAAGCCCGCCTGTCCCCGGCGACTGTCGTGGCCGGTGGGGCCGTTGTGGCCGGTCATGCCGGGCGCGACAGCAGGTTCACGTAGTCGTGCTGCGCCGTCAGCACCGTGCTGACCCGCCACTCCACCGGCTGCCCGCCCAGGCCCAGCGCCACGCGCCGCACCTGCAGCACCGGCAGGCCCACGGCCACACCCAGCACACGCGCGGCGGCGCGGTCGGCACCCACGGCGCGCAGGCGTTCGTGGGCCCGCACCACGCTGATGCCGAACTCGGTCTGGTACAGGTGGTACAGGGTGCTGGGCCGTTCACGCAGGCGCTTTTCGGTCAGGCCGCGGAACAGCTGGGCCGGCAGCACCAGCCTGTCGTGCACCACCGGGCGGCCCTGCAGGCGCAGGCGGTTCTCGATCTGCAGCGCCGGCTCGCCGGGCTTCAGCGCCAGCGCCTCGGCGGCTTCGTCGTCCAGGCGGGTGCGTTCGAAGGACACCAGTTCCACTTCGGGCGCTTCGCGCAAGCCGTCGCTGCGTTCGACGTGGAAGAACTGGAACAGGAAACGGTCGCTGGTGTGCATGGCCACGAAGGTGCCGCGACCCTGGCGGCGCACCAGGATGTGCTCGGCCACCAGGTCGTCCACCGCGCGGCGCAGCGTGCCCACCGACACGCCGTAGCCGGCGGCCAGATCGGCCTCGCTGGGCAGGGCATCGCCGGGCGCCACGGCACCGCCTTCGATGGTCTTCAGCAGCGCGCGCTTGACGGCGCGGAACAGCGGCATGCCGGCCGCGTCGGGGGCAATGGTCTGCGGGGTCTGCGCTGCGTTGCGCGCGGCCGCGAGCGGGGATGCGCGGGGCGGCGTGCGGCCCGCGCCGGCCGCAGGGCTGGCAGGGCGGGCGGGGGTTGCGAACGAACGGCGAACGGCGGGCATGGCCCATTCTAGGCAGCGGCCGGCGCTTCATCCAAGTCATATGGATGACCTGATTGACGTGTGGATTCAGTCCGCCAATACTGGCCGTCCGCCTGAAGAACCGGGCGGCCAGAACAGGAGCGAAGGATGATTCACTTTGTATTGCACGACGCCCACGACAGCGTGGCCGTGGTGGTGGTGGAAGGCGTGAAGGCCGGCATGGCCCTGAACGGCTGGATCATGGACGAGGACAAGATGATCGCCGTCGATGCGCGGCAGGACATCCCCATCGGCCACAAGGTCGCCTTGAGGGACATGGCCGTCGGCGACACCGTCGTCAAGTACGGCATCGACATGGGCAAGGTCGTCGCGCCCATCCAGGCGGGCGAGCACGCCCACGTGCACAACATCAAGACCAAACGTTGGTAAGGACCCGCGCCATGAGCATCGTCGACAAGAACACCACCTTCATGGGCTACCGCCGCGAAAACGGCCGCGTGGGCGTGCGCAACCACGTCATCATCCTGCCGCTGGACGACCTGTCCAACGCGGCGGCCGAGGCCGTGGCGCACAACATCAAGGGCGCGATGGCCATCCCGCACCCCTACGGCCGGCTGCAGTTCGGCGCCGACCTCGACCTGCACTTCCGCACGCTGATCGGTGCGGGCTGCAACCCCAACGTGGCGGCGGTGGTGGTCATCGGCATCGAAGACGGCTGGACGCAGAAAGTGGTCGATGGCATCAAGGCCACCGGCAAGCCGGTGGTCGGTTTCGGCATCGAACTGCACGGCGACCACGACACCATCCTGCGCGCCAGCAAGGCGGCGCGCGAATACGTGCAGTGGGCCAGCGAGAAGCAGCGCGAGGTCTGCCCCATCCACGAACTGTGGGTGTCCACCAAGTGCGGTGAAAGCGACACCACCAGCGGTTGCGGCGCCAACCCCACCGTGGGCGACGCCTTCGACAAGCTGCACGCGCTGGGCAGCACCCTGTGCTTCGGCGAGACGACGGAACTCACCGGCGGCGAACACATCGTGGCCGCGCGCTGCGCCACCGACGCGGTGCGCGAGCAGTTCATGTTCATGTTCAACCGCTACCAGGACGTGATCAACCGCCACAAGACCAGCGACCTGTCGGACAGCCAGCCGACCAAGGGCAACATCGCCGGCGGCCTGACCACCATCGAGGAAAAGGCGCTGGGCAACATCCAGAAGATCGGCAAGAAGTGCACGGTGGACGGCGTCATCGACAAGGCCGAGATGCCCACCCACCCCGGCCTCTGGTTCATGGATTCCAGCAGCGCGGCGGCCGAGATGGTCACGCTGTGCGCGTCCTCGGGTTACGCGGTGCACTTCTTCCCCACCGGCCAGGGCAACGTCATCGGCAACCCCATCGTGCCGGTGATCAAGATCTGCGCCAACCCGCGCACGGTGCGCACGATGAGCGAACACATCGACGTCGACACCACCGGCCTGCTGCAGCGTGAACTGACGCTGGACCAGGCCGGCGACAAGCTGCTGGACAACATGCTGCGCACCGCCAATGGCCGGCTGACGGCGGCTGAAGCGCTGGGTCACCGCGAATTCGTGATGACGCGCCTGTACGAAAGCGCCTGACCATGGCCAAGGTCGTCATCACCGAGTTCATGGACGAGCGCGCGGTGGCGCAGCTGGCGGCGGTGCACGACGTGCTCTACGACGCCAAGCTGGTCGATGACGCGCCGCGCCTGCTGGCCGAAGCCGTCAGCGCCGACGCCATCGTGGTGCGCAACCGCACCCAGGTGCGCGGCGACCTGCTGGCGGCTTTGGCGCGCTGCCGGGTCGTCGGCAGGCTGGGTGTGGGGCTGGACAACATCGACGTGGCGGCCTGCGAGGCACGCGGCCTGCAGGTGATACCGGCCAGCGGTGCGAACGCGCTGAGCGTGGCGGAATACGTGGTGGGCACGGCCCTGCTGCTGCTGCGCGGCGGCTACCAGTCCAGCGCCGCCGTGGCGCAGGGGCAGTGGCCGCGCAACGCCTTGTCCAACGGCCGCGAAGCCGGCGGGAAGGTGCTGGGGCTGGTCGGTTTCGGCGCCATCGGGCAACTGACCGCGCGGCTGGCGCAGGGGCTGGGCCTGCGCGTCATCGCGCACGACGCCCTGATGGCCGCCGACCACCCGGCCTACGCCGAAACGGGCGTGGCCTGCGTCCAGTTCGACGCACTGGTCGCCAGCGCCGACGTCATCAGCCTGCACGTGCCGCTGGTGGACGGCACGCGCGGCCTCTTCGACGCGCAGCGCATCGCCGCGATGAAGCCCGGCGCGGTGCTGATCAACACCGCGCGCGGCGGCATCGTCGATGAAGTGGCGCTGGCGGCTGCGCTGAAGTCCGGCCGGCTGGGCGGCGCCGCCATCGACGTCTTCGGCAGCGAACCGCTGCCGGCGTCACCGCACTTCCAGGACTGTCCGAACCTGGTGCTGACGCCGCACATCGCCGGCGTGACGGCCGAGGCCAACGAGCGCGTCAGCTTCCTGATTGCCGACAAGGTGCTGGAGGCGCTGCGATGAAGGTGACCATGACCGACCTGCAAGCGCGGGTGTCACGCCGGCTGCAGCAGGCGGGCGCCAGCGCCGCGATGGCCGACAGCACCGCGCGCGCGCTGGTGCTGGCCGAGGCGCAGGGCCTGGGCTCGCACGGCCTGAGCCGCGTCGGCCAGTACGCCACCCACCTGGGCAATGGCCGCGCCAACGGCGCCGCGCAGCCGCAGGTGCTGCGCCGCAAGGGCGGCGCGCTGCTGGTCGATGCGCAGGCCGGCCTGGCCTTTCCGGCCTGTGACCTGGCCGTGGCCGAGGCCATCGCCGCCGCCCGTGAACACGGCATCGCCATCGCCGGGGTGGTGCACAGCCACCACTGCGGCGTGGTGGTGGACCACCTGCGCGCGGTGGCCGCCGCCGGCATGGTCGGCCTGGGCTTGGCCAATTCGCCAGCGGCCATGCCGGCGGCGGGCGGCAAGCACCCGGTGTTCGGCACCAACCCGGTGGCGGCCGTGTTCCCGCGGCGCGGCGCCGACCCGTTGATGATCGACCTGAGCCTGAGCGAGGTGGCCCGCGGTAAGCTGATGGTGGCCGCCAAGGCCGGCAACGCCATCCCCATCGGCTGGGCGCTGGACGTCAATGGCCAGCCCACCACCGACCCGCAGGCCGGCATGGCCGGTTCGATGTTGCCCATCGGCGCGGCCTCGTCGCCCAAAGGCGCGATGTTGGCGCTGGTGGTCGAGTTGCTGGTCACCGCCGTCATCGGCGCGCAGTTCGGTTTCGAGGCGTCGAGCTTCTTCGTCGACGCCGGCAACCAGCCCGGCATCGGCCAGGCCTTCATCGTCATCGACACCGGTGCGCTGGCCGGCCCCGCCAGCTACCTCGACCGGCTGGAGGTGCTGGTGACCGAGATGCTGACCGACGAAGGCGTGCGCCTGCCCGGCGCGCGGCGCGAGGCCCTGCTGCGGCGCGCCCGCACCGAAGGCGTCGATGTGCCCGATGCGATGCTGGCCAGCCTGCCGATCGACTGACCCCCCGCGCCCCCTGCCGGCGCCCAGCGCCAACGTCCCGCCCACCGCACGTTTGCCAGAAAACCCCGCCATGCAAAGACGCGACCTGCTGAAGACCGCCCCCGCCCTGCTGCTGCTGCCCGCCCGGCACGGCTGGGCGCAGGCCCAGGACTACCCCAAGCCCGGCGCCGTGCTGCGCTATGTGGTGCCCTTCCCGCCCGGCGGCCTGACCGACGTGATGGCGCGCCTGGTGGGCCAGCAACTGGGTGAACGCTGGAAGGTCACGGTCACCATCGACAACAAGCCGGGCAGCGGCGGGCAGATCGGCGCAGCCGAGGTGGCCAAGGCGGCGGGCGACGGAAACACGCTGCTGGCCATCACCATGACCCACGCCGCCAACGTGACGCTGTTCAAGGGCCGCACCAGCTTCGATTTCCAGAAAGACCTGCGCCCGGTGGCGCTGCTGGCCGGCTCGCCGATGCTGGTGGTGGTGCCGGCCGCCAGCCCGATCAAGGACTTCAAGGACCTAATCCAGCGCGCCAAGGGCGGCAAGCTGAATGCCGGCTCCAGCGGCAACGGCACGCCGCCGCACCTGACGCTGGCGCTGTTCAACGACCTGTACAAGACCGACGTGCAGCACGTGCCCTACAAGGGCGGCGCACCGGCCATCACCGACCTGATCGGCGGCCAGCTGGACGTGATCTTCTCCAACCTGCCCGAGAGCGTGGCCCACGTGAAGAGCGGCAAGCTGCGCGCGCTGGCCATCGCCAGCAGCGCCCGCCACCCGCTGGTGCCCGATGCGCCCACCACCGCCGAGGTTGGCGCGCCGCAACTGGCGGTGGAAAACTGGACCGCCATCATGGCGCCGGCCAGCATGCCCGAGGCCGCCGCGAACAAGCTGGGCGCCGAGGTGCTGAAGATCATGGCCACGCCCGACATCGAAGAACGCGCGCGCACCCAGGGCTTTCGCATCGACGCGCGCGGCCCGCAGGCTTTCGGGCGCTTCCTGACCGACGAGATCGAGCGCTGGGCCCGCGTCATCGCGGCGGCGCGCATCACGGCGGAATAACACCGGGTCGGCTCGGGCCAGCTCTAGCCGAGCCCAGGCCTACTCGGGCCGGACCGGTTCGTCGTTGGCCGCCGTGCTGCCGCTGCGGTCGGTGCGCACCGCAAAACCTTCCTGGCCCAGCGTGGCCACCGAGCCAGCCTGGGCGCTGGCGCGCTGCAGCAGGGTGTTGGCGTCCTTGCCGTGGTCGGGGTAGAGCGCCAGGCCGACGGCGGCCGTCACCGCACAGGGCTGGCCGGCCACCGTCACCGGTTGCTGCAGCGTGCGCACCAACTTGCCGGCGACGCGTTCGCCGTCGCTGCGCGATTCCAGGCGGCCCAGCAGCACCCCGAAAGCGTCGGGCCCGATGGCGGCCACCACGTCACTGGCGCGCAGCGCGCTGCGCAGGCGCACGGCCACCTTGCGGCGCAGCACGTTGCCGGCCTCGCCGCCCAGGCGCGCGGCGGCGGCGCCAAAGCCTTCGATGCGCAGCACCAGCAGCACCATGGGCGCGGGTTCGCGTTCGCGCAGCGCCAGCAACTGCGTCATGTGTTCCAGCAGCTGCGCCTGGTGCGGTAGGCCGGTGGCCAGGTCGGTGGCGTAGGCGGTGCGGGCGGCGCGTTCCAGGCGCTTGCGCAGCACGGCGTGGCGCAGGGTGCGCGGCAAGGCGGCGCGGTGGGCGGCCAGCAGCACGGCTTCCACGCCGCAGCCCAGCAGTTCGGCTTCCAGGTCTTCATCGGCCTCGGCGGCCAGCACCACCACGGCACTGTCGAAGGCGGTTTGTGTCAGATCGGGCCGCGCGGCCAGGGCGCGCAGTGCGTCCGGTGTTTCGGCGCACCAGACCACCGCGTCGTGCAGCCGCGCGCGGCTGGCGTCGGCGGCCTCGGCGGTTTGCAAGCCGGGCGCCTGCAAGGCCGCACGGGTGGCGTCGTTGGCGCCCAGCAAAAGCACCGAGAAGGATTGCGCAGTCATCTGCGGATGATGCCGCATGCACCGGGCGCAGGCCTCAAGGTCAGACCCGCAGCGGCCGATAAATCCCCTTGATCCCGACGCTCAGCAGGCACCGCCGCCAGGCCCCTGCGCCTTCTCAACCGCAACCGCAAGCACCCACCACCATGAACCTCTTTGCCCGTTTCAAATCTGTACTCGCCGCCGGTCTGGGCGCCCTTGTGATGGTCGGCTCGGCCCTGGCCGCCGAGCACGGCACGCCGGCCTAAGCCGAAGCCATGGTCAAGAAGGCCGTGGCTTTCATCAAGACCAACGGCGCCGACAAGTCCTACGAGGAATTCACCCACGGCAAGGCCTTCAAGGACCGTGACCTCTATGTCATCGTCTACGACCTGAATGGCAAGAATCTGGCCCAGGGCGCCAACCCCAAGCTGGTCGGCAAGGACTTGATCGGCCTGAAGGACGCAGACGGCAAACCCATCATCCAGATGTTCGTGGACCTGGCCAAAGGCAAAGGCAAGGGCTGGGTCGAGGGCTACAAGTTCCTGAACCCGGTGTCGCAGAACATCGAAGGCAAGGCCATGTACCTGGAACGCGTGGGCGACACCCTGGTCGGCTGCGGCATCTACAAGGGTTGAGACCTGGGCGCTGGGCGGCCCACCGCGGCGGCTCAGCGCTTCCTGCCGCCCGCCACCACCAGCGCAATGCCGCCCAGGATGGCCGGCGCGGCCAGCATCAGGCGCCCGGTCAGCACTTCACCGAGCCAGGCGATACCCCCCAGGGCGGCGATGACCGGCACGGCCAGTTGCAGCGTGGCGGCCGTGGTCACCCGCAGCGCCGGCAGCACCGTGTACCAGACGGCATAGCCCACGCCCGAGGCCAGCGCGCCCGAGGCCACCGCGCAGGCCACGCCCGCAGCGTCCAGTGCCGCGCCCCGCCACAGCAGTGCACTGCAAACCGCCGCCGGCAGCACGGCCCGGGCAAAGTTCCCGGCCGTCACCTGCAGCGGGTCGCCCTGCCCCTTGCCGCGCACGGTGTAGACGGCCCAGGCCATGCCCGCAGCCACCATCAGGGCACTGCCCTGCCAGGGCGGCGCCGCCCAGCCCGGCAGCACCAGGCCAACCAGCCCAGCCAGGGCCACCGTCCAGCCCACCAGTTGCACGCCGCGCAGGCGCTCGCCCTGGAGCAGCCCCCAGCCGATCATCGAAGCCTGCACCGCGCCGAACAGCAGCAGCGCCCCGGTACCGGCACTGAGGCTGGCATACGCGAACGAGAAGGCAGCGGCGTAGACGAAGAGCGCGATGGCCGACGGCCAACCGCCCGCCAGCGCCTGTTGCCGGCCGCGGGGACCGTCACGCCAGCGGGCGATCAGCCACAGGCATAGCGCCCCTGCAGCCAGGCGGATCAGCGTGAAGCTGGCCGCGTCGATAGCGGTGTGGCGCAGCGCCAGACGGCACAGCAGGGAATTGCCGGCGAAGGCCAGCAAGGCCAACAGCGTCAGCGCGGCATGGCGCCAGGCCGGCCGGGGGCTAACGATGGTGGGGTCCCGAGATCACCGGGTTTTGTATCACGGCCATGGCCTGCGGCTGGAACCCGAACCCGGCGCTGGGTGAGTCAGCGCACAGAAGCGGCCGGCCGGTCGGTGTAGCGTGCGGGCATGGGTACAGCAGACGAATGTTGCGAAGAGATGGCGATCCGGCGGATGCCGCCGCTGGGCGCGGCCCTCACGGCGGCGGCGGCGTGGCTGGTCTTCGGCGCGGCCGCGCCGGCCTGCGCGGCCGCGGCCGAGACCGCCCAGGCAACGGCCGAGGCTGCAGCCGCCACGGCGGCCGATGCCGCCCAGGCCCGGGCCGACCCGGTGTTCGAGCCCACCCGCCAGTCGGTGCGCGCGACCACCGTGTGGCTGGCGCGGGGCGTGGACAGCTGGTTCGGCGACAAGCCCTTCTCCGAGGGCGGCAAGGTCAGCGACGGCCGCCTGAGCCTGTTCATGCTGACACGCCAGCGCGAGCCGGTCGATGTCAGCCTGCGTTTCAACGCGCGCGTCTGGTTGCCCAATCTGGAGGACCGCGCCTTCCTGTTCCTGGGGCGCGACGACGAACGCGAAGCCGTCACCGACCAACCCGACGCCCTGTCGCGCCAGCAGCGGCTGCTCAAGGACAACAACGCCGACGCGTCCTTCTTCGCCGGCCTGGGCTTTGCGCTGCACGATTCGGTGCAGTTCCGCATCGGCTTCCACGGTGGCCTGAAGCCCTACGCGCACGCCCGCTACAGCCACGCCTGGCAGCTGGGCAGCGCCGACCGGGTTGACTTCCGCGAGACCGTTTTCTGGACGCCGGACGACCACGTGGGCTCGACCACGGCGCTGTCCTACGAACACGCCTATTCGGCCAACCTGGTGTTGCGCTGGTTGAATGCCACCACCATCACGCAGGATTCGAAGAAATTCGAATGGTCCAGCAGCGTGGGCGCCTACCGGTCGTTCGGCGACCAGCGGCTGCTGTCGCTGGAAGCGCTGTGCAGCGGCCGGCAAAGCTCGGGCGTGCCGTTCACTGACATCGGCCTGCAAGTGAAGTGGGAACAGCCGGTGCACAAGGACTGGCTGCTGGGTGAAATCCTGGTCGGCCACTTCTGGCCGCGCCCGGACGCGATGAGCGAACGCACCCGCGCGTGGGCCGTCGGTGCCGGGCTGAAAATGAAGTTCTGACGGCGCCGGCCCTGCCTACCTGGCAGCGGCCGCCTTGATCACTTCGCCGCCCTTCATCACGAAGGCCACGCGCTGCAACAGCGTGACATCGCGCAAGGGGTCGCCGCTGACGGCGATGAGGTCGGCGTAACGGCCCACCGCAATCGCCCCCACGTCGGCCGTGCGCCCCAGTGCCTCGGCAGCATTGACGGTGGCCGACTGGATGGCCTGCAGCGGCGTCATGCCCCAGGTGACCATGGTGGCGAACTGCTTGGCGTTGTCGCCGTTCGGGTACACCCCGCCATCGGTGCCGTAGACCATCTTCACCCCGGCTTTCACCGCCGCCTGAAAGGTCTGTCGCTGCTTCAGGCCGATGGCCTTTTCCTTTTCCAGCGACTCCTTGAACACACCGTTTTTCTCGCCCTCGGCCAGGATGTAGTCGTCGTTGTAGATGTCCATCGAGAACCAGGTGCCGCGCTGCCTGGCCAGCGTGAAAGCTTCGTCGTCCGCTAGGCTGGCGTGTTCGATGGTGTCGGCGCCGGCACGGATGGCGTCCTTGATGCCCGAGGTGCCGTGGGCATGCACGGCCACGCGCAGGCCCAGCATGTGGGCCTCGTCCACCAGCGCCTTCATTTCATCCAGCCCGTACTGCTGGCCGCCGACGGTGTCGCCCTTGGACAGCACGCCGCCGGTGGCGCAGAACTTGATGACTTCGGCGCCGTACTTGCGCAGCTTGCGCACCGCCGCGCGGATGGCCTGCGGTCCGTCGGCCACGGCCGGCGACGGCACCGTGATGGAGGGCGGGAATTCCGTGCTGTCGCAATGGCCGCCGGTGGCGCCGATGGCGTAGGTGGCGGGCACCACGCGCGGGCCGGGGATGTGACCGGCCTCGATGGCCTGCTTCAGCGCCACGTCGTCGTAGTTGCCCGAGCCCACGTTGCGCACCGTGGTGAAGCCCGCCTCGACCGTCTTTTTCGCGCTGGCCACGCCGATGACGGTCCAGAAGTTGTCGGTGAATTCCAGCCCGCGGTAGCCGCTGTAGCGCGGGTCGCCGGTCAGGTGCACGTGCATGTCGATCAGGCCGGGCAGCAGCGTCAGGCCCGGCAGGTCGATGCGACGGGAGCCATCAGGGCGCTGGTCGCCCTGTTTGCCGACGGCGGTGATGCGGCCGTCGGTGATGGTCAACTGGGGTTTGTCGACGGTGCGGCCGGTGGCGACATCCAGCAGGCGGTCGGCGGTGACCACGACGGTGTCGGCGTGGGCGGCAACCACCGCCAGCAGCAGTGCCGCCGAGAGGAAACAGGGCGCTGGGCGCATGGAGCGGGTGAGGAGAACCCGCTCCACTTCTCTACTACCCATGACAGCCCCCTCGGAAAGATGGGCTTTTGTATCACGGTTTTGTATGAGCGCTGGATGGCCGGAAGAGCCGACTTTTCCCTGTGAAGAACAGCACGTCGTGCGGTGTTTTTTCGCCCGTTCTGTATCCCCCTGTGAACCCGATCTTTGCGGGCGACTTTTGGCACGGGACTGATATCATTGATATCAATGTGAAACCGGGGGCTGAACGTGGCGAATTTGCTTGTCCGAGGTGTCGATGAAGCGGTGGTCAGGGCGCTGAAGCAGCGCGCCGGTGAACATGGGCAGAGCGCTGAAGCCGAACACCGCGCCATCCTGGCTGCCGCACTGGCGGCGCCGCGCAAGCGCACCTTCGCTGAAGTCCTGGCGTCCATGCCGGATGTGGGCAACGACGCGGACTTCGAAAGGGTGAACACCAGCACGGAAGCACCTCGTGTATTTGATTGATATCAACGTCATCAGTGAAGCTCGCAAGGGTGCTCGGGCGAATCCTGGCGTCATCACTTTTTTTCGGCAGGCAAAGGACCGTGGTGACGCCCTCTTCCTATCCGTCATCACGGTCGGTGAACTTCGGCGCGGTGTCGAACTCATCCGGCATCGCGGCGATGCACAACAGGCTCTAACCCTGGAATCCTGGCTGATGAGCGTCCTTGATCAGTACCGCAAGCACATCCTGGGCTTGGATGTCGAAGCTGCACAGGTATGGGGCAAGTTGCGCGTACCGCACGCCGAGCACGAAATCGACAAGCAGATCGCCGCCATCGCACTGGTCAACGACCTGGCGGTAGTGACCCGGAACACGGCTGACTTCGCGGGTACGGGCGTCAGACTGCTGAATCCCTTCGCCGCACCCTGACTTCCAGGGTCAGCTCGGTGACGTACTGGTGGTAAGGGATGCCGTCATCGCGCAGGATGTCGCACAAGCTCCAGAGTTTCTGGGCGATGGCGTTGTTGTTCATTCAGCGGGCGAACGAAAGACAGATGCCGACAGCAAGCGCTGCTGCAGAACCGACGCCATGTCGCGCCGCCCGTCGGCCACGATGACGATGTGAACGACAGGTTTGGGCAGGTCTTGCACCTGGTAGATGATTCGGTAGGGTTTGAACATGGTCTGGCGGTATTCACGGATGCCCAGGGCCAGCAGTTCACGCGGGATGCTGCCGCGCTGGGGCGCTGTTGCCAGGGTCTGCGCGGTTGCCAGGATCTTGTCGAGCAGAGCGTCGGCTTTGGCGGGTGTCTCGTTCACCGCCACGTAGCCGACCAGGTCGTCCAGGTCTTGCTCGGCGCCGGCCGTCAGCAGCACCTCGTAGCGAAGTTCGGCATTCATGCCGCCGCGACGGTCTTCCGGGTGTGCTTGTTGCGCAAGCGTTCGACCACATCGGCCACCGGGCGGGCACGGCCCGCATCGATGTCCTGACGGCCCAGGGCCAGCAGCTTCAACAGCGCCAGGGTTTCCTGCGTGTCTTCGTAGCTCTTCACGTCCTGCAGCACGGCGCGGGCTTCGCCGTTCTGGGTGATCAACATCGGCGATCGGTCTTCTTTCAGGCGGTCCAGCACTTCGGCAGCGTTCGCCTTGACGTAGCTGATGGACTTGACGTTGGTGGAGTAGCGCATGACGCACCCTTTCGGACAGGACTGAATTCGGTTCTTATAAGTGTAGCTGGCCGACATCGTCAGTCTCTAGGCAACCAAGGGGATGACAGCGTGAAGTGGTCCTCAGGCAGCGTCGCTCCAGACTTCGTCTTCCAGGTCACGGACGACTTGCAGGGCATCACCGTCGAAGGTGTGCTTCGCCTTCCAGTTCAACGAACAGCAGACATGCACCCCTGATTCGTCCAGCTTGATCTGGCCTGAATGGCTTTGACCTGTCAGCCATGAAGCCGTCA
The DNA here is from genome assembly GCA_031424355.1 of Betaproteobacteria bacterium. Lineage (GTDB taxonomy): Bacteria > Pseudomonadota > Gammaproteobacteria > Burkholderiales > Burkholderiaceae_C > Rubrivivax. The sequence goes on from JANPHI010000194.1 coordinate 28,482, forward strand.
ACGGCTTCTGACATCTCCTTGCCCGCATGGGGCTGGGCAGGTAGCCCCCCGACCAGCAGCAACGGAGAGCCCAGGGACAACTGCAAGACATCCATGCCGGCGTTCAGACGATCCAGGCTGTGCAGTCGCCTGCGCCATTCAGCCACAAGCTGGCCGGCCACGATCCTGGCAACAGCGATCTCGCGCGTGCCGGTCGATGCAATGAATTCAAGCTTGCCCAGGGACTGACGGTGCCGCTCTGGGACCGTCAACCGAGCCACGTACACACCGCTGGCGCGGCGCAAGATTCCACCCACTTTCGGACCCCTTTTGTATGAGGGTTCTGTATCAGTGGGCGTGGTGGTTGGATTTCCCGTATGGAATCAACCACTTGCAGAGATGTGGAGCGGTGAGGGGAATCTAAGATCAGCAGATAGACCGCATGAATGCTGGCGATTCGGTCTAAACATGTCGATTCGTTCCCCGGTCTATTCCCCGGTTTTTAATTGATGCCCCCTTCGCGTGGCGCCTGTTCCGCTTCGCGTTTCGGCGCGTTAGATGCGCCTGGGTGTCGTTGCAGGTTGCCAACACCCGCAACCGGCTGGCCCGTTTGAAATCGGATTCAACCGGGGGACAAATTCTGTGCGTGGGATACCGAGTGGTTTCGGCACCTTGACCGCGCAGACTTTCGCCGCCCCCCTGCCCCGTCAAGCATTCAGGCCCAGCACCTGCACTAGTTCAGCCCGCGCTTCGGCCTGCTGACGCAGCAGGTCGGCAACGCGCAGGGCCTGGGCCTGCACTTCGTCGCGCATGGCCTGAAGCGCGGGCGTCCAGCCGTGGAAGGCCCGCGCGTTCTCCGCAGCCTGGGCCTTGCCTTCAGCCGTGCGGGGGCCGGTTGACTGTGCCCACGGTTGCCAGGTGCGGATCAGCGCCGCCTGCCGTGCCCGCCGCTCGGGTGTCCATCCATTGCCCATCGCTCGCCCCCAATAGTTCGCTTTTCGGACTTTCTGAAATTCCCGCAGGCGCGGGCGGATTGTTCGGCGCTGCGCCGTTGTTCACCTGCTGCTGCCCGCCGTTGTTGATGTTGGCTTGCTTGGCAAAGACCACGGGCGGGTTCTTGATGGTGGCCAGCGTTTCCAGCGTGGCGCGGCACTGACTCTGCGCCTTCAGCGCCAGCCGCATGTAGCGGTCGGTGGCGTCGAGATACTCACCCATGTTCAGCGCGGCACGGCGGGCAAGCTCTGAAAAGATGGCATTCAGCGCGGAAGCCTGGGCGGTCAACATCCTTTCAGCCGATGCCATGTCGCCCCGATTAACGGCTGCCCCGCTTTCGTCCAGCGATGCGACCATCTCCACCAGCGACAGCCTGCCGTGCTCGCCTTCCATGTACTTCAGCACCAGGGAAGCGTTAGACACAACCCCCTGCGCCATCAAGTCAGTTACAGCGCGGTCCTCCGTCTGGCCCAGCTTGCGCGGCACGATGAGATGGCGGGACTTGTCTACCGGCGCCGCCGTCGCTTTGTTTGCTTTCGTCGCCATCGGATCACCTCACAGTCTGAAAACCTGGGCACCGCTCCAACCGCGCAACCCAATCCCGGCCCACCTCGGGCGACAGCAGCCCGGCCCGTTGATGGTTGCCGCATTGGCCCGGCCGGTACGCAGCGCAGTCCGCACAGGAAACACGCGTATCGGCGTCGCGGTCGCGGACCACCAGGCGGGCGGCCCAGCATTCGGCGTCGGCTTCCACCCAGCCCCAGCGCATGAGCCGTGCGCGCCGGTCGAGAAAGCTCGCCATGTCCTTGTCATCCCACTGGCCCGCGTGGCGGCCTTCGTCGGCGTCAACCGGCAGGGCTTCGTCGGCATCGCCTGCCGTCCGCTGCCGTGATTTCCAGGCCAGGCAATCCGCGCCGAAGTTGTCGGGCGGCCAGACGATGCCGAAGCCGTCAGCCTCACTCAGCAGGCCAGCCGCAACTGGATCGCCGCAGGTGCCGTGCCGCAGTCGATTCGCACAGGCTGCACAGGTCTGCTTTGTCTTGGGGTCGGCCCACCCCTGCGAATCTTGCGAATCCTGCGAAAACGCGCGCCGTTGCTCACTCTCCGGGGTGTTTGCTGGGTTGCGAATCTCTGCGAAAACTTGCGAATCTGAATCAGCCGGCTCAGGGTCGGGCTGCGGTTTCGCAACAATTCGCAGCGCTTCGCAAGTCACAGAATCAGCCGGCAAGCCGCGCCAATCCTCACGATTCGCAGAATTCGCAGCTTTCGCAGGGGTGGGCTTGATGAATTCGGCCAGTAGGTCGTCGAGTAGTGCCGCGCTCACGCCGTTGCACCCACGGTTGACGGTGGCAGTAGCGCCACGGCCGTGCGGTCGGCCACGCTCACCAGGCCGGCAGCTTCCAGCGTTGCCAGTGCCGCGTCGCGCTTGTCTTTGTTGCGAACACAACTCGGGCCACTGTTGACGATGACCGCCAGCACTTCAGACCAGCCAGGCCGGCCGGTCAGGTATTCGTACAGCCGCAGCGCATCGGCGCCGCCCTGACTGGTGGCGCCCTCGTCTATGAATGCCTGCCAGGTTTTCAGGCTGTAGGCCACCAGCGCCAGCGCGCCACGCATCGCCTCGGGCGTCACCACGTTTTCGCCAGCGAAGGAAGCCAGCACACCGGCAACGCGGCATGCCTGTTCACTGGCACGCAGTGCGAACGGCTTAACGGCTTTCAGTCCACCACGCCGCGCCTCGATCTCGAAGCTCTCGAAAGCCCGGCCCAGCAGGGCCCGCGCTTCGTCTGAAAGCGCCAGCGCCGGGCAGTCGGTGGCATCTTCGGGAAGCGCCTTTGCCAGCAGGGCCTCGCAGCGCCGCCAGTAGTCCACCACGGCCGGCAAGGTACCGGGCAGGAAGGGCCGGGCCAGACGCGGCGCTTGTTGCTCAGGCCATGCCGCCAGGAAGCGCGGCCAGAAACCCAGCGCGGCCAGCAGCGGATCACCAATGGCCTCGGATGCTGCCATCGGCTGTATCAGCCAGTGCAGGGCCACGCGCCGGCCGTAGCGCTCCACGCGGCCGCCGGTGACACGCGACACGCTCAGGTGTCCGTTGTCCCACAGCTTCGAAAACACGCCGGCCGTTTTGCTTCGGTGGTCGGCACTCATGCCGTAGCCCGACAGGATCGCCGCCGCTTCATCAGTGAACACGCCTTGCGAACACACACCCGTGTCGAGATCGCGCCGCAAACCTTCGACGGTGGCATCGCCCACCAATCGGAACGGGCATTGCGGTGCATCGGGTGGGTCTTCGCCTTTCTTTCGGTTGCCCTTCGCGCGTTCGTATTCCTTCAGGTCGTGGCTGTAGTCGCGGGCCTGCTGGCGCTGCCACTCGTTCACAGGTGCCAGCGCCGCACCCTGCGCCGTACTTTTGCCGTCGCCCGAATCACCCAGCGTCAGCAGGTACAGCGAAAGCGGGCGCATGCCTGCCAGGGTGTCCACATTGAACAGCCCTTGCGTCAGCAGCGAAGCGGCGCCCAGCAGGGCCTGACCCACCATCGCGGGCTGCACTTGCCCAGCCTGCGCTATGGCCTCGCAGGCGGGCGCCAGCGGGCCCAGCGCGGCTATCGGGTAGTCCGGCGCCCTGCGGTCTTTCAGCGATGGCGCCAGGGCTGCGCGTGCGCCTTCTATGGCCTTGATGCGATCCATCACAGGCGCCGCCGCAACATCACGCAGCCGCGCCAGGTCTTGAACAGCCGCGCTCATGCTGCCAACTCCACAACACCGCGCGCCGCCCAAACATCACACCAATCTGCGCCGGGGTCGGTGGGCGTCATCACGTCGCAGCGCAGGTGCGCAGCCACTGCCCGGCCCTGCAATGCTTCGGCGGCATCGCGCCCAGCTTTGTCGTTGTCGGCAAAGATCACCAGCCGCTGCACACCAGCAGGCCAGCGGTAGGCGGCCAGGTTGCCAGCCGAATAGGCGGCCACCGTGGGCAGGGCCGATGCACACCAGCCGGCCAGCGCCGTCTCGATCCCTTCAGCGATGGCGATGCAGCCGCGCGCAGGTTTGTGCAAAGGGATGCAGGCACCGGCCAGCGGCCCTGCGGCGCCGGTCAACTTGCGCACTGTGGGCACATCAGCTTTTCGGCCGCCGGGCGCCAGGTAGGTGCGATGCAACGCCACCATGCGGCCGTCCACCGTCAACGGCGCCACCATCGCAGGGTAGGTGCCCAGCTTGTTGCCGCCGTCCCAATAGGGCAGCGCCCGGTGATAGCGCAGCACGTCAGGCAGCGGCCACACCGCAGCGAAGCCGCGCCCCTTCAGGTACAGCGTGACAGGATCGCCCGCCACCAGCGGCACGCACTGCGCCCAAACCTGCGCGATTCGTCGGGCGTTCTCTGCCCACTGTTCGCGCTGCTGGGCCTCGCGTTCAATCGTGGCTGCCATCACTTGCCGGGCGTGTGTTGCGCGTTGTTCTCGGGTCATCGTGGCCCGGTCGGCGCCGCTCCACGTTTCGCTGACGCCTTGCCGGTAGCAGCCGAAAACGCCGCCGCGCAAGTCATCGAACAACTTGCACCAGCCGGCCGTATCGCCGCGTCGGTCTGACGTTGCAAAGCGATGAAACCGGCCGGGCTCGATAACGTCAGGGGCGTGGCCCAGCATTTCCAGAATCGCCGTGTGGAAGACTTGAACGGCGCTGCTCATGGCTTGACCTCCACCAGCATGCGGTCGAGTTCGGCCACCGTTGCCAGCAGTTTCTCGCGCAGGTTCTTGATGCGGTCTTGCTTGATCGGCTTTCGGCCAACATCCCGCGCCATGCTTGAGATGGACCGCGCAGCAGTTTGGAATGCAGGCCGGGCCTTCGCCCAATCTGCCGTGCATGCCGGATACCTCGGGACTGATGCGGGCATGTCGGGCGCCGTTGCAATGGCGGTCATGGCCTCGCGCAACGGCAATTGCGCAACGCGTTGCGCTTCTTCGGCGGGAGGCTCTGCAACACGCTTTGCGAGTCGCATGTAAGCCTGCGCCGTCCGTGGCGCAATTGCGCAATTCGACAGCAACCACTGTTCCCAGTCGCCATGCAGTACCTGCGCCTTGGCTTCAGTCAGGAGCCGACCAGCGCATAGGGCGGCATCCACAGCAGATCGCGCATGGCCTTCGGCATCGCGCACAGCGGCATCAATTCGCGTCGCCAGTTCAGGCAGGTTTGAAACTATTGCAAGGGTTTCATGCATGCTGCGCCCCCAGCGCTTTCTCGATCACTCGGCAGAAACCGCGTAACGCCGCGCCGTACAACATGGAAACGATCAGCGCCAATTCGTCGGGGTCTGCCTGCTGGCCTTGCAGGCGGGCGAGATACAGCGCCGCTTTGTTTTCGCCTTCGATCACCCGCAGCGCTTGCCCAGCGAGCGGTGATGCTTGCGCGTCAGGCCCGCTCATGCTGGCACCTGCGCAGTAAGCCAGGCGGTCAAATCGCCGGCTCGAATTCGGGTGCAACGCGCGCCCAGCTTCACCAATTTTGGGAATGCCGGATCACGCGCAGCCTTGCGATATAGCGTGGCCTCAGACAAGCCGCTGACAGCAGCGGCCGTGCGCATCGTCAGCAGTGCGTCGGCAATTTGCGCCGCGTGCAACGGTTGCGGATTGGTGTTGCGCTTTGACTTCAATGCCGAACCCGATTCGCCATCGGCGCATTCGGGCGCAGCTATCCCCGGCCGGGGGCCGTAGTTGTTTGCTTTCATGGTGGCCCCGGTTACAGCGAAGCGACCAGCGCGCGAATTTCTTCAGCGCGCCACGCAACGGAACGGGCAGACAAACGGACTGGTGCCGGGTAACGGCCGGTCTTCACGCCGGCCAGCCATGCGGAACGGCTAACCGGGAAAATGTCGAGCACGCTGGGCAGCTTCAGCAGCGGGCCGGGCTGGCCCACTGTGAAGGGTTGCGCGCCCGCGTTCGCGGGCAGTTGCGCACCGTGGGTGCCTTCGACTGAAAACGCTTCTTCTTTCGCCATGTGGGTTTGCTCCGTGCAGGCGTTGCTGAAAAAGCCGCAAGTTCAGCGTTCCCACGGGCTTGCCACGATGACGCGCAAAGCGCGCTGCTGTAGCATGGAAGGCGAAGTAGGGTACCAATCTTTCTTCGCCGGCCATGTGCCCCTGAGACCCCTTGAACCGAAACCCGGTTGAAGGGGTTTCTTGTTTGCGGCCACAGTTGCGAATTCCTAAACGTTGCCGACGATGATGACTCTGTTGACTGAGGCCATGGGCTGCTCCGGCAAAACGATTGAATTCACGTAAGTATTATGAAGCGCCGCCCCAGAACCATTGCCACCCTGAAGCGGTCATTTGCCGGGGTAGTGCCATCAACAGGACAGTTTCATAGGCACGCCCGCATGCAGCAAGTGCGCGCGGTGCCTTACGTTCTCTCTGTGGAAACGGTTGATAAAGCACTCCACCAGCGCCGTTGTAGCGGTCGCGTTCCACCGAAGCGAGGAAGCCAGCATTTCAGCAGTGCTTACTGGTGCGGCCGACTAGATGATGCCTTCGGATACCGTCAAGCAGCCTTGAACGGCAACACCTGCGCACCAGCCCGCAGCCGGTCGAGATAGTCGGCCCAAGTCTGCATCACTTGCCGCCGTTGTTCCAGGTATTCGGCGCGGTCGTAAGCACTGCCCAGCGGCCCGCTTTTGCCGTGGCCTAACTGGGCTTCCACCAAGTCGGCAGAAATGCCGGCCAGCCGTTCCGCCATCATCGTGCGGGCCATCGCGCGGAAGCCGTGGGCGACATGCTCATCGTTGCCGAAGTCCAATCGGCGCAACGCCGCATTGATGGTGCCGTCGCTCATCGGGCGCTCCCCGGTGCGGGCCGAAGGGAAGACGTAGCAGCCATGCCCGGTCAACGGCTGGATGGCCTTCAACACCGCTATCGCCTGCTTCGCCAGCGGCACCAGATGCGGCCGGCCGTTGATCTTTTCCGCCTTCGTGGCTTTCATGCCCTGCGCCGGAATCGTCAGCATGGCGTCGTCAAAGTTCAGCCATGCCCATTCCATCGCCCGGATGTTCCCCGGCCGCTGGAACAGCAGCGCCGACAGCTTCAGCGCCGCCACCGTTTCAGGCTGCCCGGTGTAGTCGTCGATAGCCCGCAGCAGTTCGCCCGCTTTGGCAGGCTCCAGCACCGCCGCGAAGTGCTTGGGCGTGTGCTGCTTCAGTGCGCCGCGCAGGTCTGCCACCGGGTTGTTTTCGCAGATGCCTGTCTGTACGCCGTAGCGGAAGACTTGCCCGGCCATCGCTTGCAGGTCTTGCGCCGTGCTCAGGATGCCTTTCGCTTCCACCTTGCGCAGCGCCAGCAGCAGCGTTTTGGCTTTGATGTTGGACAGCGCCAGCGAACCGATGACGGGGAACAGGTACAGCTCATTCATGCGCAGCCACTTGGTGCCGTGGCCCTCGCTCCATTCGCTGGCTTTGGTGCCGTGGAATTCGCGTGCGGCCGCTTCGTAGGTGGTGGCGCTGCTAGCGGCCTTTTCCGCTTTGTCGGCCTTGCGCTGCTGCACCGGGTTCGTGCCGCTCTTGCGGGTCGTGCGGGCGGCATCGCGGTCTAGGCGCGCCTGCTTTAGCGACACGTCTGGGTAACTGCCCAGCGCAAGCCGCGATTCCTTGCCGTCTGGGTAGAACTTCCAGAACCAGCGCTTCGCACCGCCAGGCGAAACCTCAAGGTACAGCCCGGCCCCGTCCGTCAGCCGCCGCCGCTTCAGGTCGGGCGGGCAGGTGGCGTTACGGCAGTCAACATCTTTCAGCGCTTGCTTCGACATGGCGGGCCTTTCAGGTGTCCGGCCACCTAGGACAACCGGGGAAAAAATCGACCCCAAAAACGGGCCTTGTTCCCCTGTTCCGTGTCCCGGTGTCCCGGTTGTGCCCCGCTATGTTCCCCGGAACGGTTTGCGCTGTAAAGCCCTCTCGTGCGTCGTCGAGACATGAAAAAGGCCCCTAAGTCGTTGATTTACTTAGGAGCCTGAGTCTTTGTGAACCATCGTGATTCACTCATTTGGAGCGGGTGAGGGGAATCGAACCCCTGTATGAAGCTTGGGAAGCTGCCGTTCTACCATTGAACTACACCCGCAGCAGACGCCGATTCTAGCCACCTGCAGCCCCCAGCTGGCCCCGCTGCCATCTCACGATATGGCACGCATTCCCGACCGCCGAAACCTCGCGACGGTCTCACGATGCAAAAAATCGCTGCAGTGCACAAATTCGGGTTAGCCCGGACGCAGCATGCGGCTTTTTGTCGATTTGTGGCGACACACAAGGCCCTGCCCTGCGGCTCAAAATGGCTTTACAGCGCGGCCTTCGGGCTGCCTGGCCGACACGCCGCCCGCCGGCCCCGGCCGCAACAACCCCATTCGACGGCAAACGCTCAGCGTCTGCCTCAGCCCATTTTTTTCACTTTGAACCTTTGGAGTTATCGATGAGCAAGGCACTGGCGGGTTACCGCATCCTGGATTTCACCCACGTGCAGTCGGGTCCGACCTGCACCCAGCTGTTGGCCTGGTTCGGGGCCGATGTGATCAAGGTCGAGAAGGCCGGCGAAGGCGATGCGACACGCGGGCAACTGCGCGACATCCCGGGCGCCGACAGCCTGTACTTCACGATGCTGAACCACAACAAGCGGTCCATCACCATCGACACCAAGAAGCCGGCCGGCAAGCAGGTGCTGGAAACGCTGATCAAGACCTGCGACGTGCTGGTCGAGAACTTCGCGCCCGGCGCTTTGGACCGCATGGGCTTCAGCTGGGAACGCATCAACGAGTTGAACCCGAAGATGGTGGTGGCCTCGGTGAAGGGCTTCGGCCCGGGGCGCTACGAGGACTGCAAGGTCTACGAGAACGTGGCGCAGTGCGCTGGCGGCGCGGCTTCCACCACGGGTTTCGACGACGGCCCGCCGCTGGTGACGGGTGCGCAGATCGGCGACAGCGGCACCGGCCTCCACCTGGCTTTGGGCATCCTGGCGGCGCTGCTGCAACGCCAGACCACGGGCCGTGGCCAGAAGGTGCTGGCGCCGATGCAAGACGCCGTGCTGAACCTGTGCCGCGTCAAGCTGCGCGACCAGCAGCGCCTGGAACGCACCGGCACGCTGCATGAATTTCCGCAGTACCCCGACGGCAAGTTCGGCGACGCCGTGCCGCGAGCCGGCAACGCCAGCGGCGGCGGCCAGCCCGGGTCCATCCTGAAGTGCAAGGGCTGGGAAACCGACCCCAACGCCTACATCTACTTCATCACCCAGGCCGCCGTCTGGCCGGCGGTGTGCAAGGTCATCGGCGAAGAAGGCTGGATCAACGACGAAGCCTTCGCCACGCCGCAGGCCCGCTTGCTGCACCTGAAGCCCATCTTCAAGCGCATCGAACAGTGGACGATGACCAAGGACAAGATCGAGGCGATGGAGATCTTGAACAAGTTCGACATCCCCTGTGGCCCGATCCTGTCGATGAAGGAAATTGCCGCCGATGAATCGCTGCGTGCCAGCGGCACCATCGTCGAGGTGGACCACCCGGTGCGCGGCAAGTACCTGACCGTGGGCAACCCGATCAAGATGTCCGACAGCCCGACCGACGTCACCCGTTCGCCGCTGCTGGGCGAACACACCATCGAGGTGCTGGAGCAACTCGGCTACACGGCTGCGCAGATCGACGCCTTGCGCGCCGAACGCGTGATCTGAGGGGCCGCCATGAACACGAACAAGCACCTCTGGGTGCGCTTCGCCGTGGGCGAGCACACCGGCTTCGGCACGCTCGCCGACGGCCAGATCACCGAATGCAGCGGCGACATGTACGTCAGCCCGACGCCAACCGGCGCCACGCTGAACATCGCTGACGTCAAGCTGCTGCACCCCAGCCAGCCCACCAAGGTGGTGGCGCTGTGGAACAACTTCCGCGCGCTGCGCAGCAAGCTGGGCCTGGGCACGCCGGCCGAGCCGCTGTACTTCATCAAGGCGCCCAACAGCTACGCCCACCCGGGCGACACCGTGCTGCAGCCCTGGGCGCAGGGCAAGGTGGTCTATGAAGGCGAACTGGGCATTGTCATCGGCAAGACCGCCACCAACGTGGCCGAGGCCGACGCGATGGCGCACGTCTTCGGCTACACCTGCGCCAACGACATCACCGAAGCCGAAATCCTGAACCGCGACGCCAGCTTCGCGCAGTGGGTGCGGGCGAAAGGCATGGACGGCTTCTGCCCGATGGGCCCGGCCATTGCCACCGGCCTGGACCCGGCCACGCTGGTGGTGCGCACGGTGCTGAACGGCGATGTGCGGCAGGACTACCCGGTCAGCGACATGCACTTCAGCGTGGCGCAGCTGGTCAGCCTCATCTCGCGCGACATGACGCTCTTCCCCGGCGACGTGATCCTGTGCGGCACGTCCGTGGGCGTCGGTTCGATGAAGCCGGGCAGCGATGTCAGCGTGCACATCGAAGGCATCGGCACGCTCAGCAACCGTTATGCCGCACGTGACGCGGCACGCTGAAAAGGAACACGACCATGAAAATTGCAATCATCGGTGCCGGTGCCATCGGCGGTTATGTCGGCGTGAAGCTGGCGCTGGCCGGCGAGGACGTCACCTTCATCGTGCGCGGCGAGAACCTCAAGGCGATACGCGCCCGGGGCATGAAGCTCGTCATGCAGGACGGCAGCGAGCACGTGGCCAGCAATGTGCGCGCCACCAACGACTACGGCGACGCCGGGCCGCAAGACCTGGTGATCCTGGCGCTGAAGGCCCACCAGGTGGAAGCCGTGGCGACCGAGGTGCCCAAGCTCTTCGGGCCCGACACCGTCGTCGTCACCATGCAGAACGGCGTTCCCTTCTGGTACTTCCACCAGCACGGCGGCGCGCTGGCCGGCACGCCGGTGCACAGCGTGGACCCGACGGGCGTCATCGCTGCGCACATCCCGGCCGAACGGGTGCTGGGCTGCGTGGTCTACCCGGCGTCGGAACTGGTCGCGCCTGGCGTGGTGCAGCACGTCGAGGGCGACCGCTTCCCGCTGGGCGAACTGGACGGCAGCAGCAGCGAACGGGTGCTGCGCATCGCCGACAGCTTCACGCGGGCCGGCTTCAAGGCGCCGGTGCTGGACAACATCCGCGCCGAGATCTGGCTGAAGCTGTGGGGCAACCTGACCTTCAACCCGATCAGCGCCCTGAGCCACGCCACGCTGGTGGACATCTGCCAGTTCCCGCTGACCCGCGAACTGGCCACCAACATGATGCTGGAGGCGCAGGCGGTGGCCGGCAAGCTGGGCATCACCTTCCGCGTGCCGCTGGACAAGCGCATCGCCGGCGCCGAGAAGGTGGGCAAGCACAAGACCTCGATGCTGCAGGACGTGGAAGCCGGGCGCGAACCGGAGATCGACGCGCTGGTGGGCTCGGTGGTGGAATTGGGGCGGCTGACCGAGACGCCCACGCCGCACATCGCCACGGCCTACGCGCTGGTCAAGCTGCTGGCGCGCAGCATGGCCGAGCAGCAGGGGCGGGTGCGGCTCAGCGTCTGACGGCCTGGCGGTCCGGTCGGGGCACGGGGCGGCGCGGGCCCAATCGCCGCCCCCTGCCGGTCACCACCCCAGCCAACGACCAGCCGCCAGCATCGGCCAGCGCGGCCGAAGACGCAGACGCACACGCCGACGACCCCAACGCCGCCTTGCGCGGCCGCCCGCTGCGCAGCTTTGTGCTGCGTGCGGGCCGCCTGGGCAGCGGCCAGCAGCGCGCGCTGGAAGCGCTGGGGCCGCAGTACATGTTGCCCTATGCGCCGCAGCCGCTGGACCTGGACGCCGTCTTCGGCCGCACGGCCCCGCGCGTGCTGGAAATCGGCTTCGGCATGGGGGACGCCACAGCGCAGGTGGCCGCTGCCCAGCCCGGCACCGACTTCAGCGCCATCGAAGTGCACACGCCCGGCGTCGGCGCGATGCTGCGGCACATCGGCGAAGTGCCGCTGAGCAATGTGCGGCTGCTGCAGCACGACGCGGTGGAGGTGCTGGCGGCCATGATCCCGCCCGGTGCGCTGGCCGGCGTGCACATCTGGTTCCCCGATCCCTGGCACAAGAAGCGGCACAACAAGCGGCGGCTGATCCAGCCGGCCTTCGTCGCCGCCTTGGTCACCCGGTTGGCGCCCGGCGGCTACCTGCATTGCGCCACCGACTGGCAGCCCTACGCCGAGCAGATGCTGGAGGTGCTGGGCGCCGAGCCGGGGTTGGTCAACACGGCTTCAGGCTACGCGCCCAAGCCCGACTGGCGGCCGCTGACCAAGTTCGAAACCCGTGGCCTGAAACTCGGCCACGGGGTGTGGGACCTGCTGTTCAGGACGACCGTCAATCCGCCCAGGTAACCAGGTGGAAGTAGGCGGTGAGCAGGATCACACCGCCGAAAGCGATGCGGTACCAGGCAAAGGCGATGAAGTTGTGCGTGGACACGTACTTCAGCAGCCAGCGGACACACAGCCACGCCGAGATGAAGCTGAACAGGAAGCCCACGCCGAACAGCGGCAGGTCGGCCGCGCCCAGGCTGTGGCGCACCTTCAGCAGGCTGTAGGCACCGGCGCCGAACAGCGTGGGTATCGCCAGGAAGAAGGTGAATTCGGTGGCCGCCTTGCGGCTCAGGCCGAAGAGCATGCCGCCGATGATGGTGCTGCCCGACCGGCTGGTGCCGGGGATGAAGGCCAGGCACTGCACCAGGCCGATCTTCAGCGCGTCCATCACGCTCATGTCCTCGACCTCGGCCACGCGCACCACCACACCCTTGCGGTTTTCGGCCCACAGGATGATCAGACCGCCCAGGATGAAGGTGCTGGCCACCACCATCGGGTTGAACAGCGCAGCCTGCACCTTCTTGCCGAAGGTCAGGCCCAGCACCACGGCGGGCAGGAAGCCGACCAGCACGTTGATCAGGAACTTGCGCGCGTTGCGGTCGTGGCCCATGTTGGCCACCACGCCCGACAGGCGCTGCCAGTACAGCAGCACGATGGCCAGGATGGCGCCGGTCTGGATGGAGATCTCGAAGGCCTTGATCTTCTCGGGCGTCAGCGGGCCGCCGGTGAAGTCGATCAAGGAGCCGGCCAGGATCAGGTGCCCGGTGGACGACACGGGCAGGAACTCCGTCAGCCCCTCGACGATGCCCATGACGGCGGCTTTGATGAGCAGAATCAGGTCCAAGGCGTAGCGGCTCCGGGCAGGCGCATGGCCGGTGCCACGCAAGGCGCCGGATGATAGCGAGGCGCCTGCGTGCGGGCAGCGGATACTGGGTGGCATGGATGCGCCGAGCGACACCACCCACCCTCAGGCCGCACCCGGCGCGGTGGGTGTGGG
>JANPHI010000195.1:0-16903 GCA_031424355.1 Betaproteobacteria bacterium
AGGTAGGCGGTGCTGGGGTAGGGCGTGTTCAGCTGCGTCATCGGCGGGATGAGCGACAGCACGCGCAGCGGTTTCGCCGTCATCGTGCCCATTCAGCCGGCGCCGCGTGAGGGCTGGGCGGGGTTCGCTGGCGGCCGCAACCACGCCACCAGTTGCGCGTGAACGCCTGCGTCGCTGAGCAGCGCCATGTGGTTCACGCCCTGCGCCACCCACTGCCGATCGGGTGCGAAGTGCAGCGTGCGCGCGGCGTCTTGGTGCAGACCGAGTGCGCTGTCCACCGTGACCAAACCGTCGCCGGCCAGGCGCGCTTTCAGGCTCTTGCTGCTGGCGCCCAGGCAACCGGCGATGGCGTAGCAGCGCGGGCCTGCGGGGAAATCGGGCAGTGGCAACGGCGCTTCAGCGTCGGTGGCCTTGCTGCCCGCCACGCCCACAACGACAGGCCGCACCCGGCCGTGGCGCAAATCGGTGATGCCGGCACTGCGTACTTTGCCCAGCCGGGACAGCGGTGCGGCGTAGGGTGCGTTTTCGAGCAGCACGTCCACCCCGTGCCCGGCGCGTTCCAGCGGCGCGCCGAAGTGTGGCGTGCCCAGACAGACCAGGTCTGTCACCTGCTGCGGCCAGGCCTGCCCGGCGTCCTGCGCCTGCGCCAGCGCACTGCGTGCCACCAGGCCGCCCATGCTGTGGGCCAGCAGCACCAGGCGGCTGATGGGCACCGGCCAGGCCGCCACCTGTTGCGCCATCAGGCTGGCGAACTGGCGGCCGTTGTCGGGGATGGACAGGCCGCTGTTGTAGTGCAGGTAGAGCGGTGTCGCGCCCAGTTCGGTCGCCAGCGCGGCACCGTGGTCGTGGCCTGCGCGCAGCCACTGCAGGTCGTTCATGCACAGGCCGTGCAGCAGCACGATGACGTGGCCGTTGGCTTGCGGCAAGCGGGCCCGCAGCGCCGCGCGGTCCAGCAGCAGCGGCTGGCCGGCGTGGCGCAGCGCCATCGTCGTGGCCAGGGGGTTGTTCGTGGCGGCCAGGTGGTCGCCCAGCACGCCGTTCAGCGCCGCCACGATGGCCTCGCGCTGCGGCTGCGGCGGGCGGGTCGGGCTCGTGTCGCCGGCCGCATCCGCGCGGGGAGCCAGCAGCGGTTCCAGCAAGCCGAGCAGGCCGTCCACGCTGCCCCCCACCAGCCGCGTCACGCCGCGGATGCTCTTGTAGACCAGCCCCGTGATGCCGCTGGTGCGGCCGTCGGCCGCAGTGGCGCCCGGCGCGCTGGCAATGCGCTGGTGCATGGCCTCGACCAGGTCGGTCAGGCCGGCGGTGGCATCGGCCGCCAGGCGCGCGGCGCCGCGGATGTCGCCGTGCGTGGAGGGCGGCTTGCTGCTCATCGTTGTTGCTCCTGGGCCCGGTGTTTCAGAACAGCCCGGCGGCGATGTTGATCGTCAGCGCCAGCACCGTGGTGTTGAAGAAGAAGGCCAGGATGCAGTGCAAGGTGCCCGTCGGCCGCAAGGCCCCGCCGTTGAAGGCCACGTCGGCCGTCTGGCCCGAGGTGCCGATGACACAGGCGAAGTAGAGGAAGTCGCCATAGCTGGGCTCGGTGGTGCCGGGAAAGGTCAGCGGGTCGGGCTGGCCCTGGTCGCGGGCGCGGTAGAAGTCGTGGGCGTAGTTCAGGGCCAGCAGGGTCTGGGTGAACAGCCACGACGTCAGCACCGTCAAGGCCGCCAGCGCCAGGTGCAGCGCACGGGCGCTGCCGGGCATGGTCTTGATGACGACGAGCTGCGAACCCACCGCCAGCAGCACCGCCACGGCCGCCACCACCACCATCACCAGCATGGCCACGCGGCCTTCGCTTTGCTGCCGGGCGCGGCGCTGCATCGCCTCGGTGTCGGACTGCCACAGCATGTGCGCCGCCAGGCCCAGGTAGAGCAACGCGCCGGCATTCCAGGCCAGCAGCGCGCGCGAGCCGGCCTGCGCTGCTGCAGCGGGCATCAGTGCGTAAAGCAGCAGGCCCACGGCCACCGAAGACCACAGCCGGGGTCGCGCGCTGAGGACGCGGCTCCAGCGCTGGATGCGGGTGAGGGGGCGGGATCGGGACATCCCGCCATTGTTGCGCGGCACCTGCCGCCTGTCGGCCCGGCCCTGCCTGCCAGTCCCACGGTGGGCGGTGCGACACTGCGGCGCCCCTCCTGCCTGCCTGCCGCTGCCCAACCGCCCGTGTCCACGACCGCCCCACTGCCCCGCCCACCCGACCCCGCCGCGCGCACCCGCACCGTGCTGGCGCTGGGCAGCGCGCAGACCCTGGCCTGGGCCTCGTCCTACTACCTGCCGGCCATGCTGGCCACGCCGATGTCGCGCGACCTGGGCATCAGCCGGCCGGCGGTCTTCGCGGTCTTCTCGATGGCGCTGATGGTCTCGGCTGCGATCGGCCCGGCCGCAGGGCGACTCATCGACCGCCAAGGCGGCCGCCGCGTGCTGTTGGCGTCCAACCTGCTGTTCGCGCTGGGGCTGGCCGGCCTGGGTCTGGCGCAGGGCCTGGTCAGCCTGGTGCTGGCCTGGGCGGTGCTGGGCGTTGCCATGGGCAGCGGCCTGTACGACGCCGCCTTCGCCGCGCTGGTGCGCCTGTACGGGCGCGACGCGCGGCAGACCATCACCGGCATCACGCTGCTCGCCGGTTTCGCCAGCACCGTGGGCTGGCCGCTGACCACCGTGCTGGAAGCGCAGTGGGGTTGGCGCAGTGCGTGTTTCGCCTGGGCGGCGCTGCATGTCGTGATCGGGCTGCCGCTGAACGCGCTGCTGCCGCGCGCCGCGCCGCACGATGCCGCTGCCCCGGCTGCTGCGGCGCAGGCCACGCCCTCTGCCGCCACCGCCGCCACCCCCGCGCCCCCGCGCCACACCGCCGTCCTGCTGGCGCTGCTTTTTTCGATGCTGGGTTTCGTCAGCACCGCGATGGCCGCCCACCTGCCGGCGCTGTTGCAGGCCGCCGGCGCCACGCTGGCCGTGGCGGTGCTGGCGGGTGCCCTGATCGGCCCGGCGCAGGTGGCGGCGCGGTTCTTCGAATTCAGCGTGCTGCAGCGTTTTTCCGCGCTGGTGTCGGCCCGTGCTGCCGCCTTGACCCACCCGCTGGGCGCGCTGGTTCTGCTGGCGCTGGGGCCGGTGGCGGCATTGCCGTTCGCGGTGCTGCACGGCAGCGGCAACGGCCTGTTGACCATCGTGCGCGGCACGCTGCCGTTGGCCCTGTTCGGCGCCCAGGGCTACGGCGCTCGCCAGGGCTGGATTGCCTTGCCCGGCCGCTTGCTGGGCGCGTTGTCGCCATGGTTGTTCGGCCTGGTGCTGGAACGCTACGGCGCCCGCGCGCTGTGGCTGTCCACCGCCATGTGCCTGACGGCCTTGGCCTGCCTGCTGGCACTGCGCATGCCGCGTGGCGACTGAACCCGCGCTTGAACCTGATGCCCAGCCGATGAAGCCGATCGCGAAGTTCAACCTCGAAAAGCGCCTTGAGCCCATGAACCGCCTGGGCCCCGGCCTGATCACCGGCGCCGCCGACGACGACCCCAGCGGCATCGCCACCTATTCGCAGGCCGGCGCGCAGTTCGGCTATTCGATGCTGTGGACCATGGTCTTCACGCTGCCGCTGATGGCCGCCATCCAGATCATCAGCGCGCGCATCGGCTACGTCACCGGCCACGGCCTGGCGGCCAACATCAAGCGGCGTTTTCCGCGCCCGGTGCTGCTGGCCATCGTGGGCATGCTGGTGGTGGCCAACACGCTGAACATTGCCGCCGACATCGCCGCCATGGCCGAGGCGCTGCGCCTGGTGGTGGGCGGCTCGGCCCACGTCTACGCCGTCACCTTCGGCCTGCTGTGCCTGGTGCTGCAGGTCTTTCTCAGCTACGCCACTTACGTGCGCTGGCTGAAGTGGCTGACGCTGGCGTTGCTGAGCTACGTGGCCGTGGCTTTCACCCTGCATGTGGACTTTGCCGAGGTGCTGCGCCAGGTGGTGCACCCGCAGCTGGTGCTGGGCCACGACGTGCTGCTGATGGTGGTGGCGGTTTTCGGCACCACGATCAGCCCCTACCTGTTCTTCTGGCAGGCCGCGCAAGAGGTGGAAGACGTCAACGCCGGTCCGGCCCACCCGCACCCGCCGGCCGAGGTGCGCGGCCACCTGCGGCGCATCAAGTGGGACACCGTCATCGGCATGACGTTTTCCAACCTGATCGCCTTCTTCATCATCCTGTCCACCGCCGCCACCTTGAACAAGGCCGGCATCACCGACATCCAGACCTCGGCCCAGGCCGCGCAGGCGCTGCGCCCGCTGGCCGGTGATTTCACCTTCCTGCTGTTCAGCCTGGGCATCGTCGGCACCGGCCTGCTGGCGGTGCCGGTGCTGGCCGGTTCGGCGGCCTATGCGGTGGCCGAAGCGGCGGGCTGGGAAGGCAGCCTGAGCCTGCGCCTGGAAGAAGGCCAGGGCCGCGGTTTCTACGGCGTGGTGGCGCTGGCCACGCTGGGCGGTGTGGCGCTGTGCTTTTCGCCGGTCGACCCGGTGAAGGAATTGTTCTGGTCGGCGGTGCTGAACGGCGTCATCGCCGTGCCCATCATGGCCGTGATGATGCTGCTGGCCACCCAGCGCAAGACCATGGGCGGCCACGTCATCGGCCGCAACTTGAAGTGGCTGGGCTGGGCGGCCACCGGCGTGATGGCCGCCGTGGTGGTGGCGATGTTCGCCACCCTGTGAAGCGCGGCCGGACGGCGGTCCGTCAGATCGCCCGCACCTGCACCTTGCGGAAGCGGATGGTGCCGGCCGCCGACTGCAAGGCGATCGGCCCGCTCTTGAAACGCGCGTCGCGCGCATCGGCGGTTTGCACGCCGTTCAGCACCACCAGCAGGCGGTCGCCCTTGGCGGTGATCTCGTAGGTGTTCCAGCGGCCCGCTGCCTTGGGCATCGGTGAGATCTTGCTGACGTTGACGATGGCGCCGGTGCCGTAGCTGGGGTCGGGGCGCTTGTCGAAGATGTTGACTTCGTAGGCGTTGTCGGCCGTCACCTTGCTGCGGTCCTGGCAGCGCAGGAAGAGGCCGCTGTTGGCGTCTTCGTCGGCCCAGAATTCGGCGCGCAATTCGAAGTCGGCGTAGTTGTCTTTGGTCAGCAGGTAGCCGTCCTTGCCGGCCTTGCCTTGCAGGGTGCCGTCGACGAAAGTCCAGTTGCCGGCACCCAGTTCGGTGTAGCCGTTCAGGTCTTTCATCGAAGCGCCGTCCACCAGGGTGGTCCAGCCGCCGCCCATCATGGCGTTGACGCCGGAGCAGCCGGTCAGGGTGGCGCTGGCCCAGGCGGTGCCGGCGGCTAACAGGGTTCTGCGTGTGATCGTCATCGGGGTCTCCTCGTTGTTTTGCGGTGGTCGGGGCGCGACTGTGCGGCGGCCCGCTGACCCGGTCAACGGTAGATTCACGCACACCGGTCACCCCCGCAATCCAGCGCCTTGGCGGTTCACATGGCCGCCCGCGCAAGTGCTATGGTGGGCTATCGACGAGCCTGCTCGCGAGGAGACCACTGCGTGACCTTGACCGCTCAGA
The DNA here is from genome assembly GCA_031424355.1 of Betaproteobacteria bacterium. Classification (GTDB taxonomy): domain Bacteria; phylum Pseudomonadota; class Gammaproteobacteria; order Burkholderiales; family Burkholderiaceae_C; genus Rubrivivax. The sequence goes on from JANPHI010000195.1 coordinate 5,548, forward strand.
AGCCTGCTACCTTGCCCCGCGACACCTTGCTGGGCGCCCTGCTGAACACGGCTGCCCTGATCGAACACCGGCGTTGCGGCGAGATCGCCGAAGGCTACATCGACGGCTACGTGGCGCTGAACTGGATCGAATGGAACGGCGGCAGTTTGCGGCTGACCGAAACCGGGCAGAACATGCGCAAGCAGCTGAAGTCCGGCCAGGGCTGAATCGGGCCTGCCCCAGGGCGCAGCGCGGCGCCCCGGGCTTAGCATGCTGGCGTCTCCTGTCCGGGCTGCCGCCATGACCACTGCCTCTTCCGCCCCCGCCCCCGCCACCAAAGCCTTCGCCAGCCAGGCCGACCTGGTTGACAAGGCCGTGAGCTTCACGAAGTTGTCGGACCACGCCTACGCCTACACGGCCGAAGGCGACCCCAACACCGGCATCGTCATCGGCGACGACGCGGTGATGGTCATCGACACCCAGGCCACGCCGGTGATGGCCGCCGACGTCATCCGCCGCATCCGCGAAGTCACCGACAAGCCCATCAAGTACGTTTTGCTCAGCCACTACCACGCGGTGCGCGTGCTGGGCGCTTCGGCCTATGCGCCGGAACACATCATCGCCAGCGAAGACACGCTGGGTCTGATCAAGGAACGCGGCGAACAGGACAAGGCCAGCGAGATCGGCCGCTTCCCGCGCCTGTTCCGCAATGTCGACAGCGTGCCGCCGGGCCTGACCTGGCCCACGCTGACCTTCACCGGCAAGATGACGCTGTGGCTGGGCAAGCTGGAAGTGCAGATCCTGCAACTCGGGCGCGGCCACACCAAGGGCGACACGGTGGTGTGGCTGCCGCAAGACCGCATCCTGTTCAGTGGCGACCTGGTCGAGTTCGACGCCACGCCCTACGCTGGTGACGCCTACTTCAGCGACTGGCCGGCCACGCTGGACGCGGTGGCCGCGCTGCAGCCCTTGAAGCTGGTGCCGGGCCGGGGCGCGGCGCTGCAGGACGAAGCCCAGGTGGCGGCCGGCCTGGCCGGTACGCGCGCCTTCATCAGCGATGTCTACCGCGCCGTGCAGGCGGGCGCCGCTGCCGGCAAAGACCTGAAGACCGTCTACCGCGAAACGCTGGACGCGACACGGCCGGCCTATGGCCAGTGGGTGATCTTCGACCACTGCATGCCCTTCGATGTGTCGCGCGCCTTTGACGAAGCCACCGGCCATCGCGACCCACGCATCTGGACGGCCGAGCGTGACACGGCGATGTGGAAGGCGCTGGAAAGCTGATCGCACGCGGGCGGGGCACGCATGCTCAAGACCTACACCTGGCCGCGCTACACCTCGCGCCGTGCGCCCGAGATCGACGGCACCGAAACACGCCGCGTGCCGCTGGTGGTGGTCGGTGCCGGCCCCGTCGGCTTGTGCGCGGCCATCGACGCCGCGCAGCGCGGCCAGCCCGTGCTGCTGCTGGACGAGGACGACACCGTCAGCATCGGTTCACGCGGCCTGTGCTACGCCCAGCGCACGCTGCAGATTTTCGACCGCCTGGGTGTGGGCGACGCGGTGGTGGCGCGTGGCGTGACCTGGAACGTCGGTCGCACCTTTCACGGCGAGCGCGAGGTCTTCAGCTTCAACCTGCTGCCGGAAGCCGGCCACCGCCGGCCGGGCATGGTCAACCTGCAGCAGTACCACCTGGAACAGATGCTGGTGGAACGCGCGCAGGCGCTGCCGCTGATCGACCTGCGTTGGCAGCACAAGGTGCTGGCCGTGACCCCCGACGACTTCGGTGCCACGCTGGACGTTGAAACACCCGACGGCCGCTACACCCTGCGTGCCGACTGGCTGATCGTCGCTGACGGCGCGCGCAGCCCGATACGGCGGCAACTCGGGCTGGACACCGTGGGCCGTGTCTTCCAGGACCGCTTCCTGATCGCCGACGTGCTGCTCAGCGAAGCGCCCTTCGACGCCGACCGCACCGAACGCCGCTTCTGGTTCGACCCACCTTTCCACCCGCAGCAGAGTGCGTTGTTGCACCGCGAAGCCGACGGCGTCTGGCGCATGGATTTCCAGCTCGGCTGGGACGCCGACCCGGAGGTGGAAAAACAGCCCGGGCGTGTCGGCCCGCGCATCCGCGCCGCGCTGGACAGCCAGGGCTTTGGCCACATCGCTTTCGAACTGGAATGGGTCAGCGTCTACACCTTCCAGTGCCGCCGCATGGCGCGCTTTCGGCACGGCCGCCTGCTCTTCGTGGGCGACGCCGCACACCAGGTGTCGCCCTTCGGCGCGCGCGGTGCGAATTCGGGTGTGCAGGACGTGGACAACCTGGTCTGGAAGCTGGACCGCGTGCTGCGCGGGCAGGCGAGCGCAACGCTGCTGGACAGCTACGACGCCGAACGCGGCGCAGCGGCCGACGAGAACCTGCTGAACAGCACGCGCAGCACCGACTTCATGACGCCGAAAAGCCGGGCTTCGAAGCGGCTGCGCGATGCGGTGTTGACCCTGGCGGCCGAGCAACCCCACGGCGCATTCGCGCGGGCCTTGGTCAACAGCGGGCGCTTGTCGGTGCCCGCGACGCTGCGCGATTCCCCGTTGAACACGCCCGACGCCGACGCTTTCGAAGGCTGGATGTTGCCCGGCGCACCGGCCGACGACGCGCCGCTGCGCGACGGCCGCTGGCTGCTGCAGACGCTGCCGCCCGGCTTCACGCTGCTGGTGTTCATCGACCCGCACGGCGACCCCGAAAGCCTGCGCGCGATGCAGCCGGCCATCCAGGCGCTGGCGGTCAACGGCGCCGGTGGCGACTTCGGCGTCGGCACGCTGTGCTTGCCCTGCGCAGGCCTGCTCGCGCAGCGCTACGACGCCCGCCCCGGCACCGTCTACCTGCTGCGGCCCGACCAGCATGTGGCCGCGCGCTGGCGCAGCCTGGACGTGGGCGCCGTGCGCGCCGCCGTGGCCCGTGCCTGCGCCCAGGCCGAACCCGCATGAAGCACCTCAACACCCAGCCGAATTTCGGCACGCCCGGTGTGCGCCATCGCCACGCCTACACACCCGGCGACGATTTCTACGAACTGCTGATCGAAGGCCACGCCGGCCTGAGCGACGCCGACAGCGAACGCCTGAACGCACGCCTGGTGCTGCTGCTGGCCAATCACATCGGCGACCTGCGCGTGCTGCGCGAGGCCATCGCGGCGGCGCGGCCCGCTGCCACTTCCCCGGCGGCTGACCCACCCCAGGAACCCACGCCATGAACGACCGCACCCCTTTGCACGGCACTTTGCACGGCACCCTGCACGGCTTCGGCAACCAGTTCGAGAGCGAAGCCGTGCCCGGCGCGCTGCCGATAGGCCGCAACAGCCCGCAGCGCGCGCCGCTGGGGCTGTACGCCGAACTGCTGTCGGGCAGCGCCTTCACCGCACCGCGTGCCGAGAACCGCCGCACCTGGCTGTACCGCCGCCAGCCCAGCGTGGTGGCCGGCGCGGGTTCGGGCTTTGCGCCCTATGCCCAGCCGCACTGGAAGACCGGCGCGGCCGAAGGCGAGCACGCGCCGCCCGACCCGCTGCGCTGGCACCCCATCGCCGTGCCCGACGCGCAGACCTTGCCGCAGGACTTCATCGACGGCCTGCGCACCGTGCTGGTCAACGGTGACGCCGACGCGCAGACTGGCGTGGCCGTGCACCTGGTGCTGGCCAATGTGTCGATGCAGCGGGCCTTCGTCAACGCCGACGGCGAGATGCTGCTGGTGCCGCAACAGGGCGCGCTGACGCTGACCACCGAACTGGGTGTGCTGCACATCGCACCGGGCGAGATCGCCGTGCTGCCGCGTGGCCTGGCCTTCAAGGTGAGCGTCACAGGGCCGACGCGCCTGTACGTCTGCGAGAACCACGGCGCGCCGTTTCGCCTGCCCGAGCTGGGGCCCATCGGCAGCAACGGCCTGGCGAATGCGCGCGATTTCGAAGCACCGCAAGCGGCCTTCGAAACCGACAGCGGGCCTGTGGAAATCGTCCGCAAGTTCGGCGGCCGGCTGTGGCGCACGGTGGCGCCCAGCTCGCCCTTCAACGTGGTGGCCTGGCACGGCAACCTGGTGCCGGTGAAGTACGACACGGCGCGCTTCATGACCATCGGCAGCATCAGCCACGACCACCCCGACCCCAGCATCTTCACCGTGCTGACCAGCCCCAGCGACACGCCCGGCGTGGCGAATTGCGACTTCGTGATCTTCCCGCCGCGCTGGCTGGTGGCCGAAGACACCTTCCGCCCGCCCTGGTACCACCGCAACGTGATGGCCGAATTCATGGGCCTGGTGCATGGCCAGTACGACGCCAAGCCCGAGGGCTTCCGCCCCGGCGGCATGAGCCTGCACAACAGCCACGTGCCGCACGGGCCCGACAACGAAGCCTTCACGAAAGCCAGCCAGGCCCCGCTGGCGCCGCACAAGCTGAGCGACACGCTGGCCTTCATGTTCGAAAGCCGCTGGCGCTTCAAGCCCACCGCCTGGGCCTTGAACCACGCGGCGCTGGACCGCGGCTACGCGGCCTGCTGGGCTGACTTGTCTGACAACTTCAAGGCTTGAACATGGACACGCCGATGCCGAATGCGCTGTGCGACGCCACCCACGACCCGGCGCTGATGAGCTGGGTGGCGTCGGCCAACGAGCCCGGTTGCGACTTCCCGATCCAGAACCTGCCGCTGGCCCGGTTTCGACCGCCCGCCCGCGACGGCGACCACGCCGAGCCCTGGCGCGTGGGCGTGGCCATCGGCGACCAGGTGCTGGACCTGAAGACCGCCGCCGCCATCTGCCCCTGGGCGCCCGAGATCTACCCGCTGCTGGCGCCGTTGGCCGAAGGCGACCTGGCGGCTTTCATGGCGATGGGCCGGCCGGCCTGGCGCGAACTGCGCGCCGCGCTGTCGGCTGCCTTGGCCGAGGGCAGCGAGCAGGGCCCGTTCCTGGAAAGCTGTCTGCTGCCGATGACGGACGCGCAGATGGCCCTGCCGTGCCGCATTGGCGACTACACCGATTTCTATGCCGGCATCCACCACGCCCGCACGGTGGGCGCGCTGATGCGGCCCGACAGCCCGCTGCTGCCCAACTACGCCTGGGTGCCCATCGGCTACCACGGGCGGGCGTCGTCGGTGGGCATCGAAGGCCGTGTGAAGCGCCCGCGCGGCCAGACGCGCAGCAAGGACAGCGGCGAGGGCGGCGCGCCCCATGTCGGCCCCAGCAAGCGGCTGGACTACGAACTGGAACTGGGCCTGTGGATCGGCGCCGAGAACGCGCTGGGCGAGCCCGTCGGCATGGACCAGGCCGAAGACCGGTTGTTCGGCGTGACGCTGCTGAACGACTGGTCGGCGCGCGACATCCAGGCCTGGGAATACCAGCCGCTGGGGCCGTTCCTGGCCAAGAGTTTCGTCACGACGGTGTCGCCCTGGGTGGTGTCTTTCGAAGCGCTGGCGCCCTTTCGCAAGCCGTACGCACGGCCCGCCGGGCAGCCCGAGGCGCTGCCCTATCTGCAGTCGGCTTTCAACGCCGAACACGGTGCGCTGGACATCACGCTGCAGGTCTGGCTGCAGACCGCCGCGATGCGGGCGCGCGGCGAGCCGGCGGTGCAGCTGTCGCAGTCCAACGCGCTGGACGCCTGCTGGACGCCGGCACAACTGGTCACCCACCACACCAGCAACGGCTGCAACCTGCAGGTGGGCGACCTGCTGGGCACGGGCACCCTGTCGGGCCCGGCGCCCGAGCAGGGGGGGTCGTTGCTGGAACTGAGCCGAGGCGGCCGCGAGCCGCTGACCTTGCCGAACGGCGAGCCGCGCAGCTTCCTGGAAGACGGCGACACGGTGACGCTGCGCGCCCACTGCAGCGGCCCGGGCGCGGTGCGCATCGCCCTGGGCGCGGTCAGCGGCACGGTGCTGGCGGCCTGAAGCGGGAAGGCCGGAGAAGGCCGCCTTCGGTGCTGCTTATGCGCGGCTGAAGCGCGGCGCGGCTGCGCAGAATCGGGCCCACATGGACGATCTGCGCCTGCAAACCGTGGCCGCCCGCGTGGTGGCCTGGCACAACCGACACCCGCTGGCGCGCCGCATCGGCCCGCAGCAGGTTCGGTCCGTGGGCTATGTCGCGCTGAGTGTGGGCGCGGATGCGGATGCCGATGCCGATGCCGTCACGGTGCCCGACGTGCCGCCGTCGGCCCACCAGCCGCTGGCCGATGCCGCCCCGCCGGGCGAGCCGGCTGCACCCGCCGAAGAAGATTTCACGGCGGCCTTCGCCGCGCTGGCCGAACACCACGCCGCCGACGCACAGCCCGCAGTGGCCGAGGACGCCGCCGCACAGGCCGCTGTCGCTGTGGATACCGCTGTCGATACTGCGGTGGCTGTCGATACCGCCGATGCCGCTGATGCTGTTCATGCCGCGGATGGTGCCGATGGCGCTGATGGCGCTGATGCCGACGCCTTCGAAATCGAACTCGATGTCGCGGCCGACACCGAGGCGGTGGCGTCTGCACCGGGCGCCGAAGCGGCGGCCGAGGACAGCGATGTCGCCACGCTGCTGGCGCCCGAGCCGTCCGAACAGCCGGCCCCGGCCCCGGTCCCGGTCCCGGCCGAGGCCGTCGCGAAGTCGGCGCCGCACATCCCCACGCTGCGCGACCGGGTGTTGGTGCGCGCGCAGCAGCCAGCCGTGCAGGGCGCGCTGCTGACCACGCACGAAGGCTACCGGCCGACCGTGCACCCGCGCGCCGCCACGCCCGCCTGGGCGCTGGCTGCGGCCGAGCACGGTGAGGGTGACCACTTCATGGCGCCGCTGTCGCCGCGCGCCCTGGCCCGTTGGGTCGCGCAGCACGGCCGTGCGCTGCGGCCCCCGCCGGTGGATGGACCGGTACGCCGCGTCAGCACGGCTGCGGTGGCGGGCGGCCCGGTGGCCGGCACGGCGTACGTGATGACGGCGGCCATTGCCGGCGGCGGCCTGACCAGCCGCGTGCTGGTGGGTGCCGGCACGCCCGGCGCCGTGCTGGGCAGCCGCTTGTGGAGCCCGCCGCGCGTGGCCACGGCGGCGCTGCTGGGCGCTCTGCTGCTGGCCACCGCCGCCGTGGCCGTGGCCGGCTGGCTGCGGCCTGCGGCTGCGTTTCCCGCTGCTGCCGCTGACGCTGTCGCATCGGTTGCATCGGCTGCATCTGCTGCTTCTCACGCGACTGCGGCATCCGCCGAGCCCGCCGCGTCCACCGCACCGGCTGAATTCGCGGCTTCCGCTGCGGCTGCCGCACGGGCGGCCTCTGCGCCTGAGGCCGCCGCAGCCGCCCTCACCGAGGGCGTGTCGGCGGCCGCAGCGCACGCTGCAGCGTCAGAAGCCACCGGGGCCGAAGCGCCGCCGCATGAACCCGGGGTGGGTACGACGGCGCACTCGCCAGCGCACTTGCCAGCGCATCCGCCGGCGCAGCCACCGAAGGGCGCACCGGCCAGCGCCGAGCTGGCGGTCACCACCGTCAAACCCGTGCCTGCCTATGCCCAGAAAGGCGCTGTCGGGCTGCCGCCGCGCGGCCTGGGTTTGAGCGAAGCCGACAAGGCCGCCGCGCGGGAAGCGGTGGCCGCCGCGCGCGCCGGGCGACCCGCCGCGCCCCGTGCAACGGGCGGCACGCCGCCTGCGGACGAGGCCCAGGCGGCCGGCACCGCCGGCACTGCGGGCGCGGGCCCGCAGGCCGCCCCGGCGGCTGCCGCGCCACCCGCCGAGGTGCCGGCCGGCCCGAGCTTTGCGGTCTCCACGCGCGCCTTGCGCACCCGCGCCGAGGCCGAACAACTGCAGGTGGCCATCAGCGCCCTGCTGCGCACGCCGGGCGCCGCCAGCCGCCGCGTGGAACTGCTGCCCGAGGGCGACGACTGGCGGGTGGTGGCCTGGCCCTTCATCGGCCAGCCCGAGGCCGACCGCGTGCGCGCGCTGCTGGCCGGGCGCGGCATGAAGGTGGACGTGGTGCGCTTCTGAGGCCCTGTTTCGAAGTCCCTGTTCCGAAGGCCCTGCCGCGATGGCCGGGGCAGGCCGGTTCAGCCCGCCCGAGCTGACCCGAGGCGGGATCACCCGGCCTCGAACTGGCCCGCGTTGCGCCCCTGGATGCCAGCGTAAAAGCGCTTGATCACCGCCATGTCGGCCTCGACGTCGCCGGTCGGCTGGAAGACCGGGCCCAGGCCGCTGACCTTGCGTTGGTAGTCCATGTAGGCCAGCACGATGGGCACCTTGGCTTCCAGCGCGATGAAATAAAAACCGGTGCGCCAGTGCCGCGTCTTGCCCCGCGTGCCCTCGGGCGGCACCACCAGCTGCAGGCTGCCATCGGCCGCCACCAGCGCGGCCGCTGAAGCCGCCACCAGGTTGGTCGATTTGCTGCGGTCCACCGCGATGCCGCCCAGCCAGCGCATCACCGCGCCGAAAGGCCAGCGGAAGAGGCTCTGCTTGCCCATCCAGTACACGTTCAGGCGCAGGCAGTAGGCCACCATCAGCGTGTAGGGCAGGTCCCAGTTGCTGGTGTGCGGTGCGGCGATCAGCACGCACTTGGTCATGCCGGCGGGCAACTCGCCCTGCACCGTCCAGCCGTTCAGCCGCAGGAAGGCGCGCGAGCCGGCGCGCAGGACGGTGTTGACCAGCGGCGTGGTGAAGAGGGTGCGGTGCATGGGTCGGGTGGTGGCTGGGCGGCGCATTGTGGCCGTGGGGCCAGCGGCTACGATCCGGACAAACACGTGTTCAGCAGGAGCTGCGATGTCGTCCGGAAAAATTCTCGTCGCCCAGGGCGGCGGCCCCACCGCCGTGATCAACCAGAGCCTGGTCGGCGTGATCCTGCAGGCCCGCCGGCATGCCGACATCCGCCGCGTCTACGGCGCGCGGCACGGTGTGCGCGGCATCGTCAACGAAGACTTTCTCGACCTGACCGGCGAGACCGTGGCCAACCTGGAAGGCGTGGCCGCCACGCCGGCTGCGGCCCTGGGCAGCACGCGCGACAAGCCCGACCTGGCCTACTGCCGCGAGATGTTCAAGGTGCTGGCCGCGCACGAAATCGAACACTTCTTCAACATCGGCGGCAACGACTCGTCCGACACCGTGCGCATCGTGGCCGAAGAGGCCGCGAAAGCGGGCTACCCGCTGCGCTGCATCCACATCCCCAAGACCATCGACAACGACCTGGTGCTGAACGACCACACGCCCGGCTACGCCAGCGCCGCGCGCTACGTGGCCCAGGCTTTCGCCGGCGCCAACCTGGACAACGCGGCGCTGCCCGGCGTCTACGTGGGCGTGGTGATGGGCCGCCACGCCGGCTTCCTGACCGCCGCTGCGGCGATGGGCCGCAAGTACGCGGGCGACGGCCCGCACCTGATCTACCTGCCCGAGCGCGATTTCGCGATCGACAAATTCCTGGCCGACGTGAAAGCCGTGCACGACCGCCTGGGCCGCTGCGTCATCGCGGTCAGCGAAGGCATACACGACGCCTCGGGGCGATCCATCGCCGAACAGCTGGCGCCCAGCGTGGAACGCGACGCCCACGGCAATGTGCAGCTCAGCGGTACCGGCGCGCTGGCCGACCTGCTGTGCAACGAGATCAAGGCCCGCCTAGGCATCAAGCGTGTGCGCGGCGACACCTTCGGCTATGTGCAGCGCAGCTTCCTGGGCTGCGTCAGCGACACAGACCAGCGCGAGGCGCGCGAGGTGGGCGAGAAGGCGGTGCAGTACGCGATGTGGGGGCAGAGCAGCGGCTCGGTGGCCATCCAGCGCGTCGGTGCTTTCGGGGGTTATGCGGTGGACTACCCGCTGCTGCCTCTGGAAGCCGTAGCCGGCAAGACGCGCACGATGGAGGCCGAACTGATCAGCGACAGCGGCACCGACGTGACCGACGCTTTCCGCAGCTATCTGCGCCCGCTGCTGGGCAGCGGTTTTCCTGAAACCTTCAAGCTGCGTGCGCCGCCCGTGCCCAAGGTGCTGCAGCCGTGACGCTGGCCCCGGCACTGCATGCCGAGCGCTTCCATTTCGACGGCCTGAACTGCTACGTGGCCGGCCAGGGTGCGCCGCTGCTGCTGGTGCACAGCGTCAACGCGGCGGCCTCGGCGGCCGAAGTCCAACCGCTGTTCGAGCACTACCGCGCCACGCGCACCGTGTTCGCCATCGAACTGCCGGGCTACGGCTACAGCGACCGCAGCGACCGCGCCTACACGCCGCGCGTCATGACCGATGCGCTGCACGCGGTGGCCGCGCAGATCCGAACGCGCTGCGGCCCCGCGCCGCTGGACGCGATGGCGCTGTCGCTGGGCTGTGAATTCCTGGCCCGTGCGGCTGTCGAACAGCCGGCGCAGTGGGGCCGGCTGGCGCTGGTCAGCCCGACCGGTTTCATGGGCCTGAAGCCCCGCCGCGGGCCGCCCGGCAGCACGCGCGGCATGCCGTGGTTGCACGCCGTGCTGAGCGCGCCGCTGTGGGCGCAGTCGCTGTTCAACGGTCTGACCAAGCCCGGCGTGGTGCGCTATTTCCTGCAGCGCACCTGGGGCAGCAAGGCCATCGACGAAACCCTGTGCGCCTACTCGGTGGCCACTGCTGCGCAGTCCGGCGCACGCTTTGCGCCGCTGCATTTCCTGGCCGGCAACCTGTTCAGCGCCGACATCCACAGCGTCTACGAAGGCCTCACCCAGCCGGTGTGGGCCAGCCACGGCGTGCGCGGTGACTTCACCGACTACCGCGGCCTGCGCATCGTCAGCGGCCGGCCGAACTGGCAAGTGCAGATCTTCCAGACCGGCGCCTTGCCGTACTTCGAAGTGCCGGCTGAATTCAAGGCGGCAATGGACCGTTTTCTGGCCCCGGCGCGCTGAGCACGATTCAACCGCCGACCTGGTTCGGGCTGCGCCAGGCGCGTTCGAAAGGCAGCCGCCAGGCATGCGGCGCGATGAGCTGGTGGATGGACTTCGGCCCCCACGAGCCCGGCTCGTACAGCCGCACTGGCGGCGGCGCTTCCAGTAGCGGCGTTGAAACCTGCCACAGCCTTTCGATGCCTTCGGCGGTGGTGAACAGCGTGTGGTCGCCGCGCATGGCGTCAAGAATCAATCGTTCGTAGGCTTCCAGAACCTCGCCGATCATGCCGGTGTCGTGCATGGCGAACTGCAGGCTCAGCTTGTCCAGCCGCATGCCCGGGCCGGGGCGTTTGCCGTAGAAGGACAGGCTCATCTTCGACGCGTCGGCCAAGTCAAAGGTCAGATGGTCGGGGCCTTGTGCGCCCACGCCCGAACCCGGCGGGAACATGCTTTTCGGCGGCTCGCGGAAGGCGATGGAAATGATGCGCTGGCCTTCGGCCATCTTCTTGCCGGTGCGCAGGAAGAAGGGCACGCCGGCCCAGCGCCAGTTGTCGATGTAGCACTTCAGCGCGATGAAGGT
>JANPHI010000196.1:0-2375 GCA_031424355.1 Betaproteobacteria bacterium
TGTGGATGCTGCCGCAGCAGGACAAGTACGGCGGCTGGGCGGCCAGCGGCGAGATCGACCTGATGGAGATCGTCGGCGAGAAGCCGCACGAGGTGCTGAACAGCATCCACTTCGGCTCGACCTACCCCAAGCGCTCGCTGATCACCACCGTGCACGAACTGCCGGGCGGCAGCACGGTGTCGGACTGGCACGACTACACCGTCGAATGGGAACCGGGCGAAATCCGCTTCTACGTCGATGGCGTGCAGACCTGCACTTACGACCACTGGTGGAGCTGCAGCAAGCTGAAGAGCGGCGAGGGTGCCGAGGCCGCGAAAGCCGCCGACCTCAACCCCTGGCCGGCACCCTTCGACCAGCCCTTCTACCTGGTGATGAACGTGGCCGTGGGCGGCAACTTCCCAGGCGCACCCAACGACGCCACCCACTTCCCCGCCGAGCTGGTGGTGGACCACGTGCGCGTCTTTGAAAAGGTCGGCGGCTATGGCCAGCCCAAACCCATCGGCAAGGGGAAGTTCCCCTGGCAGCTGAAGACCAAGCAGCCGAAGAAGGCTTGAGGAGAGTCACCATGTCCCGAACCGGTTCCCCCCCAAACACCGCGCTGCACGCCAGCGTCACGCAGACCCAGACCCACGGCCACGGTCAGCACGCGCAGCAGCAGGTCCGCTCCGGCGCCGCGCCGCAGGCCGACCGCGTCGACCGCAGCAGCTGGTCCCACACCGGCCCCGAGGTGTGGACGACCGAGGCCCGCGACGCCCTGGGCGCCGACTTCCGCGCCACGCTGCAGCAGGGCGTGCACGGCCTGTGCTTCAGCCCCTACCTGGAAGGCCAGCAGCCGGGCTCGCAGGTGAGCGAGGCGCAGATCCGCGAACGTCTGGCCGTCTTGCAACCGCACGCCGGCTGGGTGCGCACCTTTTCCTGCACCGACGGCCACGAGCAGACACCGCGCATCGCCCATGAACTGGGCCTGAAGACGCTGGTCGGCGCCTGGCTGGGCACCGACGCGGCCATCAACGAACGCGAGATCGCGGGCGTCATCGAGGTGGCCCGCGCGGGGCACGCCGACATCGTCGCCGTGGGCAATGAAGTGATGCTGCGCGAGGACATGAGCGAAGACGATCTGCTCGGTTTCATCCAGCGCGTGAAAGAGGCCCTGCCCGGCGTGCCGGTGGGCTATGTCGATGCCTATTTCCTGTTCGAAAAGCACCCGCGCATCACCGCCGCCTGCGACGTGGTGATGACCAACTGCTACCCCTTCTGGGAAGGCTGCCCGCGCGAACAGGCGCTCGCCTACATGCAGACCATGCTGGCCCGCACGCGCGCCGCCGCACCGGGCAAGCGCGTGCTGATCAGCGAGACCGGCTGGCCCGACCAGGGCAGCGCTTTCGAAGGCTCGGTGCCCTCGCGCGAGGGCGCGATGCAGTACTTCGTGGACACCGCCCGCTGGGCGCGTGACGAGGGCATCGAGCTGTTCTATTTCTCGGCTTTCGACGAAGCCTGGAAGGTCGGGGCCGAAGGCGATGTGGGTGCCTATTGGGGCCTGTGGGACAAGGATGGCGAACTGAAGTTCGGATGAATCGCATGACGAAGTTGTTGAATCTGCCCTCGGGCAACGCCATCTGCTACAGCGGCTACCGCGAGGGCCAGAGCCCGAACGACCGTACGTACCCGTCCACCGGCGAGATCCTGGAAGACCTGCTGATCCTGCAGAAGAACTGGCGCCTGCTGCGCCTGTACGACTGCAGCCTGCACGCCGAGCGCGTGCTGCAGGTCATCGCAGAAAACCGCCTGCCTTTCCAGGTGATGCTGGGCGCCTACCTGGGCGCCGAGATGAACAACTTCGGCTGCCCCTGGGGCGGCACCTTCACCGAAGAACAACTGGAAGCGAGCACGCGCGAAAACGAAGCCGAAGTCGGCCGCCTGATCGCGCTGGCGAACCGCTACCCGGGCATCGTGTTCTCGGTGGCCGTCGGGAACGAAGCCACCGTCGACTGGACCGACCACTTCGTGCCGGTGCACCGCATGATCGACCACGTGCGCCGCGTGAAAGCCGCCGTGCGCCAGCCCGTCACCTTCTGCGAGAACTACGTGCCCTGGCAGCACAAGCTGCGCGAGCTGGTGAGCGAGCTGGACTTCATCTCGCTGCACACGTATCCGGTGTGGGAATACAAGCACATCCACGAGGCGCTGAATTACACGAAGGACAACGTCGCCAGCGTGGCGCGGCTGTACCCCGACAAGCCCATCGTCATCACCGAAGCCGGCTGGTGCACCAACAGCAACGGCCGCGGCATGCACGCCGAACACGCGGTGCAGGAACTGCAGGCCATCTACTACCAGGACCTGATGGACTGGACGCGTAGCGAGGGCCTGCTGTG
>JANPHI010000197.1:0-9755 GCA_031424355.1 Betaproteobacteria bacterium
TCGTGGCAGGCGTGCAGGTCGCGCTTGATTTCGTCTTGCTGGCTCTGCGGCAGCGCGGCGATCTTGTTGTACAGATCGACCATGCCGTTGTTGACGTTCACACCCAGGCTGTCGAAGAGCTTGGCGTGCTTGTCGAAGGCCTGCTTGTAGAAAATCTTGACGCAGTGGCCGAAGACGATGGGGTGCGAGACCTTCATCATCGTGGCCTTGACGTGCAGCGAGAACATCACGCCCGTCTTGTGCGCGTCTTCGATTTCTCGGGTGTAGAAGTCCAGCAGCGCCTGCTTGCTCATGAACATGCTGTCGACCACTTCGCGGTCCAGCAGCGACACCTTCTGCTTCAGCACGACGGTCTTGCCGCTTTTCGTCAGCAGTTCCATCTTCACGTCACGGGCGCGGTCCAGCGTGATGGACTTTTCGCCGTGGTAGAAATCTCCGTGGTGCATGTGCGAAACGTGCGACCGTGAGGCCTGGCTCCACTCGGCCATGCTGTGCGGGTTCTTGCGCGCGTAGGCCTTGACGGCGTTGGGCGCGCGGCGGTCGGAATTGCCCTCGCGCAACACCGGGTTCACGGCTGAACCGGTGCACTTGGAATAGCGCGCGCGCAGGGCCTTTTCCTCGTCGGTCTTGGGCGACTCGGGGTAGTCCGGCAGCGCGTAGCCCTTGTCCTGCAGTTCCTTGATGGCCAGCTTCAACTGCCCCACCGAGGCGCTGATGTTGGGCAGCTTGATGATGTTGGTGTCGGGCAGCATGGTCAGCCGGCCCAGTTCGGCCAGGTTGTTCGGCACGCGCTGCGCTTCCGTCAGGCATTCCGGGAATTCGGCCAGCACGCGGCCGGCCACCGAGATGTCGCTGGTTTCCACCCGGATGCCCGCCGGCGCGGTGAAGGTGCGGATGATCGGCAAGAAGGCGCAAGTCGCCAGCAAGGGCGCTTCGTCCGTCAGGGTGTAGATGATGGTCGGCTGCTTGCTAGTCATTCAAGATCCTTGTTCTGTTCGGGTGGGGCGTGCGCAAAGCGTGCGCGCAACTTGCGGATGCTACGACGCCACCGGCCGGCTGCCCTTACAAGGCGGTGCCCAGGGCTCTTCCGGCCTCGAAGGTGGCGGAGTCGATTTTGGGTGAATAACCATTCAGCTATTATCCGCCCGTGAGAGCCAAAGACGACGACAAGCTGCGGGCCATCGCCAAGGCCACTTACGCCCTGGTCGAACAGACCGGCCTGAGCGGGCTGACCATGGCCGCCATCGCCCGTGCGGCGGGCTTGGCCACCGGCACGCTCTACGTCTATTTCAAGTCCAAGGAAGAGCTGCTGGTGGCGCTGTACGAGCAGGCCAAGACCGAAACGGCCGCCAGCCTGATGCAGGGCGACGACCCGGCGTTGCCGTTTCGCAGCCGCTTTCAGCGCATGTGGCTGAACTGGCTGGATCACCGCCTGTCGCACTATGACCAGGTGGTGTTCATGGAGCAGTACGTCAACTCGCCGTGGTTCAGCGACGTCAGCCGCAACCTGTCGGCGCGCCTGTTCAGGAACTGGGTCGATCTGGTCGAAACCGCCCGCGCGCAGCAGATCGTGAAAGACGTGCCGACACCTCTGCTGATCAACAGCTTCGCGGGGTCGGTGCGCGAAACGGCCAACATGCTGCGTTCGGGCTCGCTGGCCCGCACCGACACCCACCTGGCCATGGCCTTCGGCCTTTGCTGGGACGGCATCAAGGCCTGAAAGCGGCGCAGCCGCTTGACCCTTTGCAGCGACAGGTCTATCGTTTAACTGAATTTATATTCACTATCATGTTCGTTGAATTCACCCCAAGGACAGCGCGATGAGCACGCTCAACATCAATGGCCAACCCCGTCAGGTGGATGCCGACCCTTCCACGCCCATCCTCTGGGCCCTGCGTGACACGCTGGGTCTGACGGGCACCAAGTTCGGCTGCGGCGCCGCCCTTTGTGGCGCCTGCACCGTGCACCTGAACGGCCAGGCCGTGCGGTCTTGTTCGGTGCCGATCTCGGCCGTGAACGGCCAGAAGATCACGACCATCGAAGCCGTCACCGACGGCCGCGACAAGGTCGGCAAGGCGGTGTCTGACGCCTGGGTGCGACACGACGTTGCGCAGTGCGGCTACTGCCAAAGCGGCCAGATCATGTCGGCCACCGCCTTCCTGAAAAACCGCCCGCGCGGCAAGCTGCCCACCGCTGCCGAGATCGACGCCGCCATGGCCGGCAACATCTGCCGCTGCGGCACTTACGCCCGCGTTCGCGCCGCCATCACCGACGCCGCCAAGTCGCTGGCCTGAAGGAGAACACCGCATGAATTTCGACCCCACCACTTTCGAATTGCCGAAGAACCTGCAGGCCATGCTGGCCCGCGAACGCAAGGCTGACGCGAACGCCGACGCCACAGCAGGTTCGGCTGCCGGCCTGCCGCGCCGCCACTTCCTGAAGATGGCCGGCATCAGCGGCTTCAGCGGTTTCGCCCTGGGCGCCTTCCCGCTGGGCGCGCTGGCCCAAGGCGCTGCCGCTCCGGCCAGCGGGCTGAAGCCCTACGAGCAACCGGCGGCTTTCGTGCAGATCGCCAAGGACGGCACCACCACCGTCACCATCAACCGGCTGGACTTCGGCCAGGGCGTGCAGACCGCGCTGCCGATGATCCTGGCCGAGGAACTGGACGCCGACTGGACCAAGGTGGTCAGCCAACACGGCAGCGGCGACCCGGCCTACATCGACCCGGTCTTCGGCATGCACATCACCGGCGGTTCGGGTTCCATCGCGCACTCGTACACGCAGTACCGCGAACTGGGGGCACGCACCCGCGCGATGCTGGTCAACGCGGCGGCGGCGCAGTGGAAGGTGGACGCGGCCACGCTGCGCACGCAAAACGGTTTCGTCATCGGCGCTGGCGGCAAGAAGCTCGGCTATGGCGAACTGGCCGAAGCGGCGATGAAGCTGCCGGTGCCCGACACCGTCAAGCTGAAAGACCCGAAAGACTTCCGCCTGATCGGCAAGGCCACGGGCCGCCTCGACGCCAAGGCCAAGTCCAGCGGCCGCCAGGGCTACGGCATCGACGTGCGCCTGCCTGGCATGCTGACTGCGGTGGTGGCCCGGCCGCCGGTGTTTGCCGCCAAGCTGAAAGCGGTGGACGACCGCGCGGCGAAAGCCATCCCGGGCGTCAAGGCCGTGTTGCGCATCCCGGTGGACCGCGGCGGTGAAGGCGTGGCCGTCATCGCCGACGGCTACTGGAACGCCAAGCGCGGGCGCGACGCGCTGAAACTGGAATGGGACAGCAGCGGCGTCGAAAAGGTCGACAGCGCACAGCAGCTGGTGCAGTACCGCGAACTGGCCAAGAAGCCCGGCGCGCGCAAGTTCGACGCCGACATGGCCGCGCTGGCCAGCCCTGCAGGCACTGCCAACGTGGCCCGGCAGATCACCGCCGAGTTCGTTTTCCCCTACCTGGCGCACGCGCCGATGGAGCCGCTGAACTGCACGGTCAGCCTGCGCGGCGACCGGGCCGAACTGTGGATGGGCTCGCAGATGCCGGGGCTGGACGGCTTTGCCGCGTCCAAGGTTCTGGGCGTGCCGCCGCAGAACGTGAAGGTCAACGTGCAGATGGCCGGTGGCGGTTTCGGCCGCCGCGCCATCCCCAGCAGCGACTACGTGGTCGAAGCCTGCACGGTGGCCAAAGCCGCGCAGAGCGCGGGCCTCAGCGCGCCGGTGCGCACGCTGTGGAGCCGTGAAGACGACATCCAGGGCGGCTACTACCGGCCCATGCACCTGCACACCGCGAAGATCGCTTTCGACGCGCAGGGCAAGGTCACCGCGTGGGACCACGTCATCGTCGGCCAGTCCATCATGGGTGGCACGGCCTTCGAAGCCATGATGGTCAAGGACGGCATCGACGGCACGGCTGTCGAGGGCATGAAGGAGCCCTACGAACTGCCGATGCGCCTGACCGTGCACCACCCCAAGGTCAATGTGCCGGTGCTGTGGTGGCGCAGCGTGGGTTCGACCCACACCGCCTTCGTGATGGAAACGCTGATCGACGACATCGCGCGCGCCACCCAACAAGACCCGGTGGCCTACCGCATGCAGCTCATCGGCAACGGCCACCCCCGCCACAAGGCCGCGCTGCAACTGGCGGTGGACCAATCCGGCTACGGCAAGCGCAAGCTGGCTGCCGGCCGCGCCTGGGGCGTGGCCGTGCACGAGTCCTTCAACACGGTGGTGGCCTATGTGGTCGAAGCCTCGGTGCAGGGTGGCAAGCCCACGCTGCACAGCGTGACGGCGGGCGTGCACTGCAACCGCGTCATCAACCCCAAGACCGTGGAAGCCCAGGTGCAGGGCGCCGCGCTGATGGGCCTGGCCACGTGCATGCCCGGTGCGGCCATCACCTTGAAAGACGGCGTGGTGCAGCAAAGCAACTTCGCGGACTACGCGGTGCCGCGCATCACCGACATGCCGCAGATTGCCGTGCACACCGTGCCCAGCGACGACGCGCCCACCGGCATGGGCGAACCGGGCCTGCCGCCGCTGGCACCGGCCTTTGCCAATGCCATCGCCAGCCTGACGGGCAAGTCCTTGCGCGAATTGCCTTTCAAGCTGGCTTGAGGCTGTAGCCCGCAGCGCGCGCCACGGCGCGCGCTATCCTGCTCACCCTAGTCACTCGGGCCAGCCAGCGGACACACCGATGCGCAATCTGACGCTGCGCGGCTTGCGCGTTTTCGAAGCGGCCGCCACCACGGTCAGCTTCTCACGCGGCGGCGAACTGATGGGCATGACGCAGAGCGCCGTGTCGCAGCAGATCCGTCTGCTGGAAGACGAACTGGGCACGCGCCTGTTCGACACCCAGGCCCGCCCGATACGCCTGACCGATGCGGGCGCCGAACTGCTGCGCCACACCCGCGTCATCCTCGCCCAGGTCAGCGTGGCCGAAGACGCGCTGGGCTCGCTGCAAGGTCACTTTCGCGGCCAGTTGCATGTGGGCGTGGTGTCACCGGGCCAGTACTTCGTGCCGCGTCTGCTGGCCACCTTCCGCCTGCAGCACCCCGAACTGCGGCTGAAGCTCACCCAGGGCCGGCGCGACCACCTGCTGGCGCTGCTGGCTGAACGCCAGATCGACCTGCTGATCGGCGGCTACCCGCCGGCCGAGGCCGAGGTCGAAGCCGAGGTGTTCGCGCGCCACCCGCACTGCATCATCGCGGCGCCCGACCACCGCCTGGCCCGTGAGCGCCAGATTCCGTGGGCCAGCCTGCGCGACGACACCTTCATCCTGCGCGAAGCCGGTTCGGCCACGCGGGCCTTCCTGGAACACCTGCTGCAGATGCAGCGCCTGCAGGTGCGGGCCGACGTCGAACTGCAAGGCCCCGAGGCCATCAAGGCCGCCGTGATGGCCGGCATGGGCATCAGCTTTGCCTCGGCCCATACCTTCCAGAGCGAACTGGCCGCCGGCCGCCTGGTGGTGCTGGACGTGCAGGACACGCCCAAGCAGCTGGACTGGTGCGTGCTGACGCGGCGCGACACGCCGTTGTCCACCACCCAGCGCTTGATGCGCGACCACGTGCTGGCCGGCGGCGCGCTGGCGGCGGCCTGCCGGCTGGGCGTGCACGACGCGGTGGCGCTGCCGGCCTGACGGGCTGCGTCAGGCTGTCGGTGCAGCGGTTGCCGCCGTCGCCGTTGCCGTTGTCGTTGCCGTTGCCGCCGAAGCAGGCACCAGGCCTTCCACCAGCGCGCACCAGCGCGCCTGCAAGGCCGGCAGGCCGGGTAAGGCCAGCGGCAGCACCGGCACGGTGGCCGGGGTGCTGATGCCGGGTTCGGTCCAGTGCGCCAGCATCCAGGCGCCGCGCGCGGTGCCTTCCAGCGGGTCGGCACTGACCATCAGCGCGCCGCGCGGCAGCAGGGCGGCCAGCACGCCGGTGTAGACCGGGTTGTGCGAGAAGGGCCCTTCCACCACCGTCGGGCCGACACCGCCCAGGCGGTCGATGAGCCATGCCGTGACCTGCGCCGCGTACAGCGCGGCCAGCGTGGCGCGCTCGCTGGGGCTCAGGCTGTCCAGGGCCAGCGGGCCTGCCGCGTCGACCACGCGGCCGCGGTGCTGGCGGAAGGGTCCGCCCTGGGCTTCGAAGCCAGGCAGGGCCAGCACGCCGCGTTGCACCAGGCGCCGCAGATCGGTTTCGTTGGCCGCTGCCGGGTCGGCACCCGCGCACAACTGCTGCAGTTCGCGGCCGCCCATGAAGCGGCCGGTGGGCACGCGTTCCTGGCGCACCGAGACGTTGGCGAGCAGGTCGCGTTCGGCGTCCAGCGGGCGTTCGGGCGCGCCGGGCGCCATCACCACGATCCAGGTGCCGGTGGTCACCAGCGTCATGCGCGGGTGGCTGCGCAGGTAGCGCGCCAGGCAGGCGTTGCTGTCGTGCGCACCGGTGTGCACGCGCAGCAGGCCGGGTGGCAAACCCAGGCGCTGGGCCAGCGCGGGCCGCACGCTGCCCAGCACCTCCCAGGCGCGCCTTGGCGGTGCGAAGCGCGCGGCCCAGCCGCGCCGCCGGGCCAGGGCCGACGGCTGGCCGGTGCCGGGGTTCCACAGGTGCGTGTGGCAGCCCAGTGAACTGACTTCACTGGCGGCCACGCCGCTCAGCCACCAGGCCCAGTACTGCGCGTAAGGCAGCAGCGTGCCGCGCGCAAACGCGGCACCGGCGTGGCGTTCCAGCCAGTCGAACTGCGTGGCCACGTTCAGGCCGCGCGGCAGGTCGGGGCTTTGGGTTTCGGCGAAGTCGCCGATCTGCTGCGCCCAGTCGGCTGGGCGCTCGTCGAAGCCTGCGAACTCGTAGTCGGGCACCGGCCAGCACAGGCCGTCACCGTCCACCGCCGCGAAGGCCGCACCGTGTGCGCTGACCACCGCGCGGGCCAGGTGGCGGCGCAGCGGGCCCAGGTCGGCGATGGCGCTGCACAGCCAGGCCTCCAGGCCGGCGGTGTCCAGCGCCGCCCAGGGCGCGCCGGGGCCGCCGGTGTGGCTGGGGCAGACCGCGCTGGCGTGGTCGGCCTGCGCCAGCACCTCGCCCCGGCGGTCCAGCACCAGCAGCTTGCTGCGCGTCTTCCCGATGTCCAGCACCAGGTCCAGCGCGCCGCGTGGCGTGCCGGGTTCAGACAATGCCGCCGCCTCCACCGGCGCTGGCCGGCCGCGCCTGCGCCACGCGCTGGCGGTAGCCGCTGGCGCGGTAGGCGGCGATGGGCTCGATGGCCCCGCCGGCTTCCAGGCGCACGCGCTGCAGGATGGGCGCCACATCGGTCTGGAAGGCCCGCTTCAGCAGCTTGGTGGCGGCCAGCGCGTCGTTGCCTTCCTGTGCCGCGTCGAGTGCGGCGCGGTCCACCAGCAGGGCTTGCGTGTAGCTGCGCTGCACCTGTTCGGCGCTGTCGATCAGGCTTTCGATGGGGTCGGTCACGTTGTGGCTCTGGTCCAGCATGTAGGCCGGGTTGAAGCCGGCTACCTGGTCGTGGGCCGCGGCCACCAGTTCGTTGAACACGAGGAAGAGGCGATACGGCGACACGCTGCCGGCGTCCAGGTCGTCGTCGCCGTATTTGCTGTCGTTGAAGTGGAAGCCGGCCAGCTTGCCGGCAGCCACCAGCCGCGCCACGATGAGTTCGATGTTGACGTTGGGCGCGTGGTGGCCCAGGTCGACCAGGCACTGCGCCTGCGGGCCCAGCGCGTTGGCGGCCAGGATGCTGCTGCCCCAGTCCTGGATGACGGTGCTGTAGAAAGCCGGCTCGCAGGTCTTGTGCTCCAGGAACATCCGCCAGTCGGAAGGCAGCGCCGCGTAGATGTCGCGCGCGCTGTCCAGGTAGCGGTCGAAGGCGCGGCGGAAGTGCTGCTGGCCGGGGAAGTTGCTGCCGTCGCCCACCCACACCGTCAGCGCCTTGCTGCCCAGGGCACGGCCGATTTCGATGCAGGCCAGGTTGTGCTCCACCGCCTGCGCGCGCGTGGCCGCGTTGGTGTGGCTCAGGCTGCCGTATTTGTAGCTCTGCGCCTGGCCGGGCTGGTCGCTGAAGGTGTTGGAGTTGATGGCGTCGAAGGCCAGGCCGTACCCGGCGGCGGTTTCGCGCAATTCGCCCAGGTCGCTGGCCTTGTCCCAGGGGATGTGCAGGCTGACCGTGGGCGTGGTGCGGCCCAGTTGGTGGATGACGGCGCAGTCGGCCAGTTTGTCGAAGACATGACGCGGTTCACCGGCGCCCGGGAAGCGCGCGAAGCGGGTGCCGCCGGTGCCCACGCCCCAGCTGGGAATGGCCACGCCGAAGGTGGCCACCTGCGCGCGCACGGTGTCGATGTCGATGTCGCGCCGGGCCAGTTGTTCACCCAGGTTTTCGTAGTCGTGGTTGACGTGGCGCTGCAGCTTGTCGTTGTGCGCGGCGATCAGCGCGGGGTCTATCAGGCTCATGGGGGTCTCCGGGTTCAACGCGTGAAGGCGGCCAGGTTGCCGGCGTCCACGTTGATGATGTTGCCGGTGCATTTGCCCGACAGGTGTTCGGCCGCGAAGTGGTAGGCGGCCTCGGCGATGTCTTCCGGGAACACGCTGCGCTTGAGCATGCTGCGGTCGCGGTAGAAGGCTTCCAGGTCGCCTTCTTCGATCTTGTTGGCGGCGGCGCGTTCTTCGCTCCACTTGCCGGTCCAGATCTTCGAGCCGCGGATCACCGCGTCGGGGTTGACCACGTTGGAACGGATGCCCAGCGGCGCGCCTTCCAGCGCGAAGCTGCGGCTCAGCTGGATCTCGGCGGCCTTGGCCGCGCAATAGGCGCTGGCCTGGTTGCTGGCGACCATGCCGTTCTTGCTGGCCACCACGATGATGCTGCCGCCGGTGCGCTGGCGCTTCATCACCCGGAACGCTTCGCGGCCAACCAGGAAGTAGCCGGTGGCCAGGATGCTCTGGTTGCGGTTCCACAGCGCCAGGCTGGTGTCTTCCAGCGGCGCTGCCGAAGCGATGCCGGCGTTGCTGACCAGGATGTCCAGCCCGCCGAAGGCCAGGCAGCTGAGGTCGAAGGCGGCCTGCACGCTGGCCTCGTCGGTGACGTCGCAGCGCGCACCGCGCACGTGGTCGCGGCCGTAGGCTTTCGTCAGTTCGGTGACGGCGCTTTCCAGTGCCCCTTCGTCGATGTCGGCCAGCACCATGCAGGCGCCTTCGGCCAGCATGCGCTTCGCAATCGCCAGGCCGATGCCGCCGGCACCACCCGTCACCAATGCCACCTTGCCGACCAGCGGCTTGGCCTTGGGCATGCGCTGCAGCTTGGCTTCTTCAAGCAGCCAGTATTCGATGTCGAAGGCTTCCTGTTCGGGCAGGCCCACGTAGCGGTCCACCGCATTGGCCTCGCGCATCACGTTGATGGCGTTGACGTAGAACTCACCGGCGATGCGCGCGGTGGCCTTGTCGCCGGCCACGGTCACCATGCCGATTTGCGGCAGCAGCAGCACCACCGGATTGGGGTCGCGCAACGCCGGGCTGTTGGGGCGTTTGCAGCGTTCGTAATAGCCCGCGTAATCGGCGCGGTAGGCCACCATCAGCGCGTCCAGCGCGGCTTTCAGCGCGTCGCCTTCCAGGCGCCACACGGCTTCTGCTATGACCAGCGGGCGGATCTTGGTGCGCAGGAAATGGTCGGGGCAGGACGTGCCCAGCGCGGCCAGCGGCACCAGGTCTTTGGAATTGACGAAGGCCATCACCTCGGGCGTGGTATTGACGTGCAGCAGCTTGGGCTTGCCGGCGCTGGCCACGCCACGCACCACC
>JANPHI010000198.1:0-15444 GCA_031424355.1 Betaproteobacteria bacterium
CGCTGCTGGCGGCGGCGAAGAAGGCGGTGGATGCGGTCGTTGATTCGAAGGAACACGGCGACTGCGATGCCGCTTCGCCTTCACTGAAGGTCATCGCCGACCACATCCGCGCCTGCAGTTTCACGGTCGTGGACGGCGTGATCCCGGGCAACGAAGGCCGCGGCTACGTGCTGCGCCGCATCGCCCGCCGCGCCATCCGCCACGGCTACAAGCTGGGCGCGCGCAAGCCTTTCTTCCACACGTTGGTCGCGGCACTCGACACCGAAATGGGCGAGGCTTACCCCGAACTGCGCCGCGCGGCTGGCCGTGTCACCGAGGTGCTGAAGATCGAGGAAGAGCGCTTTTTCCAGACCATCGCCAACGGCATGGAGATCCTGGAAACGGCCCTGGCTTCGATCGAAAAAACGGGCGCTCAAGTCATCGAAGGCGACCTGGCCTTCAAGCTGCACGACACCTTCGGCTTCCCGCTGGACCTGACCGCCGACGTTTGCCGTGAACGTGGCGTGCGTGTCGATGAAGCCGGCTTCAACGTGGCCATGACGCGGCAGCGCGAACAGGCGCGCGCTTCGGCCAAGTTCAAGATGGCGACGGGCCTGGAATACACCGGCGCCGCGACGAATTTCCATGGCTACGAACACCTGGTCTGCGAGACGAGCAAGGTCACGGCCATCTACATCGACGGCACACCCTTGCAGCAGGCCAAGGCCGGCGACGACGTGCTCATCGTGCTGGACCACACGCCCTTCTACGCCGAGAGCGGCGGCCAGGCCGGTGACGCCGGTGAGCTGCGCAACCCGACCACCCGCGTCGTCGTCGAAGACACGATCAAGGTCCAGGCCAGCGTGCACGGCCACCATGGTCGCATCGTTGAAGGCACGGTCAGCGTGGGCGACGTGTTCACCGCGCGGGTGGACGGCGAACGCCGCCTGCGCACCGTGCGCAACCACAGCGCCACGCACCTGATGCACAAGGCGCTGCGCGAGGTGCTGGGCGAACACGTGCAGCAGAAGGGTTCGCTGGTCACGGCCGAACGCACGCGTTTCGACTTCGTGCAGAACACGCCGATGACCGACGCGCAGGTCGCGCAGGTCGAGTCGCTGGTCAACGCCGAGATCCTGGCCAACGCCGCCACGCAGTCGCGTGTGCTGCCCATCGAAGAAGCGCAGAAGCTGGGCGCGATGATGCTGTTCGGCGAGAAGTACGGCGACGAGGTGCGCGTGCTCGACATCGGCAGCAGCCGCGAACTGTGCGGCGGCACCCACGTGCAGCGCACCGGCGACATCGGCCTGTTCAAGATCGTTGCCGAAGGCGGCATCGCGGCCGGCATCCGCCGCGTCGAGGCCGTCACCGGCGGCAATGCGCTGGCCTACCTGCAGCAGCTGGAAGGCACGGTCAACGGCCTGGCCGGCACGCTCAAGGCCACGCCAGCCGAAGTGCCGGTGCGCGTGGCGGCGGTGCTGGATCATGTGCGCGCGCTGGAAAAGGAAATCACCGCGCTGAAAAGCAAGCTGGCGTCTTCGCAAGGCGACGAACTGTTGGCGCAGGCCGTCGACGTGAACGGCGTCAAGGTGCTGGCTGCGGTGCTGAGCGGCGGCGACGCCAAGTCGCTGCGCGAAACGATGGACAAGCTCAAGGACAAGCTGAAGAGCGCGATCATCGTGCTGGCGGCGGTGGACGGCGGCAAGGTGCAGCTGGCGGCTGGCGTTACGGCCGACGTGCTGGCCCGGCCGGGCGCCAAGGTCAAGGCCGGTGAGCTGGTCAACTTCGTGGCCCTGCAGGTCGGTGGCAAGGGCGGCGGCAAGGCCGACCTGGCAATGGCCGGTGGCAGCGACGCGGCGGCGCTGCCGGCAGCCTTGGCTTCGGTGCAAGGCTGGGTGGCCGAGCGCAGCTGAGCGGCCGCGCGCGGGGATACCGTCGAGCAATGAAAAAGGGCCCGCGAGGGCCCTTTTTGTTGGCAGGCGGAACGGGCCCGCCTGCCGGTCTTCGGGTCGATCAGAACTCGTAGCGCAGCGTGGCCTGGATGGCCCACTGCGACTCGCGTTCGTTCTGCTTCGTCACCATGTCCGTGGTCGTGCCCATCGAATAGATGTACTTGCCGCTGCCGTCCAGACCGACGTAGTTCACGAAGCTGCGGCGCGAAGGGAAGGGCGCTTCGTCGACGCGGCCCCACTTCTTGTTCAGCAGGTTGCCGAAGTTCAGGAAGTCCAGCACGAAGGTCGCCTTGTGCTTGGCCGTGAAGCCCGGCAGTTCCTGGCTGATGCGCATGTCGATGTTGTTGACCCAAGGCGCAAAGTTGTTGTTGCGTCCGACCAGGCCGCCCTTGGCACTGGCCAGCCCCGGGTTGGCGTTGACCACGTCCCAGAAGCGCTGTTCGACCTGCGCCGCTGTCTCGTTGGAACCGGTGCCGGGCTTGAACACGACTTCGCCGGAGCCCTGTGATGTCGGGATGTACATCAGGTCGTTGCCACCGATGCCGTCACCGTTCAAGTCGTTGATGTAGGTCCAGCTGTAGGGCTTGCCGCGACGGCCTTCGTAGAACACGCCGACCGTGGTCTTGTACTTGTCGATGAAGGCCTGCTGCCAGGTCAGATTCGCGCTGATGCGGTCCTTGATCAGGTAGTTGGAGTTCTGCAACGCTTCTTCGTTGGGGTTGAAGATGCTCTTGCCGTTCCAGTTGCTGTTGGACGTCGACGAGGTCAGCGGGCTCACCTCGGTCGCGTCGGTGCGCGTGTAGGCCACACCCCAGCCGAAGCCGGCGGTGACGGGCTTGGTCAGCGACAGCGTCAGCTGGTTGCCACCACCCTGCTTGGTGCCCTTGGCCATCAGGACGTTGCCGAAGGCCGAATTGCTGAGAGCCCGGCTCTTGGTGGCACCCGCTGGCGACGCACACCCCCCGCTGCTGCTGACCGTGATGCCGCCTGTGGCCGACACCGCGTAGCAGTTGGTGTCGTAGCCTTCAGGCCGGTAGTACAACTCGCGGCCATCGCTGCCGGTGCGGGTGGGCGCGCCCAGGTTCAGGTGCTGGTAAAAGATGCCTTGATTGGTCTTCGTGTACATCCATTCGGCGCCGGCCACCAGGGTGCCGACGACCGGCAGCACGGGCAGTTCGGTTTCATAGGCCAAGTTGGCCTTCCACACCGAGGGCTGCTTCAGGCCAGGGTCGAGTGCATCCACGTTGGCTGCCGGCGGCGAACCCGTGGGAATGGGCTGGGCATTCGGGTCGGCCTTGAACAGCAGGCCCGCCGTCTGGCAGGCCGCGAAACTGGTGCAACTCAGCTGCTGCACTGCTGCGCCAGTGTTCGAAAACGGGTTCGACAGCCAGACGCTGGCGGCTGCGCCCTGGAACAGACCGAAGCCGCCGCGCACCTGTTGGCGGCGGGCGGTTCCAGGGTTCCAGTTGAAGCCGACACGTGGTTGCGCCAGCACGTTGCCGTCCAGCGTGACGGAGTTGTCGATGCCGAAGCCACCGGTGTCGCGCACGACGGTCGTGCCGTTGACGCTGCCAGCGACCTTGGCCCCTGCAGCGGTGGCGTTGTAGATCGGCCGGGTGTTGACGCCCTGCTGGTCGATGCGCAGGCCGAACATCACGTTGAAGTTGTCGTTGTACTTCCAGCTGTCCTGCAGGAACAGGCCGGTGTTGGCCGTGGTGAAGGTGGCCACACCGTCGAGCAGGGTCTTGCCGGTGCGCGGCAATTGCACGGTGTAGGACGAGGGGCGGCCGCGCTGGAAGTTTTCCAGTGTTGCCGCCTGCACCTGGTCGGCCGTTGCCGTCGAGCAGTTGATGGTGCCGAAGGTGTAGCTGGCCGTGCTTTCGCAGCCGAAGGTGTACGTGCCGTTGACGTTCTGCAGGAAAGCGTTGTAGATCTCGTTGCGGCTGTAGTCGACGCCGAACTTCATCTCGTGTTCGCCCATGGCCCAGTTGCCGCCGGCGTAGATGTCCGAGGTCTTGGTGTTCAGCACGTTCAGCTGGCGGCTGGCCTCGGTACCGAAGTTCAGGAAGCGGTTGTTGGCCGAAGCGCCAACGGCGTTGGCCGGCAACGCGCCCGTGAACTGCAAGCCGATCGACGGCAACTGGGTGCCATTGACCGACGGCTGCAACACCGAGTAGTCGCGCTGCGATACCTTCACTTCGGTGCTGAAGCTCGGCGTCCAGTCGGCGAACCACTGGCCGACCAAGGTCTCGATGGTCTTGTTCTGAACGTACCAGTACGAACTCAACGACAACTGCGTTGCCGAGAACAGCGTGGTGACGATCGGGTCGCTCTGCTCGGTCTTGCTGTAACGCAGGTTGGCGCGGTGCTTGTCGCTGATGTTCCAGTCCAGCTTCACCAGTGCGTCCTTGACGGTCAGCGCCAGATCCGCAGCCGTCGGCGCACCGATGTCCATCGCCCAGGTGTTCTTCGCGATGGAAATGGCCGAATCGATGGCGCTCTGCTGGATGCCGACGTTGGTCAGGCTGCTGCCCGCCGGTCCGAAGGCCGGGGAGGCCTTGGTACTCTTGAAATCTTCGTAGCTGACGAAGAAGAACAGCTTGTCCTGGATGATCGGACCACCCAGGGTGAAGCCCTTGGTGTTTTCCTCGAAGGACGGGAAGTTACTGTAGGCCCCGGTGCTGCGGTTGTAGAACTTGCCGACCAGGTTGTCGTCGCGCGTGACGTAGTAGACGCTGCCCTTGAACTCGTTGGTGCCGCTCTTGGTGACGGCGTTGATGTTGGCGCCGGTGTAGCCCTTCTGCGTCGCGTCGTAGTTGCTCAGGTTGACCTGCACCGACTGGATCGCGTCGATGGAGATGGGCTGCTTCTTCGTCGGCAGGTTGTTGGCTTCCAGGCCGAAGGTGTCGTTGATGTTGACGCCGTCGATGGTGATGGAGTTGAAGCGCGTGTTCTGGCCGCCGGCCGAGATTTCACCGCGTTCCTTGTCGGTCTGCGCCAGGCGCGGGTCGGTGCGGGCGTAGTCCTGCAGGTTGCGCTGGATCGAGGCGAGGGCCGCCAATTCCCGGCTGCCGACGTTGGTGCCGGCGCCCATGGCCGAGCTGTTGAACTTGTCCGACACGCCGCGCCCGGTGACCACGATGCGTTCTGCGGTGGCGCCCAGCTGGGCATCGAGGTTGAGGGTTTCGGCCAGGTTCAGGAACACGTCGCTGCGCTTGTCGACCAGGCTGCCCTTGGTGATGGTGACGGTGTAAGGGCCGCCTGCACGCAGACCGCGGGCGCTGTAGCGGCCGGCACTGTCGGTGGTGAGGTTGTTGGTGGAACCCGACTCAACGTGCACGATGGTTACGGTGGCGCCGGCCAGCGGCTGTCCGCCCGCATCCAGAACGCGCCCGCCAACGGCCGCCGTGGTGTTCTGTGCGAGCGCCGGCGCTGAAGCCAGAACAGCAACGGCAACCGCCACCGCCGTCCTCGAAATTCCCGTCCAATCGCGCATGTACATGGTTGTCGCCTTCTAAGGTGTTGGGACTGCCGCAGCAGTCGTTCGTGTATCGGTTCAGGGCAGCAAGAGCCGTGCCCTGGATAATCCATCGGGTGTGCGCCATTTTGGTGACATGGCTGGGCCGTGTGACACTGAGGGTTGTCTGCGCGCAACACCGCAGACATGAAATGAACCCCTCATTCGGGCGCCTGAGCCCACCATGCGCCGGCAGGGCCGCCGCGCACGGGCTGGCCGTTACTGCGCCCGGTTTCCACGACAATTTTTCCTTCACCGCATTCCGAGAAACACCGATGAACAAGCGCCCCTACAAATGGGTCTGTTGGGCCCTGTGGTCCCTGCTGGCACTGGGCTCTGCGGCGCGTGCCCAGGAAGCCACCGAAGTCGGCAAGACGCCCGGCGTCGTGGAGGGCGACAAGCCGGGCACCAGCTCGGCGGCCGACGACGACATGGCCAAGGTCGGCAGCGCCGCCAGCAAGGCGCAGTTCAACAAGCTTCGGGCTTCGGTGAACCCCTTCCCGGTGATGAGCTTGTTGCCGGGTGCCGCCACGCACTACACCGCCTCGGCGCTGACCGGCAGCCTGGAGCTGACGCCGGACGTGCAGTTCTATGCCAGCCTGACGAGAAGCTTCAAGGTGCCGGGCCACGCCGACAGCTTGGGCCTCGGCATCGGGTGGCAGCCGGTCGGTGCTGCGGGCGCCGTCCTGGTCCCGCTGAGGGCCAAGCCGGAAAGCTCGGTGGCCCTGGACATGGGGGCGCTTTACAAGTCCAGCCTCTTCAAGGCCTCGGCCTCGGCCTTCCTGGTGAAATTCAAGGACCGCATCGCATCCAGTTTCGAGCCCGCCATCGGCAGCGCGCACAGCCTGCGGGTCGACAACCCGGCCGCCCGGGGGGTGGAGTTGCAAGCCGGCACCTTGCCTTTCCAAGGCACGTTCTCTGGCTTCGGCGTGACCGCATCGGCAACCTACATCCAGGGCTACGCCGACGACAGCCGGACGGCACTGGGCTATCCGCTGGCCGTGTTCGGCGATGCCGGCAAGGTGGCGGCCCAGTTCCCGGCCAGCGGCCGTCTGTTCCCGGACCCGCCCCGCAGCATGGCCGGGCTGGCCCTGCAATACACCAAGGGGCCTGTGCTGGTGAACTTGGCTGGCAAGTACACCGGCCGCCGCAACATCACGGTGGTGGGTGAGCAGAGCCTGGCGGGCTTCACGACTTTCGATCTGAACGTCGCGCTGCAACTGCCGTCCGACCGCTGGTTCAAAGGCCCGACGCTGCGGCTGGATGTGAGCAACATCGCCGACAAGCGCTTCATGCTGCCTGGCCTGTACGGCGGCACGGCGCGCCTGACCAGCATCACGCTGCAAAGCGATTTCTAGGTGGACCCGCTGCGCCCCCGCATCCAGACCGCTGCCGAACTGGCGGCCTACGACCAGACCTGCGAACGCCTCGCCGGCTTCGACGACCAATTCTCCTTCGAACGCGTGGACGGCATGCTGTGCGCGATGGCTGCAACGCCGCACAGCGTGCTGCCCGCCGAGTGGCTGCCGGCCCTGTTCGGCGACGCCTTCGAGCGGGCTTTCGGCGACCCTGAAGCCCAGGACCTGGCACTGCGCGCGCTGCAGGCCCGGCTGGCGGTGCTGCGCAGTGAACTCGACCCCGAGGCGCTGTTCGACGAGCCGGACTACCTGCGGCTGGAGCCGCTGGTGGCCGAGTGGGACGACAACAGCCGGCGCAAGCTGGTTGAAGAGGGCGCGCTGAGCGAAGCCGATGCCGCTCAGCTGCAGACCGGGGTGGAGTGGGCCGAAGGTTTTCTGGACGCCGTTCATGCACTGCCGCAGATCTGGACGCTGCCCGCCAACGAAGAAGCCGCGGCTGTCTTCGAGCAGTCCTTTCAGCAGATCGAGGTCTTGATGCTGCCGATGGACAGCGACGAATACCGCGCCCATGTGGCTGCGGCCTATCCCAAGGGCGCACCAACCCGCGATGACCTGCTGGCCGAAGCCTGCATGTCGGTGCAGGACCTGCGCATGTACTGGGTGGACTTCGCACCCAAGACCGAAACGCGCCGCGTCGAGGCCACGCCCGGCCGCAACGACCCTTGTCCCTGCGGCAGCGGCAAGAAATACAAGAAGTGCCATGGTGCCGGCTGAACGCTGCGCGCGCCGGCACGCACAGGGCTGACTGTTGGAGTTTCTGGCGATGCCTTCCACACCCGCACTCCCGCTGCACGGCAAGCACATCCTGCTGGGCTTGTCCGGCGGCGTGGCCTGCTACAAGGCGGCCGATCTCACGCGCGAGCTGGTCAAGGCCGGGGCCACCGTGCAGGTGGTGATGACCGACGCCGCCACGCAGTTCATCACGCCGGTGACGATGCAGGCCTTGAGCAACCGCCCCGTCTACACCAGCCAGTGGGATGCGCGCGAGCCCAACCACATGCCGCACATCAACCTCACGCGCGAGGCCGACGCCATCGTGGTGGCGCCGGCCAGCGCCGACTTCATCGCCCAGCTGGCGCAGGGCCGGGCCGGTGAATTGCTGGCCCTGTTGTGCCTGGCGCGGCCCATCGAACGCTGCCCGCTGCTGGTGGCCCCGGCGATGAACCGCGAGATGTGGTCGCACCCGGCCACCCAGCGCAACGTGGCGCAGATCCAGGCCGACGGCGCCACCGTGCTGGGCCCGGCGGCCGGCGATCAGGCCTGCGGTGAAGTCGGCGACGGCCGCATGCTGGAAGCTGAAGAACTGCGCGACGAACTGATCGCCTTCTTCCAGCCCAAGCTGCTGGCCGGGCGCTCGGTGCTGGTGACGGCCGGACCGACCTTCGAGGCCATCGACCCGGTGCGCGGCATCACCAACCATTCCAGCGGCAAGATGGGCTTCGCCATCGCCCGCGCCGCCGCCGAAGCCGGTGCGCGGGTGACGCTGGTGGCCGGCCCGGTGCACCTGCCCACGCCGCGCGGTGTGCGCCGCATCGACGTGCAAAGCGCGGCGCAGATGCTGGCCGCCGTGCTGCCCGAAGCGCCGCAGCACGGCATCTTCGTCGCCACCGCTGCGGTGGCCGACTGGCGGCCCGCCAACGCCACCGAGGCCAAGATCAAGAAGGATGGCAGCGGCCAGGTGCCCGCGCTGGAACTGATCGAGAACGCCGACATCCTGGCCACGGTGGCGCGCCTGCCCGAAGGCCAGCGCCCCTGGTGTGTGGGCTTCGCGGCCGAGAGCCACGACCTGGCCCGCCACGCCCGCGACAAGCTGCAGCGCAAGGGCGTGCCGCTGGTCGTCGGCAACCTGGGCCCGGCCACCTTCGGCCGTGACGACAACACGCTGCTGCTGGTGGATGCGCAGGGCGAACGGGAATTGCCCACAGCCGACAAGCTGAGCCTGGCGCGCCTGCTGGTGGCCGAGATCGCACAGCGCGCGCCATGAAAGCTGCGAAACCATGACGACCATCGCCGTCAAGGTGCTCGACGCCCGCATGGCCGACCACCTGCCGGCCTACGCCACGCCGGGCAGTGCCGGGCTGGATCTGCGTGCCTGCCTGGATGCGCCGCTGGTGCTGGAACCGGGCCAGGCCGTGCTGATACCGACCGGCTTGGCCGTGCACATCGGCGACCCCCATCTGGCCGCGATGCTGCTGCCGCGTTCGGGCCTGGGCCACAAGCACGGCATCGTGCTGGGCAACCTGGTGGGTCTGATCGACAGCGACTACCAGGGCCCGCTGATGGTGAGCTGCTGGAACCGCGGCAGCCTGGCTTACACCGTGCAGCCGCTGGAACGCATCGCGCAGATGGTCATCGTGCCGGTGATTCAGGCGCGCTTCGAGCGGGTGGAAGCTTTCACCGACAGCACGCGCGGTAGCGGCGGTTTCGGTTCGACCGGGCAAGCCTGACGCGCCGTGTCTGACGACAACCAGATCGTCGTTCCGCCGGCCTTCATCGCGCTCTACGTGCCGCCCGGGCGCATCAAGCCCACCGAGAGCCGTGACTTCATCATGCAGCGCCACGAGCTGTGCGAAGACATGGCCTGCATGCTGACCGAAACCGCGCAAACGCAGCTGTGGCAACTGAGCATCACCGAAGACCTCGTGCTGGAACGCGTGCACCGGGGCCTGCTGGGCGGTACGGCGGGTCTCAGCACAGCCGAAGCCGGCTGGGTGGTGCACCGGCTGGCGGAACTGCTGGAGTGGGCCGACCCGGTGCTGCCGGCACCGGAACCCGACGGCACGGTCTGAGCCCAAGCGGCTGCGGGCGGCAGGGCCCGGCCGCTGCCAGCGGTCAGTGCAACATCGAATTCGTCGGTGTCGCCGTGCCGCCACCCAGCACCGTCAGCGGCGTGCCGCCCACGGTGCGGGCTTCGATCTCGTCGTCGCTGGCTGCGCGCACGCCGCGCACCTGGATGTCCAGCCGCAACGCCATGCCGGCCAGCGGGTGGTTGCCGTCCAGCACCACGTGGCCGGGGTAGATCTCGGTGACCAGGTAGATGGCGTCGGCCGGCATGTCGGGCGTGGCATGCCCTTTGGGCAGGCCTTCGAAAGCCATGCCGACTTCCAGTTGCTCGGGGAAGAGCTTGCGGTCTTCGAAGCACACCAGCTCGGCCTTGTACTCGCCGAAGGCGTGTTCGGGTTCCAGCTGCAACTGCACATCGGCACCGGCTTCGTAGCCGGCCAGCACTTCTTCCACCTTGGCCAGCAGGTCGTCACCGCCGTAGAAAAACTCCACGGGCTCGGCCAGTTCGTCGATGGGGCGGTTCTGGGCGTCGTTGAGCTTCCAGGTCAGGCTCACGACGCAAGGGGCTGAAATCTGCATGCAGGAATGATGGCACAGGGCCACGCTGGGGCTGCCGCAGCGGCGCGCGGGGCCTGCGCCAGAATCGGCCGATGGACGTCAACCTACCCTTGCCCCTGCTTGGCGGTATCAGCCCGGCCACCTTCATGCAGCGGCACTGGCAGAAGAAGCCGCTGCTGGTGCGGCAGGCGCTGCCGGGCGTGACGCCACCGCTGTCGCGCGCCGCGCTGTTCGACCTGGCTGGCCACGAAGACGCCGAATCTCGTCTGGTGGTGCACGCCGATGGCGGCTGGCGTGTGCGCCAGGGCCCCTTGCCGCGCAGCGCCTTGCCGCCCATCTCGCGGCCGGGCTGGACCCTGCTGGTGCAGGGGCTGGACCTGCACGTGGCCGCCGCCCACGAACTGCTGGCCCTGTTCCGTTTCGTGCCCGCTGCGCGCCTGGACGACCTGATGGTGTCCTGGGCCAGCCCAGGCGGTGGCGTCGGGCCGCATGTCGATTCCTACGACGTCTTCTTGCTGCAGGTGCAGGGCCGGCGGCGCTGGCAGGTCGGCAAGGTCAAGGACGCTGCCTTGGTCGAAGGCGCGCCGCTGAAGCTGTTGCGCCATTTCGAACCGACCCAGGAATGGCTGCTGGAACCCGGTGACATGCTGTACCTGCCGCCCGGCTGGGGCCACGACGGCGTGGCCGAGGGCGGTGAATGCATGACCTGCTCGGTGGGTTTTCGCGCGCCAGCGGCGGGTGAGCTGGCCCGCGAGCTGCTGATGCGCCTGGCCGACGAGGGTGAGGGTGACGACGATTCAGCCCGCGCCACTGCGCTGTACCGCGATCCGAAGCAACCGGCCACGGCCACGCCGGGTGCCTTGCCCGACGGCTTGCTGGCTTTTGCGCGCGCCGCGCTGGAACGCCAACTGGCCGACCCTGACGCGCTGGCCCGTGTCTTCGGCGAAATGCTGACCGAGCCCAAGCCGCAGGTGTGGTTCGAGGCCGGCGCCCCGCGCAGGGCCGGCGCCGTGCGGCTGGACGCCCGCAGCCGCATGCTCTACGACGAACGCCACGTCTTCATCAACGGCGAGGCCTTGCGCGCGGGGGGCCGTGATGCCGGCCTGATGCGCAAGCTGGCCGACACGCGTGCACTCGGCGCGACCGACTGCGCGCGCCTCAGCCCGGCCGCCGCCGGCCTGCTGGATGACTGGGTGGCGGCGGGTTGGGTTCGCCAGGACGCTTGATGGCGAACAAACCGCCACCGGTCATCGACAGCCGCAGCGGCTACGCGGCCGCCGTGGCCTGGGGCTTCGAAACGGCGATGGAACTGGGCGCCCGGCGCATCCTCTGTGCCGACAGCGATTTCACGGTCTGGCCCTGGGACGACGCTGTCACCCTCGACCGCCTGACCGCTTGGCTGCGCCTGCCGCAGCGCAGCCTGGTGCTGCTGGCGCACGATTTCGACGCCGTGCCGCGCTGCCACCCGCGCTTCAACGCCTGGCGGCGCGACTGGGTGCATGCCGTCAGCGGCTGGCAGGTGCCGGCCGACTGGCCGCACGAGATACCGGCGCTGCTGGTGGCCGACCGGGCAGTCAGCGTTCACCTGATCGACCGCATCCATTGGCGCGGCCGGGCCCAGGCCGACGAGCGGGCCGCCCACCAGTGGCGCGAGGGCATTGACGCAGTTTTGCAACGATCAGAGCCGGCATTTGCGGTCAGAACGCTCGGTCTCTAGGGATTGCCCTAGCGCAGGCTATAATCGGAGGCTAGGTTAAAAGAGAGTTACCTCTTTTGCCTTGTTGATCTTACTGAATCGGGTCTCTGAGCATTGGCAAGGAGCGCCCTTTAGAAGCTCCGTTTCACGACCCCATAACTCCTGAGGACTCACATGAACAAGTCGATCGTTTTGGCTTCCCTGGTTGCTGCTTTCGCCCTGACCGCCTGCGGCAAGAAGGAAGAAGCCCCGGCGCCGGCCCCCGCTCCCGTCGTCGCTGCCCCGGCCGCCATGGCTTCCGCTGCTGACATGGCCGCCAGCGCCGCTTCGTCGGCTGCCGCCGTTGCCGACACCGCCGCTTCCGCTGCCAGCGGCGCTGCTGCTGCTGCCAAGGACGCCATGGGCGCCGCCAAGGACGCCGCCGCCGCTGTCAAGGACGCCGTCAAGAAGTGATCGTTGCGCGCCCCAGGGCGCGCTCGGTACGGGAAAAGCCGCCTTCGGGCGGCTTTTTTTTGGTCTCAGGCAGCCGCTTCCAGGCCGCTGGCAAAGTGCGCTTGCATCA
Source organism: Betaproteobacteria bacterium (assembly GCA_031424355.1). Classification (GTDB taxonomy): domain Bacteria; phylum Pseudomonadota; class Gammaproteobacteria; order Burkholderiales; family Burkholderiaceae_C; genus Rubrivivax. The sequence continues at coordinate 12,467 of JANPHI010000198.1, forward strand.
ACGCACCGGCCGCTGCGCCGTCGCCGGCCGCAATGGCCTGCATGATGGCGCGGTGTTCCGCCAGCGATTCAGCCAGCCGTCCCTGCTTGAACAGCGAGTGGTGGCGGTTCAGCTTCATCACCTTGCGCAGGTCGAGCACGGTCTGCAAGGCCCACCGGTTGCCGGCCATGTGTAGCAGCGTCATGTGGAACGCTTCGTTGGTGGCGAAGAAGGCATCGCGCCGCCGCACCTGCGATTCCAGCCGCGCGTGCATCTGCGCCAACTGCTCGCGTTCGGCCGGCGTTGCACGCTGCGCCACGGTGCTGGCGGCATCGCTTTCCAGCAGCGCCAGCAGGTGGTAGACCTGGGCCACGTCGTCGCGTGACATCTCGGTGACGTAGGCACCGCGCCGCACCTTCATCGTCACCAGGCCTTCGACGGCCAGCACCTTCAGCGCCTCGCGCAGCGGTGTGCGGCTGATGCCGTATTCGGCACACAGCTTCATCTCGTCGATCCAGCTGCCGGGCTCCAGCTCGCGCGCGAAAATTTGCTGGCGCAGGCGCTCGGCCACGTCCTGGTACAGGGCGCGGCGCGCCAGGCTGGGCGGCGGCGTGGTGCTGGTCTGGAGATCAACCAAGGTGCGTTGTCAGCTTTGCGTGAGGTTTGAATTCATAATTATGCATAATGAAAACCCGAGGGCAAGCTCGAAAACGAGCGCCCTGGCCGCCCCGGCCGATCCCAGGAGTGACGAGATGAGCAGCAGCGACACCGGCGAATTCACACCCGCCACCTTGGCGCAATGGCAGAAGGCTGCCGCCAAGTCGGCCCCCGGCGGTGATGTGGCGGCGCTGGACTGGACCACGCCCGAAGGCATACGCGTCAAGCCGCTGTACACCGCCGCCGACACCGCCGCGCTGGCGCAGCCGGAACTGGCCGACACGCTGCCCGGCTTTGCGCCCTATATCCGCGGCCCGCAGGCCACGATGTACGCGGTGCGGCCGTGGACCATCCGCCAGTACGCTGGCTTCTCAACGGCCGAAGACAGCAACGCCTTCTACCGCCAGGCGCTGGCCGCCGGCGGGCAGGGCGTCAGCGTGGCCTTCGACCTGGCCACCCACCGCGGCTACGACAGCGACCACCCGCGCGTGACCGGTGACGTCGGCAAGGCCGGCGTGGCCATCGACAGCGTCGAGGACATGAAGATCCTGTTCGACGGCATTCCGCTGGACAAGGTCAGCGTGTCGATGACCATGAATGGCGCCGTGCTGCCGGTGCTGGCCGGCTACGTGGTGGCGGCCGAAGAGCAGGGCGTGCGGCAGGACCAGTTGAGTGGAACCATCCAGAACGACATCCTCAAGGAGTTCATGGTCCGCAACACCTACATCTACCCGCCCGAGCCGTCGATGCGCATCGTGGCCGACATCATCGAGTACACGGCCCAGCAGATGCCGAAGTTCAACTCGATCAGCATCAGCGGTTATCACATGCAGGAAGCCGGCGCCAACCAGGCGCTGGAACTGGCGCTGACGCTGGCAGATGGCGCCGAGTACGTGAAGACCGCCGTGGCCAAGGGCTTGGACGTCGATGCCTTCGCGGGGCGCCTGAGCTTCTTCTGGGCCATCGGGATGAACTTCTATCTCGAGATCGCCAAGATGCGCGCCGCGCGGCTGCTGTGGACGCGGATCATGACCGGCTTCAACGCCAAGAACCCCAAGAGCCTGATGCTGCGCACCCACTGCCAGACCAGTGGCTGGAGCCTGACCGAACAAGACCCCTACAACAACGTCGTGCGCACGACGGTCGAAGCGATGGCGGCCGTGTTCGGCGGCACGCAAAGCCTGCACACCAACAGCTTCGACGAGGCCATCGCGCTGCCGACTGAAACCAGTTCACGCATCGCGCGCAACACGCAGCTGATCATCCAGGAAGAGACCCACATCACCAGCGTCGTCGATCCCTGGGCCGGCAGCTACATGATGGAAACGCTGACGCAGGAGATGGCCGCCAAGGCCTGGGCCATCATCGAAGAAGTGAACGCGCAGGGCGGCATGACCAAGGCGGTGGACAGCGGCTGGGCCAAGCTGAAGATCGAGGCCAGCGCGGCGGAAAAGCAGGCGCGCATCGACAGCGGGCAGGACGTGATCGTCGGTGTCAACAAGTACAAGCTCGCGAAGGAAGATCCGATCGAGATCCGCGAGGTGGACAACGTCAAGGTGCGGCTGGGGCAGATCGCCCGGCTGGAAAAAATCAAGGCGGAGCGAGACAACACGGCGGTACAGGGCGCGCTCGACGCCCTGACCGCGTGCGCTGAAACTGGGCAGGGCAATCTGCTCGCGCTGAGCATCGCGGCCGTGCGCTTGCGGGCCACGGTGGGCGAGATCAGTGACGCGCTGGAAAAAGTATTCGGGCGCCACCGCGCCGACATCCAGAAGGTGACCGGTGTGTACGCTGCTGCCTACGATTCCGCTGGAGGTTGGGACAAGCTGAAGGCCGAGATCGCGGCCTTCGGTGACGAGCACGGCCGCCGGCCGCGCGTGATGATCGCCAAGCTGGGCCAGGACGGCCACGACCGCGGTGCCAAGGTGGTGGCCACCGCCTTCGCCGACCTGGGCTACGACGTGGATATCGGCCCGCTCTTCCAGACGCCCGAGGAATGCGCGCGCCAGGCCATCGAGAACGACGTGCACGCGGTCGGCGTCAGCACGCTGGCGGCGGGGCACAAGACGCTGGTGCCGGCCATCATCGCGGCGCTGAAGGCGCAGGGCGCCGACGACATCATCGTCTTCGTCGGCGGCGTCATTCCGCAGCAGGACTACGGCTTTCTGTACGACGCTGGCGTGAAGGGCATTTACGGCCCAGGCACGCCGATACCGGTGAGTGCGAAAGACGTGCTGGAGCAGATCAAGGCGGCGCAAGCCTGAATCGGCTGGAAGCAGCTTGAGCATGTTCGCGGCCGACGCGGTGTTGATGCAGCAGGTGCTGGGCCGTGATGGGCCCGG
>JANPHI010000199.1:0-1931 GCA_031424355.1 Betaproteobacteria bacterium
GGCGTGACCTCGCGGTTGTCGCGCACGATGACCATGCCGGTGCTGTTCTGCCCGCGGATGTGGCTGCCGGTGATGCCGGTGTAGACGCTGGTGATCTTGCAGGCGGCCATCATCTCGGCCTCTTTCAAGGCCTGCTGGATGCTCTGCACGGTGGCGTCGATGTTGACCACCACGCCGCGCTTCAGGCCGTGCGTGGGCGCCACGCCCAGGCCGGCCACGCGCAGGCTGCCGTCGGGCAGCACCTCGGCGGCCACCACCATCACCTTGGCGGTGCCGATGTCCAGTGCGAACACCATGTCCTTGAATTCCTTGGCCATGCGTTCTTTCTTTAATTGGTCTTGTTGGCCGGGGCCGTGGTGCTGACACCGCGCAGGCGCACGGCATAGCCGCCGGCTTGCCGCAGGTCGGCGTATTCCAGCGGCTGGCCGTAGCGCGCCGTCACTTGCGTCAGCGTGCGGACAAAGCGCTCGGTGCGCGCCAGCACATCGTCGTCGCTGCCACGGCCCATTTCGATCAACGCGCCGCTGTCCAGTTCGGCCCGCCATGAACCGCGCCCGGTGAGTTGCAGCCTGTCGATGGCCAGGTCCAGCCGGGCCAGCACCGGCTGCAAACGGCGGTACAAAGCCAGCACCTGCCGCGCGCTGCCGTCGGGGCCGGCGAAGCTGGGCAGGCCGTCTTGTTCGACATCGCCCACATTGGCCTCGAAGACCTCGCCGTAGCTGTTGACCAGCTTGTCGCCGGCGTATTCCTCGGCGGTGCCGACATTGCCTTCCCACAGCGCTTCGGCGCGGTGTTCTTCCAGCCGCACGCTCAGGCGGTCGGGCCACACGCGCTGCACCACCGCACGCCGCACCCAGGGCACGGTCTCGAAAGCGGCGCGGCCTTTTTGCAGATCGACGCTGTAGAAGTTGCCGGCCAGCATCGGGCCCGCGTTCGCGCGGATGGTGGGCACGCTGTTGCGCGCCAGGTCACCGTCGAGCTGGATGCTGCGGATGGGGAAGAGCGGGCTGCGCATCAGCCACAACACGCCGGCCATCAAGGCACCCAGCGCCGCCAGCGCATACACCGCGCTGGCCACCGCATTCATCAGGCGGATGTCGGCCGGCATCACCAGCGCCGGGGCGATGGTGTTGTAGCGGGGGGCGGTGCCGCGCGGCATGGTCGTGTCCGTTTCAGCGGGCTGAGTCGAGCGTGGCCTGCTGCAGCAGATGCAGGCACAGCGCTTCGTAAGACAGGCCGGCCGCGCGCGCCGACATCGGCACCAGCGAATGGCTGGTCATGCCGGGGCTGGTGTTCATTTCCAGCAGGAAGATTTTCCGATCCGACGCGCGCAGCATCAGGTCGGCGCGGCCCCAGCCGCGGCACCCCAGCGTGCGGTAGGCGGCCAAGGTCAGGCGCTGCACTTCGGCTTCTTCGGCGGCCGACAAGCCGCTGGGGATGCCGTACTTGACGACGTCGGTGTAGTACTTGTTCTGGAAGTCGTACTGGCCGTCGGGGGCGTCGATGCGCACCACCGGCAGGGCCCTGGCGGCTGAGCCCTGTCCCAACACGGGACAGGTCAATTCCAGGCCGTCGATGAATTCTTCACAGAGCACGTCGGGGTCGTATTTTGCGGCCAAGGCGACCGCGTCCTGCATCTGTGAATACCCCAGCACCTTGCTGATGCCGATGGACGAACCTTCGCGCGGCGGCTTCACGATCAGCGGCAAACCCAAAGCGTCCGGCACGGCGTTGACAGCCTCGCGCGACTGGGCATCGGGTGCCAGCCACTGCCAGCGCGGCGTGGGCAAACCTTCGGTCTGCCAGACCCGCTTGGTCATGACCTTGTCCATCGCGATGGCGCTGGCCATCACGCCGCTGCCGGTGTACGGAATACCCAGCAATTCCAGCGCGCCCTGCACCGTGCCGTCTTCGCCGTGGCGGCCGTGCAG
>JANPHI010000200.1:0-16751 GCA_031424355.1 Betaproteobacteria bacterium
GCTGCAAGAAGCCGGCAGGCTGCCCGAGGCGCAACGCGAGATCACCGCCAGCCGTGCCGTGCTGGATGCCATGCGCCCTGGCGCCGACATCCAGCTGGAACGCCTGTCGGCGGTGTGGCTGCGGGTGCTGGCCACCCAGGCGGAACTGACGCCGCAGCGGCCGGGCGTCGTGGAACAGCTGCAGCAACGCATCGCCGCAGAGCTGCAGCGCGAAACCCGCGTGACGAGGCGTGGCCGCGAACTGGGCCAGGACCTGGCCCGCGCCCGTCTGCTGCTGGGCCAGCAACGGGCCGGCCAAGGCCAGACCGCCGAAGCCCGTGCCCTGTGGCAAACGGCGCTGAACGAGCTGGACGAACAGTTCACCGGCGACACCCACCTGTCTGCCGGTGCGCGCGACGCCCGCGCGCGGCTGCTGCTGGCGCTGGGCCGACTGGACGAAGCCCGGCGCGAGGCCCAGGCGCTGCGCGGACTGGGCTGGCGGCGCCCGCTACCGGCGGCGCTGGGCTGACGGTGACGGTGACGGTGGCGCTGACGCTGGCGGTGACGGTGGCGCTGACGCTGGCGGTGACGGTGGCGGTGACGATGGCGCTGAGGGCAGCGTCAGGCGTTCAGGCGTTCAGTCGGCAACCAGCCGGCTGCGCAGCCTGGCGTGAAACGCCGCGGCGCCGTACTGGGCAGACACCCGCAGCCGGGCAGCCGCCGTGCGCGCAGCCACCCCACTGCCGCCCTGCCGCACCGCTCGCATCTGCGCCACAGCCTGGTCCAGGTCGGGCTCGGCCCAGTCGCCCAGTGGCTCGTGATAGCGCATCTCACCCGGCCGGACAGGCACGGCCTCAGCCGCCACCAGCCAGGCCGTGTCGGCGGTGCAGAAGTCCTGGGTGCCGGAAAAGTCGGTGGCGATGACAGGCACATCCAGCTGCATGGCGTGCGCCGCGCCGTAGCAAAAACCTTCGGCGCGGTGCAAGGTGACGTAGCAGCCGGCACGCCGCAGCAGGGCCCAGTAATCGGCCTGCGGCAGGTTGCCGCCCAGGATGCTGATGCGCGGGTCGGCGGCGATGGCCTTCGTCACCTGTTCCCAGTAGTGGCCGGCGTTGCTCCAGTGGGCCAGGTCGATGCGCCGCACCTTCAGGACCAGGCGCACATCGGGGTCGTCGCGGAAGGCCTGGCGAAAGGCCAGCACCACGGACAGCGGGTTCTTGCGCGTGATGCCCGAGTCGAAGTCCGAGATGTTCAGGAAGGTGAAAGGCCGGCTCGGGTGCCCGGGGGCGGCCTGTGAAGGCACTCCAGGCGGTGCAGGCACCACAGGCGGTGCGGGCGGCACGGCCAGGCACTTGCCCACGTTGTGCACCGGGACCGCGTCGTCGTACAGCTCGCGGTAGACCCGGCGCACGAATTCGGTGGGCACCCACACCTCGTGCAGCAGCGGCAAGACCAGTTGGTGCAGCCGGGGCGCGCGGGTGGTTTCCCACAGAAAAAAGCCGATGCGGCGCGCGTGGGGTGCGGTGGTGCGGGCCTGTGGATGCCGGGCTTCGAAGCGGGCACGGGCGGCTGGCAGCTCGTCGGCGTTCACCGCGAAAAGGGCCACGCTGCCCGGCAGCGGCAAGGCGACGGCCGGGCTGTGCCGGTGCAGCAGCGCCCCGGTGTGCTGGTCGAAGCAGCCATGGCTGACATCCAGCACCTGCAAAGCCTGCTGGAACATGGTGGCGTTGCTGGCCAGACCCGAGCCGCCCGCATGGGCAACAAGCGCCAGTTCAGGGCCCGTTGCGGCGGGCGGGGCGTTCACGGCGCGCGGTCCTGCACCCGGTGCAGCGCGTAGACCCGGGCCGGGGGCAGGTTGGCCCAGACCTGCTGCAGCGGCTGCGCCACCAGCCCCAGACGGTTCAGGATGTGCGGCGCGACCGGCGGCCTCCAACCGTAGGTGAACTGGCGCATCGGGCCGCCGGGGCGCAGCAGCATGAAGGCCGACCGCAAGATGGCTTCAACCACCGGGTCGGGCATGGACAGCAGCGGCAGGCCGGACACCACCGCACCCACGCTGCCGGCGCCGCCGTGGCACGCGGCTTCCTGCGCGCCGGCCAGGTGCAGGGCCACGCCGGGAAAGCGCTGGCGCAGCAGGCGGGCGAAGTCGGCGTTCAGCTCGAACAGCGTCAGGTCGCTGGCGGCCACGCCGGCGTCCAGGATGGCCTGGGTCAGGCGCCCGGTGCCGGGGCCGAATTCAACCACCGGCCCGGTGTCCGGCCCCAGGCCGGCCGCCATCGCGCGGGCCAGGTGGCGGGACGAGGGCGAAATGGCCGCCACCCGGGTTGGGGCGGCCATGAATTCACGGGCGAAGAGCAGCAGGTCAGCCGTCATGGCCGTTCCGCGATGTGCAGCCCCAGGCACAAGCCCGCGAAGCCGGCCTGGCTGTGGAGGCGAACTTCCAGCGCCGTGGCGGCCTGCGGCAGTTCGAAGCTGACGCTGGCCAGCCCGTCGGCGTCTGGCTGCGGCACGCGCACGGCCTGGATGCGTTCGCTTTCCATCGACATCACATCGATGTCCAGCGGCCGGCTGGCGGCGCCCGGGGCGAACACGAACGAGGCCCGGTAGCGGCCTGGGCCCAGGTCGATGTACGGCCCGTAGACCAGGATGCCGCGGCGGCCTGGCGTCAGGCGCAGGCCGGCGGCATCCTGGCAGCCCTCGGCGCTGTGCAGCCGGCCGTCGGGCGGATCGGTGGGGCGAAAGTCGGCGCCGAACCAGGCCTCGAAGCGGCCGGGTTCGGCACGCAGGCGCGACGGCAAACCGGCCAGCGCCGGGTGCGAGGCAGCGGCCGCTGCGGCGGCAGCAGGGGCCAGCGGCAGCGGTGCCGGGGTTTCAGCCAGCTTGTCGCGGAAGACCTGGGTGATGGACTTCTGCACCAGCGGTTCGCGCAGGGCCAGGCCCAGCAGCCGGCTGGTCTGCGGCCAACTGGCGGCCGGCAGCGCCTGCCCCTTGCCGTCGCAGCACAGCAGGTCGCGGGTCTGGTGGTCGATGCAGACGCGGTGCTGGCCCTGGGCGATCATCACTGCAGCCTGCGGCCAGGAACGCCAGTCGGTGACGTTCAGCGTGTAGTGCACCCGCTCGTCGGGCACGGCGTGGCGGCACAGGTCGTAGCCGGCGTGCTGCAGGCCCGGCACCAGTTCCACCGCCAGCACCGAGGCCACGGTGGGCGCCACGTCGATCAGCGACAGCAGCTGCCCGGCATTGGCCTGCAGACGCGCCTGGCAGGCCGCTTCCAGGCCGCGCGGCGGCTTGATGACGAACAGCGGCCGGGTCACGGTGGCCGACAGCTTGGTCAGCCGCGACTGGCGGCTGCTGCGGTCGGCCGCGTCCACGCCGAAGGCCTCGCCATGGTCGCCAACGGACACGATCAGCGTGTCGTCGAAGCGGCCGGTCTTGCGCAGCGCGTCGAACACCAGGCCGTGCGAGGCCTCGGCCACATGGGCGGCGCGGCGGCGGCGGTCGGTGATGGCTGCGGGGATGCCGCAGGCGCTGTCCTTCTGAAACGGCAGGTGCAGGCCGTGGAAATAGACCACGATGCACAGCGCCTCGCTGCTGGCCAGGATGGCGTCGTGCAGGCGCTGGGCCACCAGGTAGTCATCGCAGCCCAGGTCGTTGATGAAGGGCAGCTTGCCCAGTTGCGGGCTGAAGACCTGGTCCTGGTGGTGGAAGTCCAGGAAGCCTTCCAGGTTGGCCCATTGCAGGCTGCCGGCGCTGAAGAACAGCGTCCGCAGGCCGCGCGCCTTGGCCATGTCGAAGACCGATGGCAGCTGCGCGAAACGCCGGTAGCCGTGCTGCGGGCCGGCGCCCGTCAGCAGGCAGGGCAGCGTGATGTCGGTGCAGGAACTGGGCGTGACGGCATTCGCCGGGCGCACCCAGGCCTGGCTGCCCGCGCCCAGCGCGCAGATGCGGTCGGCCAGCGACACGCCGTCGCCCGTGCCGTCATCCATGCCGGCCGGCACGTCGTCGCCGGCCGATTCATTGACGATCAGCAGCACGTGACGCGCCTGCGCCTCGCGCCCCGGCGACAGGCGCACGGCGGCGGGGCGCGGCGCGTGCGCCGGTCGGCTGGGTTCGATCTTGCCGTTCAGGCCCAGGAAGGCCGCCTCGGCCAGCCGCGGCTCCAGCCGCTGGGTGCGCCGTGGCAGCAGGCGCAGGGTGCCACCCAGGCCCAGGGCCGCCACGGCCGCTGCGGCGGCACCGGGCGCCTGGCTCACCACCAGCACCAGCGCCAGCCCGGCCCCCAACCACAGGCCAGCCAGCAGCGGCACCGGCACATAGTTGCGCGCGGTGGCCAGCATGCCGCCCAGCCCGCCGGCTTGCGCGGTCTGCAAGGGCAGGTGTTGCCTGACGCTGAGCGCTGGCAGGTTGAAGTACTTCAGGGCCGTGAGGTTCACCGTCTCGAAGCCGGCCCAGGCCAGCGCCAGCAGCACGGCAACGGCCAGGGCCGCAGGCGGCGGCAACAAGGCGCGTGCTGCCGCCAGCAGCGCCAGCGCGGCGGCACTGCGCCAGCACACACCGGTCAGGTGCAGCCGGCTTTCGGTGGGCATGTCGGGCCCGGCGCGGAACTGCAGCCACCATGCGGCCTGCGCCAGCGCACACAGGCCCAGGCCGCCGATCAGGGCCGGGAAGAGGGCTGTGAACAGGGCGGCGAACGGGGTCGCGTAGACGTCTGACACCATGGCGTCAGACGGCCAGCACGGGTGCGGCCCCTGAGGCTGCACCGGATGCGACGCTTTGTACGACGTCTGGTGCGACGCCGTGCGCAACACCCAGCGCGGTTTCCAACGCCGCGCACAGCGGCGCATCGGCGAAGGTCTGCGCCAGCCCTTGCGCGTGCGCCTGGGCCTGGGCGTCCCAGGCTTGCGGGCGGGCCAGCGCGTCGCGCATCAGGGCCAGGGCCTGCGCGTCGTCGGGCTCGGGCCACTGCTGGCGCGCGTCGAACCAGCCGAAACCCGGGATGGCCTGGCAGGGCACCAGCCGGTACGGGATGAGGCCCGGCCCCTGCTCGCCCAGGTAGTCGCGCGGGCCGCCGTAGTTCAGCGCGATGACCGGCTTGCCCAGGCAGGCGGCGTCGTAGCTGCCCAGGCCGAAGCCTTCGCAGCGCGACCAGCTGACGTAGACATGGCCCAGCGCGTGCAGGCCGTCGATGACGGTGTCGGCCACCTCGTCTTGCGCGAGCAAGGCCACGCGGCCGGGCGGGCGACCGCCTTCGGCCGCCACCTGGTCGAGGATGCGCTGCACCAGACGCGGCACGTCGCGGTCGCCCGGCGCGGCGCGAGGGTCGTCGAACCAGGCACGGCGGTTGGTCTTCAGCACCAAAACGGCCGGCTCGTCAGCGCCGAACTCACGGGCAAAGCCGGCCACCATCCCGCCCAGGCGTTTGCGCGGGTCCCAGGCGTTGATGCTGTAGAAAACCCGGTCGCCAGGCCGCAAGCCCAGCCACTGCGCCAGGCCGGCCAGCCGCGCTGGCGGCGGCGGCGCCAAGGGCAGCCGGCGCGCGTGCGGTGCCACCGCCACGGGCGGCAACCCAGGGTGTTCGCGGCGCGCTGCAGCCACCACGGCGCGGTTGTGTTCGCAGGGCACCACCAGGCGCTGCACGCTGCGCAGCGCAGGCAGCCATTCATCGGGCAGGCGGTCGGTCTCCCACACCGTCATGCCCACCTGGGTGAGACCGGCTGCCTGTTGTGCGGCCTCGGGCTGGGCGGCCAGCGCCGGCCAGAACCGCGGCAGGGTGTGCAGCACGCGCAACACCGGCTGGCCAGCCGGCGGCGGCGCGGCGGTGGCCTGCACCAGGGCACGCAGCCAGGCCCCGCCGGGGCCCAGGCTGCGCGCGACCACCGCCGCGCGGCCCAGCGCGGCTTCAGCCGCCAGACGCGCGGCCTGGGTGCGCCCGCCCCACAGCGACGCACTCAGCCACGGCACCCAATGCACCCGCCAGCCGGCCTGCACCAGCAGCCGCACGTAGCCGGCTGCAGCCTGGCCGTAACCCGAGGCGTCGGCGTAAGAGACGTATTCGATCCAGGGCCTGTCGGCTTCGATGGCGGCACCCGGCGGCGGCAGCGTCCGCGTCTGGGTCTGGGCCTGGGTTTGAATCGTGGCCTTCACGTGGCCACGGTGCCGTGGTGGCGGGTGACCACGCTGGGGTCGACCAGCACGTCGAAGCCCAGGGCCACCAGACGCTGGCACACCCAGTAGTCTTCAGACAGGTACTGGCCGTCGCGCACGCCAACCTGGAACACGTCGTATTGCAAGTTCAGGTGTTCGGTGCCGGCGTGGTTGCCGGCGCGGGCGTAGACGCGGCCATCGGCCTCGGCGTCTTCGACCAGTGCGTCCACCGCGTCGCGGGCCAGCAGCAAGGCTGCCGTGCCCACGTGCTGCACCTTCACCAGGCCGCCCACGGTGCCGGTGCAGCGGCCCAGGTTCCACAGCCGGGTGCCGTCGGGCCGCCGGCCTTTCAGCGCCACGGGCGCGGCCACCACCGGCATGTCGATGGCCAGCAATTGGCGCAGCCCGGCGCCGTCGAGGAAGACATCGGCGTCCAGAAACAGCAGGTGGGTGAATTCAGGCCGTGCATGGAACTGCGCCAGCAGCGTGTTGCGGGCCCGTGTGATCAGGCTTTCGTTGCCGATGGCGGCCCATTCGAAGGCGATGCCCGCGCCCGCGAACGAGAACAGGCTGCGCACATAGTCCAGGTGCACCATGCCGCCATAGGCCGGGGTGGCCACGAGCACGCGGAACGCTTCCATGCCGGTCGGCGGGGTCGTGCTGTTCATGCCGCGGTCTCCAGCGGGCGGTGCATGTCCGGGTCGCCCATCAGTTGGTAGCCCACCTCGCACAGTTGCCAGAAGGCGGCTTCGGGCAGGTGGTGCCATTGCTTCAGCAGGGCCAGGTTGTCGGCGTAGTGCAGGTGCACCGGCAGGGCAGCGGCGGCACCGGGCATGGCGGGTGCTGCGGTGGCGCTGTCGCGGCGGTGGCACAGGTGGAAGCCGCCGGCGTCGTCCAGCACCGGCATGGGCACGCCAGCGCGCCGCAGCTTCACGGTCATCGCGTCGTCTTCGCCGCCCCAGCCCAGGAAGCGTTCGTCCCAGCCGCCCACGCGCAAGGCCACGCCCCGCTGCATCACGACGATGCCGCTGCAGTAGGGTGCGTGTTCGCCCAAAGCGCTGCGCTGCGTGGCCTGGCCCGGGAAGCTGGGGTCGCTGAGGCAGGACAGGTCTTCGCGCAGCCAGGCGCTGCGCTCGGCGTCCAGGTCGCGCAGGCCGGTGAAGGGCCGCACGGCGGCGGCACCGGCACGGCAGGCGGCCACGGCCTGCGGCAGTTCACGGCAGACCACGTCGGCGTCACCGAACACCAGCACGTCGCCGCCGCTGGCGCGCAGGCCGATGTTGAAGCCCCAGCTCTTGTTGAAGGGACCGGGGTTGTAGGCGAACACCCGCCGCAGTTGCGGGTGCTGCGCGGCTTCGGGCAAGTCGCCCAAGGTGGGCGCCACGTCCTGCTCCACCAACAGCACCTCTCGCAGCGCAAAGCCGCGCAGCCAGGTCAGCACGGCCACCAGGTTGTCGCGTCGCAGCGGGTCGTTCGACTCGCGCCACGTGATGATGTAACTTGTGTTCAGCATGCGTGCGCTGCCATCATGGGCAGATGATCAGTTGTCTTTGTGTGACCCGCGGCGACCGCCTGCCGCTGCTGGCCCAGGCCGTGGCCGACTTTGCGGCCCAGACCTTCGCCGACCGCGAATTGATTCTGTTGCACGACAGCGGCCCGGCCGTGCATGAAAAGCTGGTGGAACTGGCCGCACTTCATGCTGACAAGCCGGCCAGCGCGGCGATCTGCGTGCACGCGGTCGAACCCGGGGCGCGGCTGGGCGGGCTGCGCAACCAGGCCGTGGCGCTGGCCGCTGGCGACTGGGTCTGCCAGTGGGACGACGACGACCGCTACCACCCCCAGCGTCTGGCCCAGCAGTGGCAGGCCGCGCAGGCCGCTGGTGCGCGGGCCTGCTACCTGGTGGACCAGCTGCATGCCTTCGTGCCCGACGGCCTGCTGTGCTGGGACGACTGGCAGGCCGAGCCCTACCCGATGAACGTGATCCAGGGCACGCTGCTGGCGCGCCGCGACGAGATGCCGCCCTACCCCGACCTGTCGCGCGCCGAGGACACCCGCCACACCGAAACCCTGATGCGCAACGCGGCGCTGGCCGGCTGGCCGGTGGCGCGGCTGCGTGGTGCCGGCTGGTGCTACGTCTACCAATGGCACGGCGGCAATGTGTGGGACCAGGACCACCACCGCGCCATCAGCCAGGCCAAGCACCTGCCGCCGCAGCGCCTGCTGCCGCGCTGGGCTGAACTGCAACGGCGCCTGGCCGAATACGCGCTGCCGCTGGCCGTGACGCACCTGCGCGTGGGTGCCGGCACCCGGCCGCTGCCCGGCCGCTGAAGCGCAGCCGGCGGGCCGGGCTGGCCGGACTGGGGTGTGCGGGCTCAGCGCGCGCGGCGGCGGCGGGCCTTGCCGCCAGCCAGGAAGGCCGCGCCCAGGCCCACGGCGGTCAGGGCCAGGCTGCCGGGTTCGGGCACGTCGTTGGCCAAGGGGTTGACCGACTCGGCGCGCGTCCACTGGGCATAGGTCACGCTGGTGTAGTCCTGAAACCGGGTCGTTGCGCCCGTCAAGGCGTGAACGGCCGACACATTGAAGGGCCCGTTGAGGTAGGCGTTGGTGTTCGTCGTGGACGAGATGTTGAGCTGCTCCGCTGCCACATAGGTGGTCCCGCCGAAGGGCGCGAAGCCAAAGGGCGTCAAGATGCCGGCAGCGCTGGAACTCAAGACCAAGCCATTGATGGCCCCCGGCAGCGCGCTTTGGAACACGGCTGCACCGAGCGCATTCGTGGCCGCGAGGGCATCGGCCTGGGTGGTGAACAGGAAGCTGTTGGCGTTGGAATTGCACCCGCTGAAGATGGCCTGGCAGGTGTCATCCACGAAGCGCACGTTGTAGCTGCTGCCGTTGAATTCGATGCCGTTGACGCCCATCAGGGTGGTGCCTGCGGTATTCATCACGTTGACGGGTGCAGCGTGTGCCGACGTGCCGCCGGCCAGTGCGGCGGCGGCGGAAAGGGCGGTGGCGGCCAGGTTGCGGCCGGTGGATCGGGTGGGGTTCATGATGGGCTTTCGGATGGCGTGAAAGAGGACGACGGCAGCGGCAAGGCGGTTTCAGACGACCCGTGCAGCGCTTGGCGTTGTTGTCGCGTTGTTGTCGGTTTGCAGGAAGGAAAACCACGAAACAAGGTGGCTCACAAGGGGATACGGAAAACCGCCCCCCATTCCCGCCATCGAATGCCCCCCGGTTCGAGGGGATGGATGCCGCGACTGCATGCGCAGAAAAGCGCACGCTTGGGCCTGCAAATGCGCGCCAGCTGCCACAAGCGCGTCGATACAGTGGCGGCCATGCCCTACATCCGCCGTGACCCCGAAGGCCGCCTGCTCAGCTTGCACCGCGAGGCCGAGCCCGGCGCCGAAGAATTCGCGCCCGAAGATGCCGCCGAGGTGCAGGCCTTCGTGTCGGCGATGGGGGCCGACACCTTCACCCAGCTCGACGCCGGTTTCGTGCGCGTGCTGGAAGACCTGATCGACGTGCTGATTGCCAAGCACGTCATCAACCTCACCGACCTGCCCGCCCAGGCGCAGGACAAGCTCTACGCGCGCCGCAGCCACCGCCACGGCACGGCACTGAGCCGGCTGAACCTGCTGGGCGACGGGCCCGCGCCCGGTGTCGATGACCCGGGCTACGACGGCCTGGGCGCTACTTGACGGCCAGTGCCTTTTCCACCGCCGCGACCACTTCCTTGCTGTCGGGCGTGGCCTTGCTGGGGTAGTAAGCGACGGGCTTGCCGTCACGGCCGATCAGGTACTTGTTGAAGTTCCAGGTCGGGCTCTTGCCAGTGGCCTGCGCCAGTTGCGAGAACAAGGGGTTGGCGGCCTTGCCGCTGACGGCCGAGGTGCTGAACATCGGGAACTTCACGCCGTAGGTGTTGAAGCACAGGTCGGCAATCTTCTTGCTGTCGTTGCTTTCCTGGTTGAAGTCGTTCGACGGAAAACCCATCACCACCAGGCCCTGCGCCGCGTACTTGGCGTGCAGCGCTTCCAGGCCTTGGTACTGCGGCGTGTAGCCGCAATAGCTGGCGGTGTTGACCACCAACAGCACCTTGCCGGCGTACTGGCACAGGTTCTGCGGCTTTTCGTCTTGCAGGCGCGGGAAGCTCTGGTTCAGCAGCGCGGGGCAGGCCGCTACGGCAGCAGCAGCCATCGGCGCAGCGGTTTGCGCGCGCAGCGGGGCATGCAGCGCGCCCGTGAAAAGGGCCAGGGTCAGCAGGGCATACGGCTTCATGCGGGCTTCCAGGAAATTCAAGATGTGCCCATCTTGACAGACAGACTGTCCCGAATCAGGTCCAGGGTCATCGCCGTGGGCGTGTCCAGGTCGGGCCGCACCCAGGCGGCGCCCGGGTAGCGGTCGTGCACGAAGTAGGCGCTGCGCGTGATGCCGCAGGTGATGCCGGCCGCCTGCGCGGCCAGCAGGCCGTTGGGCGTGTCTTCCAGCGCGAAAGCCTCGCTGGCTTCAACGCCCAGGCCTTGCAGTGCCTGCAGGTAGACCTGTGGGTGGGGCTTGAGCTGCGGCGCGTCTTCGGCGCACACCACGGCGGCGAAGCGCGGCCGCCAGTCCGGGCCGAAGAAGCTGGTGAACAGCGCCTGCACATTGCTGGTGGACGTGGTGGTGGCGATGCCCAGCTTCACCCCGGCCGCGTCGGCCTCGTCCATCAGGCGCAGCACACCGGGGCGCGGCGACAGCGCGCCGGCGGCCACGCGCTCGGCGTAGATCGCGTTCTTGCGCAGGTGCAGCGCGCGGGCCAGCGCCGCGCGCTCGGCGGGGTCGGCCGGCGCGTCGGGGCGCTGCGCCATGTCGTGCAGGATGCGGTCACGCCCACCCGTCACGTGCAGCAGCGGGCCGTAGTAGGCGGGGCTCCAGCGCCAGGCCAGGCCGGCTTCCTCGAAAGCCTGGTTGAAGGCCACGCAATGGCCGTCGCGTTCGGTTTCGGCGATGGTGCCGTCCACGTCCCAGATCAGGGCTTTGAGCATGCGGGGTCAGACTCCGTTGGCGGCGATGGCCGCAGCGCCATTTTCCACGCCCAGGCAGCGTTGCACGGCATCGACCACGCGCTCGGCGGTGATGCCGAAGTGGGCGTAGAGCGCCGGGGCCGGCGCCGATTCGCCGTAGCCCGACATGCCCACCACGCCGCCTTCGCGGCCGACGTATTTGCGCCAGAAGTCGGGCTGCGCCGCTTCCACCGCCACCGCCGGCAAGCCGCGCGGCAGCACGGTGTTCTGGTAGCCCATGTCCTGCCGGTCGAAGACGTTCGTGCACGGCATGGACACCACGCGCACGGCCACGCCTTGCGCCGCCAGCAGGGCCTGCGCCTTCAACGCGAGTTGCAGTTCCGAACCCGTGCCGATCAACACCGCACGCGGGCCACCGCCGGCGGCTTCGGCCAGCACATAGCCACCGCGCGCGATGCCCGCCGCGTGGGCCAGCTTGGCCGCCACCGGCAGCACCTGACGCGACAGCACCAGCGCCGCCGGGCCTTCGTGCCGGTGCAGCGCGGCCGCCCAGGCCACCGCCGTTTCCAGGGTGTCGGCCGGGCGCCAGACGTCCAGGTTGGGGATCAGGCGCAGCGAGGGCACGTGTTCCACGCTCTGGTGCGTGGGCCCGTCTTCGCCCAGGCCGATGCTGTCGTGGGTGAAGACGTGGATGACGCGGCGCTTCATCAGCGCCGCCATGCGGATGGCGTTGCGGCTGTAGTCGCTGAAGGTGAGGAAGGTGCCGCCGTAGGGGATGCAGCCGCCGTGCAGGGCCACGCCGTTCATGACGGCGGCCATGCCGAATTCGCGCACGCCGTAGCTGATGTGGCGGTCGCCGCAGCCGGGGAAGTCGGTGAGGTTGCTGCCGGTCAGGTCGGCGCTGCCGCCCAGCATCTCGGGCAGCTGCGGCGCCAGCGCGGCCAACACCTTCTGCGACGACTTGCGCGAGGCCACGGCCTCGGGCACAGCGGCGAAGGCGACCAACGCCGCCTGCACCAGCCCATCGAAGTCGGCCGGCAGTTCGCCCGCCATGCGGCGCTCGAAAGATGCGGCCTCGGCCGGGTAGGCGCTGCGGTAGGCATCCACGCGCGCACGCCAGTCTTGTTCGCGTGCCGCGCCGGCCTCGGTGGCGTCCCACATCGCGCGCACGCCGTCGGGGATCTCGAAAGGCGCGTGCGGCCATTGGATGGCCGCGCGGGTGGCCGCGATCTCGGCCGCGCCCAGCGGCTCGCCGTGGGCCTTGGCCGTGCCGGCGCGGGCGGGTGAGCCCTGGCCGTTGGTGGTGCGGCAGACGATCAGCGTCGGCCGTTCGGTGCTGCTTCGGGCTTGCGCCAGAGCGCCGCTGACGGCCGCGACGTCGTGGCCGTCGATGGGACCGATGACGTGCCAGCCATAGGCGGCGAAGCGCCCCGGCGTGTCGTCGCGGAACCAGCCTTCAACCGGGCCGTCGATGCTGATGCCGTTGTCGTCGTACAGCGCGATCAGCTTGTTCAAGCGCCACACGCCGGCCAGCGAACACACCTCGTGGCTGATGCCTTCCATCAGGCAACCGTCGCCCAGGAAGGCATAGGTGTGGTGGTTGACGATCTCCAAGCCGGGCCGGTTGAATTCGGCCGCCAGCCGTTGTTCGGCCAGCGCCATGCCCACCGCGTTGCCAAGACCCTGACCCAGCGGGCCGGTGGTGGTTTCGACGCCCGGTGTCACGTCGACTTCGGGGTGGCCCGGGGTCTTGCTGTGCAGTTGGCGGAAGTTGCGCAACTCGGCCATCGGCAGGTCGTAGCCGCTCAGGTTCAACAAGGCATACAGCAGCATCGACGCATGGCCATTGCTCAGCACGAAGCGGTCGCGGTCCGGCCAGTGCGGGTTCTTGGGGTTGTGGCGCAGCACGCCGCTGGCCCACAACGCGGTGGCCATCTCGGCCATGCCCATCGGGGCGCCGGGGTGACCGCTGTTGGCGGCCTGCACGGCGTCCATGGCCAGCGCGCGCAGGGCGTTGGCGCGGATGTCGGTGGCGCCAGCGCTGCCGCGCAGCACTTGCGTGGTGGAGTTGCCGGCCATCAGAGCGCTCCCATCGCGCGCTGGCGCCGTTCCATCATCCGCCAGATGAAAGGCGTGAAGATCAATTGCATCGCGAGTTCCATCTTGCCGCCCGGCACCACCACGGTGTTGGCGCGCGACATGAAGCTGCCGTTAACCATGTTCAGCAGGTAGGGGAAGTCGATGCCCTTGGGCTTGGCGAAGCGGATCACCACCATGCTCTCGTCCGGGGCCGGGATGTCGCGGGCGATGAAGGGGTTGCTGGTGTCCACCATCGGCACGCGCTGGAAGTTGACGTGCGTGTGCTCGAACTGCGGGCAGATGTAGTGCACGTAATCCGGCATGCGGCGAAGGATGGTGTCGGTGACGGCCTCGGTGCTGTAGCCGCGCTTGCTCTTGTCGCGCCACAGTTTCTGTATCCATTCCAAGTTGATGACCGGCACCACGCCGATCAGCAAATCAGGGTGGCGCGCGATGTTCACCTCAGGCGTCTTCACGGCGCCGTGTAGGCCTTCGTAGAACAGCATCTCGGTGCCGGCGGGCACGTCTTCCCAGGGCGTGAAAGTGCCGGGCTCCTGCTTGTAGGGCGCGGCTTCTTCGGGGTCGTGCAGGTATTTGCGGCGCTTGCCGGTGCCGGTTTCGCCGTAGCTTTGGAACAGCGCTTCCAATTCGGCGAACAAGTTGTTCTCGGGCCCGAAATGGCTGAAATTGGAATTGCCGGCTTTCTCGGCTTCGGCCAGGCGCAATTTCATTTCCTGCCGGTCGTAACGGTGGAAGCTGTCGCCTTCGATGACGGCGGCCTTGACGTTTTCACGGCGGAAGATGTTCTCGAAGGTGCGCGTCACCGAGGTGGTGCCGGCGCCGGATGAACCGGTGATCGCGATGATCGGGTGGCGTTGTGACATGGGGAACTCGCTTCAGTCTCTGAACAGGCTGCGCTCGGCAAACAGCGGACTTTCGGCCTCGCGCGCGATGGGGTCGCGGTGGTAGCGCTCGATGCGTTCCACCTCGTTCTTGCTGCCGAACACCAGGCCGATGCGCTGGTGCAGGCTGGTGGGCTGCACGCCCAGCACGGCCTGGCGGCCGGTGCTGGCGCGGCCGCCGGCCTGCTCCATGATGAAACCCACCGGGTTGGCCTCGTACAGCAGGCGCAGGCGGCCGGGCTTGGCCGGGTCCTTGGTGTCGCGCGGGTACATGAAGACGCCGCCGCGCATCAGGATGCGGTGGGCTTCGGCCACCATGCTGGCGATCCAGCGCATGTTGAAGTCCTTGCCGCGCGGCCCCGTCTTGCCGGCCAGGCATTCGTCCACATAGCGCTTCACCGGTGGTTCCCAGAAGCGGCTGTTGCTGCTGTTGATGGCGAATTCCTGGGTGTCGGCTGGCACCGTGATCTTGGGGTGGGTCAGCTTGAATTCGCCCAGGTTGGGGTCCAGCGTGAAACCGACCACGCCGTCGCCCACCGTCAGCACCAGCATCGTGGTCGGGCCGTAGATGGCGTAACCCGCAGCGACCTGTTGCGTGCCGGGCTGCAGGAAGTCGGCCTCGGTCACATCGCGACCCGGCTCGGCATCGTGGCCGGGCAAACGCAAGATGGAGAAGATGCTGCCGACCGACACGTTGACGTCGATGTTGCTGCTGCCGTCCAACGGGTCGAAGACCAGCAGGTATTTGCCGCGCGGAAAGCCGGCGGGTATCTGCCGCGCGGTGTCCATTTCCTCGCTGGCCTGGCCGGCCAGGTTGCCGCTCCATTCGGTGGTGCGGATGAAGAATTCGTTGCTGACCACGTCCAGCGGCTTTTGCACCTCACCCTGCACATTGGTGTCGCCACCCGGGTTGGCGGCGGCGATGTCGCGCGTGCTGGGGTCGCCCAAGGCGCCGAAAGCCACGCTGCGCGCGATGGCCTTGCAGGCGATGGACACGTCCAGGATCAGCGCATTCAATTCACCGCTGGCGCCCGGGAAACGGCGGCGTTGTTCGATGAGGTATTGCGTCAGCGTGCGGCGGTTGGAAAGTGGCATGACGGGCGATCGAAGCTTCGGAATTTCAGGTGTTCTGGAACACGCGGCTGGCCAGCAGGTCTTGCGGCGTGATCGTGCACAAATCGGTTTCGGTGAGCACGCGGTCGGCGTCGGCAAACAGGCGGCTGGCCTGGCGCAGGCGGGCGCGGTCCAGCGCATTGCGCACGCTGCGGGCGTTGGCGAAATGCGGCTGGGCGATGCGGTGCGCCAGGTAACGCTCGAAGACTTCCCGCGTGCCGTCACCAAACCGGTAATTCATGCCATGCAGCATGCGTTCACCGATCTGCAGCAATTCGACTTGCGCGTAATCGGGGAATTCGATGTGGTGGGCGATGCGGCTGCTCATGCCCGGGTTGCTGAGAAAAAACGTATCCATGCGGTCTTTGTAGCCGGCCAGGATCACCACCAAATCGTCGCGCTGGTTCTCCATCACCTGCAGCAGGATCTCGATGGCTTCCTGCCCGTAGTCGCGTTCGTTCTCGGGGCGGTACAGGTAATACGCCTCGTCGATGAAGAGCACGCCACCCATGGCCTTCTTCAAGACTTCTTTGGTCTTGGGCGCGGTGTGCCCGATGTACTGGCCGACCAGATCGTCGCGCGTCACCGCCACCAGATGGCCTTTGCGTGAATAACCCAGGCGGTGCAGGATTTGCGCCATGCGCAAGGCCACCGTGGTCTTGCCAGTACCGGGGTTGCCGGTGAAGCACATGTGCAGGCTGGGGCCACCCTGCGTGGGCAGCCCGACATTGCGGCGCTGCTGGTGGTGGAACGGGCGCGCAAGGCACTTGGCCTCAGCGCCGCTCCACCGACGCTGCACATGAGCTTCACCGGCAATCCCGGCACCGGGAAGACTACGGTCGCGCTGCGCATGGCCAACATTCTCCACCGCCTCGGCTATGTCCGCAAGGGACACCTGATCGCGGTGACGCGCGACGATCTGGTCGGCCAGTACATCGGCCATACGGCTCCCAAAACCCGCGAGGTTCTGAAGCGCGCCATGGGAGGCGTGCTGTTCATCGACGAGGCCTATTACCTCTACCGGCCAGAAAACGAGCGCGACTATGGCCAGGAGGCGATCGAGATCCTGCTCCAGGTGATGGAGAACAACCGCGACGATCTGGTGGTGATCCTGGCTGGCTATTCTGATCGCATGGACACCTTCTTTGCCAGCAACCCCGGATTCCGCTCACGCATTGCCCATCACATCGACTTTCCCGACTATGACGACAAGGAACTCGTCACTATCGCCGGCCGGATGCTGGAGGACATGAACTACCGCTTCGACGACGAGGCGCAGGAACTCATGGCCCGGTACGCGGCGGCACGCAGGGCACAGCCGCATTTCGCCAATGCCCGCTCGATCCGCAATGCCTTGGACCGGGCCCGGCTGCGTCAGGCAGTGCGTCTGTTCGCCACCGAGCAGGGGCCGGTCGATGCCGACGAACTGGCCACGATCCGATCCGTCGACATCGCCGGGAGTCGCGTCCTGGCGCTTTTTCCGGACAACGAGGACAGGCCGATATGACCCGCACGACCATCGCGCCATCACTGCTTTCGG
>JANPHI010000201.1:0-51159 GCA_031424355.1 Betaproteobacteria bacterium
TACGACAACGCCGTGGGCAGCAGCGACGCCGCTTCGCAAGGCACCATCCGCGCCGAACTGCTGAAAAGCCGGCCGGCGCTGCGGCCCGGCGAGGTGCTGGAATTCGTGCCCGGCATGATCGTCACCCAGCATTCGGGCGACGGCAAAGCCAACCAGTACTTCCTGCGCGGCTTCAACCTCGACCACGGCACCGACTTCGCCACCAGCGTGAACGGCATGCCCGTGAACATGCCCACGCACGGCCATGGCCAGGGCTACAGCGACCTGAATTTCTTGATCCCGGAACTGGTGCAGCGCATCGAATACCGCAAGGGCCCTTACTTTGCCAAGGGCGGCGACTTCGCTTCCGCCGGTTCGGCCGACATCGGCTACCGCACGCGGCTGGACGAGCCCTTCGGCGAGGTCACACTGGGCCAGCGCGGCTACCAGCGCCTGGTGGCCGGCGCTTCGGGCGAGGCAGCGCCCGGCGTTACCGCGCTGGGCGCGCTGGAAGTGATGCGCAACGACGGCCCGTGGACGCTGCCCGAAGGCCTGCGCCGCAGCAACGGCGTGTTCACGCTGAGCGGTGGCACCGCCGCCCAGGGCTGGCAGGCCAGCGTGATGGGCTACCGCGCGCGCTGGACGTCCACCGACCAGGTGCCGCAACGCTTGATCGATGCGGGCACTTTCCAAGGCCAGCCCTTCGGCCGCTTCGATGCCGTGGACCCGACCGACGGCGGCGACACGTCGCGCTTCAGCCTGTCGGGCGAATGGCACCACACCGGCGTTGCGGGCACCAGCAAGGTGTCGGCCTACGCCCTGCGCTACCGCCTGCAGTTGATTTCGAATTTCACCTACGCGCTGGACAACCCGGCCACCGGCGACCAGTTCATGCAGCGTGACCAGCGCAGCGTGGCCGGTCTGGCCGCCAGCCACGCCGTCGGCCACACCCTGTGGGGCTTGCCGGCGCGCAGCGAATTGGGGCTGCAGTTGCGCCAGGACCGGATCGACGTGGGCCTGTTCAACACCCAGGCGCGGGCCATCACCGCCACCACCCGCGACGACCGCGTGCGCGAGACCCTGGCCGGCTTCTACGGCCAGAGCGGGGTGGAACTGACGCCCTGGTTGCGCAGCATCGTGGGGCTGCGGGTTGACCAGATCCGCATGCAGGTGGACAGCCGCAGCCTGGCCGCGAATTCGGGCCGCGCCAGCGCGCAACAGCTGTCGCCCAAGTTCACGCTGGTGGCCGGGCCGTTCGCGAAAACGGAGTTCTTCCTGAACGCCGGCCGGGGCCTGCACAGCAACGACGCGCGCGGCGCCACCATCACGCAAGACCCCAAGACCGGCGACCCGCAAGACCGCGTGCCGGCGCTGGTGGCCAGCCGGGGCTATGAGCTGGGCGCGCGCAGCGAATTCATCCCGGGCCTGCAAAGTTCATGGGCCCTGTGGAAGCTGGACTTCGATTCCGAGTTGATCTACGTGGGCGACGCCGGCGCCACCGAAGCCGCAGGCGCCAGCCGGCGCCACGGTGTGGAATTCAACAACCGCTACACGCCCGTGCCCTGGCTGCTGCTGGACGCCGACCTGGCCTGGACGCACAGCCGTTACGCCAACGGTGACCGCATCCCGAATGCGGTGGACCGCGTGGCGTCGATCGCGGCCACGCTGCGCAACCGGGGCCCGTGGAGTGCCAGCCTGCAGTGGCGCTACCTGGGCAGCGGCGCGCTGGTTGAAGACAACAGCGTGCGCAGTCAGTCTTCGGTCACCACCAACCTGCGGCTGGGCTACCAGCTGGCCGGATGGGCCGCGCTGGGCAAGGGCAGCGAGCTGACGCTGGACGTCTTCAACCTGCTCAACCGCCGGGTCAACGACATCCAGTATTTCTATGCGTCACAGCTGCCCGGTGAAGCGGCGGCGGTGGCCGACCGCCACGTGCACCCGGCCGAACCGCGCACGCTGCGCGTGACCTTTCGGGTGGGCTTCTGAGGCCGGCTTTTCAGGCGCGACCGCCCGCTTGACGGGCGGCGTGGTCAGCGCTTGATGCGGCTGATCTTGGTGCCTTCGATGCTCAGGCTGGCCATCAGGCCCTGCTGGTCGGTGATGAAGGCGTAGGCGTCGTCCTTCAAGGTGGACGTGCTCAGGTTCTTGGCCACGCCTTCGTTGACGACCACCACGCTGGGGCCGACGCCGAATTCCCAGCCCTTGGACTTTTCCAGGTACTGCACGGCCTTGTCGCTCATCAGGAAGACGACGTAGGCGTAAGACTCGGCGCCCGCCTGCCAGCCCCACGAGGCCGACACGGTGTTGAAGTACTCGGTGACCTTGGCGCCTTTCAGCAGCACGCCTTCACCGTAGCTGCCGCCGAACACCAGGCCGGCCTTCACCACCTTCGGAAACACCAGGATGGCCTTGGCGTTCTTGCTGATGGTCTCGGCCACCGGGCGGGCCTTGTACAGCGTCTGCAGCGCCTGCGCCGAGTCCCTGTCGAGGTTGGCCGCATCGGCGGCGTTGGCGGTGCCGACCAGGCCGGCAAACATCAACGCGGTGGCGGCGATCAGGGCGGTCTGGTGAAAGTGGCGGCGGTTGGCGATCATGGGGTGGTCCTTTGCAAATGGGGCATGGCGTGCAGTGACGTCATGCCCCGTTTGTAGAACGCCACCGGCCGCCAGTCTGTTCGAGACCGTACCGAAGCCGCGCCGCTTACGGCGTGCCGTTGACCTCAGCGGCCTTGAAGGTGATGCTGGTGCCGCTGTCGGCCGTCACGATCCAGGTCACGCTGTCGGACGTGACCGTGCCGCGCCCCGCCACCACACTGGGCTGGCCGTAGCTGGCCTTGGGCAGCATCCAGCTGATGTCTTCCAGCGTCACCGGGTGGGTGGCCTGGTAGGTGGCCACGCCGCCGCTGCCGCAGCCCGTGCAGGTCCACGTGCTGTCGACGCGGCGCTGCGAGAAGGCGGCCAGGTCGGACATCGTCACGAACTTGAAGCGGCCGGCTTGTTGCAGGCGTTCGCTGCGGTCCAGGATGGCGTCGATGGGGTCCTTGTTGGCGCGCGCACCGGGCGGGTGGTTGTAGAACATGCGGTTGGTGCGGCGGTTGACGACGAAGCTCTGCAGGTCCAGCAACCACTGCGAAGACACCGTCTTGCTGATGCCGAAGTCCGAGAACTCTTCCCAGGTCGCGAACTTGCCGAAAGGCGTGACCGGCGAAGACCAGATGCGGGTGGTCAGCCGCGCGGCCGACGGGTTGGTGGCCGTGCTATCGGCCGTGCTGCGCCATGAACGCACCATCGCCGAACCCACGTCACCCACCAGGTACATCGCCACCACATCGGGCTTGTTGGTCTCGATCCAGTTCACCGCCCAGGCCGGCGTGTTGCCCACCGGCGACGAGTACTCGCGCAGCTTGAAGCCGACGGTGTTCTCGATGGCATCGAAGTTCTTCTTCAGCATGCCGGTCAGCGTCAGTGCCGAGGTGCCGGCCTTGCCGCAGTAGGGGATGTAGGCGTTGGCCTGCGCGATGGTCTGCGCCTTGTCGGCCTGGTCGCCCCAGCAGTCGTGGATCCAGCCGCCGTGCGAACCCAGCGCGTGCTTCACCTGCAGGCCGAACAGGTTCAGCCAGTCGTTGCCACCCAGGCGCCGCACCAGGCCGCGGCCGTTGAGCTTGAAGATGTTCGAGATGTCGCTGCCGGTGCCGTCGCCGTAGCTGATGGTGTCGGGTCCGACCGTGAAGTGGATGGAGAAGGGGCCGCGCTTGAAGGTGTCGGTCAGGTTCAGCAGGTAGGCCGAATCGGATTCCAGGTCGTCCAGGTCGTCGACGTGCCAGTTGTAGATCATGCTGCCCACGGCGCGCGGTTGCACCGATGTGCTGGCCACGCCCACCAGGTCGCGCGCGAAGTGGCCCAGGAAGCCCTGCATGGGCGCGCTGTCGGTGCCCAGCGCCTTCAGGTAGCCCAGCGGCATGTTGACGAACAACACCTGCCCGCTGCCGGTTTGCCGCAAGCCGGCCACCAGGCCGTGTTCGGGCGACGTGAGGTAGGGCGTGCCGCTGTAGCCGGTGGTCGTGCTCAGGGGCACGTTGACGAAATGGAAGTAGTTCAGCGGACCGAAGCCGTAGCCGCTGAGCACCTGCGGCAGCTGGTCGTCGGCGGTCACCGGCGGCAGGGCCTGCTCGATGGTCTTCTTCAAGTCGGTGCTCATCGTGGCCGAGACGTGCTCGGGCAGGCGCTGCGGCTTGTTGCCGCCGAACAGGCCGCTGGCGAAGACGCCGGCCGAAGCGACGCGGCTGTTGTAGCGCACCGGGCCCAGCGGTTCGGTGTTCAGGCCCAGCAGGTCGCGCAGCGACACCGGGCGACGGGCGCGCACGCCCACCGAGCCATCGTCACTGCCCTTGACGGCACGTTTGGCGATGGCCTCGGCCATCACCTTGGCGCCACCCGGGTCGGTGACGCTGGTGGGCACGAAGGCCGTGGAAAAGGTGGCGCTGGCCAGGCTGGCTGGCGGCGTGTAGGCGCTGTACTTGCCGGGCGGGAAGCCCAGGCTGTCCCAGCGCGCCTTGGTGCCCACCACCGAGCCAAAGCCCACCACGCGGTCGCGCAGCGAGTTGTATTTGACGTAGTCCACGCCCACCAGGTCCGACAGGCGCGAGCTGTCGTTCAGCGGGTAGAAGCCGCGGTCGTCCAGCGCGGCGGCGTCGTACACCACCATCAGACGGCCACCCAGGTTGGCGTAGCTCTTCACGGCGGCAACGATGGCGTCGCTGGCCTGGATGTGCGCGCTGTCGGGCAGGATCAGGCCGGCATAGCGGCCGACGGCCGTGGCGCAGTTGTAGGTGGCGGTGCATTGCGCCAGCAGTTCGGCGTCGGACAGCAGTTCGATGCGCACGCCTTCGTCGGCGGCGGCATCGACCCACACCTTGACCTGCCAGCTGCCGACGGTGGCGGCCGTCTTGTCGGGCACCAGCAGGTAGAGCTTGTCGCGCGGCGCGGCGGCGAACGCGCTGGCGGTGGCCAGGCTCACAGCCAGTGGCAGGATGGCCCGCGCGGCGATGCGGCGCAGGCGATGGGGATGGTTCTGGACGTTCATGCGGTGCCTCCTGGGCGTCTTGAGCAACAGTGGAAAAAAGCGGTTCATCAGCCGGGCTGCGGCGGTGACAGGGCCGGTTCGGCCAGCCACAGCAGCCACAGCAGATCGCCGACCTGGAAGGGCCAGGCGAAAGGGTCTTGCGGGTTCATCCAGCGCTGCCGGGTGCGGGCCACCCAGCGCTGCGCAGCGGGCGTGTCGCCGCTGCAAAAAGCGGCCACGGCAGCGGCCGGCCACAGGAAGCCGGCCGGGTCGGCCACGCGGTCGGCCCAGTGCGAGCGCGGCAGCTGCCAGGGTGCGATCGCCCGTTGCCAGGCGGCGCCATCGCGCAGGCGCCGCGCGGGCAGGTGGCCCCACAACAGCGGCCAGGCCTGGGCCACGGTGTCGGGGTACCAACGACCGCGCTGCGGCGCAGCAGCATCGGCAGCGCCGTCCGAACTGCCATCCGCACCACCATACGAACCGCCGTCCGCCAGACCATCGGCAATCACGCGCCAGCGGCCGCGCGCGCCGTCCCACAGCCGGGCATCCAGCGCGGCCTGCGCCCGGCCGGCGCGGTCCAGCGTGTTGACGGCGGCGGCGGGCTCGGCATACACGTCGCGTTGCAGCCGCGACCAGGCCCGCCAGCCCGCGATGACTTCCACCGCGTCCATCGTGTAGGCCACGCGGTGGCCGGGCATGGCCAGCGTCAGGCCTTCGGCGGTGGTCAGTTCACCCAGCATGGCGGCGGCGGCTTCCAGCGCAGCCCGCATCGCCGGTTCGCGCAACAGCGCCGTGCGGCCGCCGTGGCGGTGGTAGGCGTCGGCCATCAGCAGCGTGGAAGCGGCCGTGCTGTCGTAGGCGTCGACGTGCCCGCACAAGCGCGCTTCGATGCCCGGCGGGCAGGTGGATTCCGCCAGGGTGCCGGCGCGCACCCAGTGGTCCAGCACCACGCCCCGCTGGGCACCGGTGGGCGCGATGTGCCGGGCCTGCCACTGCAGCCAGTCTTCCACCATCGGCAACACCGCCGGCGACACGCGCAGCGCGCCGATCAGGCCCAGGTTGACCTGGTAGGCCGACACCTGGTGCCAGGCCTGCGCCTGTGCATCGACGAAGCCGGCCGAGTGGTGGCTGCGCACCGCGCCGTCGGCGGCGCCGCCCGGGGCGCGCACGCGCAGGCGGTCCAGCGCCGCCAGGGCGGCATCGCGAAAGGCCGCGTCCACCAGGTCGCCGGTGGCGCAGCGGCTGTCGGCCAGGGGCGGGGCGGCGGGTGCCGGCTGGGTGGCCAGGGCCAGCAACAGCGGCAGCAGGGCGGGCGCACCGAGCCAGCGTGCAGGGCTGCGCAGCGCGGCCATCAAGCGGCCTGCCCGTCGGGTGCCGGCGGGCACCAACTCATCGCCCAGCCGTACAGCGCCACCAGGCCCAGCACCGGCACCATCAGGCCGAACAGCAGGTAGAGCAGCGGCATCAGGATGGGCCCGGCGGCGTGCAGCAAGGCCATGTGGCTGGCGTACTGCAGCGGCGCCAGCACCGCGATGAAGAGCAGCGTGATGGCGGTCAGCGCCACCCGCTGCCAGACCGGAAACGGGAACAGGTAGTAGGTGGCGAGGTGCAGCCAGGGCGTGATCAGCATCAGCGCCCAGGCCTGGCGCAAGCCTCCGGCGATGTGCCCCGACAGCGCATGCGGAAAGCTCGCCGGCCAGCCCGCGAAATACAGCACCGCGCTGCCGTGGACCAAGGCCCCGAAACGCAGGACGAAAGCGCCGGGTTTGGCCGCGTCGGGCAACCAGCCGGCCCCCACCCACAGCGCCACCACCGCCAGGCCGTGCGCGGCCACGCCCGACAGCGACAGGTCGCGCGCCGGCAGGTCGAAGCGCGGCACCGGCAGCAGGATCAGGTTGCCGTCACCCGCCATGGCTGGCGTGACGTGGCCGGGAAGGTTCAAGGCCGTCATCCAGGCCGCCAGCTGGTCGGCCCACAGCAGGGCCACGGCGGGTTGCAGCAGCGCCAGCAGGCCGGTGAAGGCCAGGGCCAGCAGGGCACCGCCGAACAGGCGCCCGCGCGGCAAGGCCAGGCTGCGGATGGCGCGGTGCGTCAGGATCTCGCCGCCCCGGTGCCCCTGGCGGTGCAGGTGGCGCAGATGACCGTGGCGCGCCCGCGCCGACATCTTCAAAACTGCACCAGCAGCCCGGCGCCGGCGGTGCGGCGCTGGTAGGTCGGGTTGCGGTACTGCTCGGCATTGAGCACGAAGCCCCAGCGCGGGGCCACCCAGCAGCGCCAGCCCAGGGCCAGGCTGTCGCTGTGGAAGTCCACCAGCTGTTGGCTGGCACCCAGCGCCTGGTAGGCCTCGGTGCCGCTGCTGACGCGCAGGCTCACGACCTGCGCGCCTTCGCGGCCCCAGGTCAGGCTGGCATAGGGCATGTGCGAGGCCACAGCCCCGGGGCTGCTGACGTTGAGCAGGATGCCGCCTTCCAGCACCAGCGCGCCGGGCAGGTAGGCCACCACCGAAGCGCGCACACCGCGGTCGCTGCGGTCGTTGTCGTAGGTGGCGCCGTTCACGGCCAGGTGGGTGACGATGGCGCGCGCGGCGCCCCATTTGGTGGCCACGTCCAGGTCCACCCGTTGCCGCGCCCAGTTGGGGCCGCCGTGGCCCAGGGCCAGCGTGGCGGTGGCGTACCAGTCGGGGCCGAAGCTGCGGGTGTAGTTGCCCGCCAGCACGCCGCCGTGGGCACCGAACTTGGTTTCGTCCAGGGCTTCGAAGCCGGCCACCTGGCCGTCGGCCAAGACCCAGGTGCCGCGCAGGTTGGCGGCCCGGGCGTCGGGCAGGCCGGCGGTGAGCCGGCCCTGGCTGAGGCTCATCGCCAGCGCGCGCGGTGGCGGCGCTTCGGCCGCCGTTTGCGCCACCACGCCCGTGCACAGGACGGCCAGCGAGACAGCAAGGGCAACAGGCCGGGGCAGCCATCGGTGGGCCAGATTCATCGTTTTCATTCAAAGACCCAGGTCGCGCTGCAGGACGTCGGAGATGCGCACCGAGGTGCTGCCGTCGCCGAAAGGATTGCGGGCGTCGCGCATGCGCGCCAGCGCCGGGGCGTCGGCCAGCAGGCGG
The DNA here is from genome assembly GCA_031424355.1 of Betaproteobacteria bacterium. Lineage (GTDB taxonomy): Bacteria > Pseudomonadota > Gammaproteobacteria > Burkholderiales > Burkholderiaceae_C > Rubrivivax. Next base: position 8,144 of record JANPHI010000201.1, read on the forward strand.
CTGACCACCTCCACGATGTGTGTCTGGACGGTGCCCACCAGCAGGCCCGCGCCGGCTTCGATGAGTTCGGGCCGCTCGGTGGTGTTGCGCAGCACGAGCACGGGCGTGGACAGCGCGGCGCCTTCTTCCTGGATGCCACCGGAATCGGTCAGCGCCAGGCTGCTGTGCAGCAGGCACCACAGCATGGCCGGGTAGTCCAGCGGCGGGCACAGCGTCAGCCGGCCCTGCAGGGCGCTGGCCAGCGCGCCCAGCTCGGCGTGCACGATGTCGCTGACCGCCGGGTTGCCGTGCACCGGCCAGACCACCGCCAGGTCGGGGTGGCTGATGAGCAGCTGGGCCACCGCGCGTGCCGTGTCGCGGATGCCGGTGTCCCAGTTCTCGCGGCGGTGCGCGGTGACGGTGATCAGGCGCAGCGGCTGGCGCTGCAGCCGGCTGCGCAGCGCGGCAATCTCGGGCGGCAGCACGGCCTGGCCCTGCGCCATCAGCGCTTCCAGGCGGGCGCAACTGCCCAGCGCGGCGTCGACGGCGGTGTTGCCCACCTGGTGCACCGCGGCGTCGGCGATGCCTTCGCGCTGCAGGTTGCCGGCTGCACCGGCGGTGGGCGCGAAGTGCCAGCGCGCCAGGCGGGCCGTCAGCTCGCGGTTCTTTTCTTCGGGGAAGGGTTCGCGGGCGTTGAAGGTGCGCAGCCCGGCTTCGACGTGGCCGATGGGGATGTCCAGGTAGAAGGCCGCCTGGGCCGACGCCAGCGTGCTGCTGGTGTCGCCATGGACCAGCACGGCGCAGGGACGCACTTCCTCGTACAGCGCGCCCAGGCCCTCCAGCAGCAGCGCATTCAGGTGGGCCAGGCCCCCGTGGCGGCGCTGCAGTTCAATTTCGTGCTGCGGCCGGATGCCGAAGAAGCCGTACAGGGTGTCGGCCATCTCACGGTGCTGCCGCGTGTGGGCCCACTCGACAGGCACGCCGCGGCGCGACAGTTCGGCGTACAGCGGCGCCATCTTGATGATCTCGGGCCGCGTGCCGACCGAAATCAACACGGGCGCTCGGTGCGTGGCGGCTGGGGGCGTGGTCACAAGGACTCCTTCGAAGGGGTGGGTGGGGTGCTGGGCGACAGGGCCGTGCCGACCGCTGCCAGACCGAGAGCCAGATGCAGCCCGGGCCCGGCGGTGACGCGCCAAAAGGGGCCGTCGCGCTGCACCTGCGCCTGGCCTTGCAGCACCTGCGGCTGGGTGTAGCGGTCGGCGGGCAACAGCCAGGTCAATTCGTCCAGCGAGACCGGGTGGTCGGCCACCAGGCGCCAGGCTGGCGGCGCCTTGTCGGCGCCGCTGCCTGGCGAACCGGCCGGCTCGCTGCGCGGCTCCAGGTGCCACCGCGTCTGCAGGCGGCGGTTGGCGAAATGGGCGTGCTGGGCCATGGTGGTCCAGTGCAGCCGGCCGCTGTCCAGCAGGCCCCGCGTGTGGCGCAGCCAGGCGGCGAAAGCCTGCGGGAACAGGGTGACGCCGGGCGGGTGGAAATACACCAGGCGCACCGTGCGCGCGTTGGCGCAGAAGTCGGCCACGTCTTTCAGCCAAGCCGCCAGATCGGCCTCGGGCACGTGCTGCGCGCCGGCTTCTTCAAACGCCGCCTGGCGGCCGTGGCTCAGCACCGGAAAGGCCCACACGTCGCGCTGCCCGGGCTGGCCGTCCTGGAAGCTGCGCGTGGGCGGCATGCCGATGTCGCCGGTGAAGTAGTAGGCCAGCACGCCGTGTTCACGCAACCAGGGCGTGACCCAGGCCGGGTGGCTGCCGGTGGGCGCCGAGTACTCGCGCACCGGCAGGCCGCTGGCCCGGCTGACGACCTGCGTGTTGCGTTCGATCATCGAGGCCGACTGCGCGCGGTTCTGCGTGGCGATGAGGCGCCCGAATTCGTTGTGGATCCAGCCGCCGTGGCTGCCCACCTCGTCGCCCCGGCTGACGAAGAATTTCACCCAGGCCTGCATGGTGGCGTTGCGGGCCAGGTCCATGCCCAGGCCGTCGCCCGGCACATCGACATCGGGGCCGGCGGTGATGTGCACCGAATACGGCCCTTGCTCGAAGGCGCCCAGGCCCTTGAGCTGCTCCATCGCCGGTACCGCCGAGGCCGAGTCGATGTGCCAGTTCATGATCAGCGCGCCCTGGCCTTTGGCCATCGGCGCCAGTTGCGGCAGCCCCACGAGGTCTTGCGCGAAGTAGCGCAAAAAGGCGTGCAGCAAGAGGCCGTCGGTGCGCAGCTTCAGGTAGGTCAGCGGCAGGTTGACGAACAGCACCTGGCCGGCGCCCACGCGGTGCACGCCGGCGATCAGGTTGTTGCCGGCGCCGTGCATCAGGCGCTGGCCGTCGAAGGTGCCGGCGGTCTTGAAGCCGGGGTAGTGCAGCCGGCCGTAGTGGTAGCTGACCAGCGCCAGGTCTTCGCTGGCCAGGGGCACGGCCTGGGCGCTGGTCAGCGGGCTGTCCAGGCCTTCGCGCATCAGCTTGCCGGGCGGTATCTGCAGCAGCGGCACGGCGGCCGCATCGACCCAGGCCACCTGCTCGGTGAGCATGTCGGGCCCCCACTCGCCGTACAGGGCGTAGCGCACGCCGGCCAGCGCCGACAGGCGCGAGCCCGTGGGGTGGTAGCGGCCGTCCAGCGTGGCGGTGCCGGCGTCGTGCACCAGCATCAGCTGCGCGCCCTGCTGCACGAGGCGCTCGATGTGGGCCACCAGGGCGTCGTTCATGCGCTGGTGCACGCCGTCGGGCACGACGAGCACCGTGGCGGCGGCCGGCCGGCCCTCGCGCATCAGCTGCGAGGCGCTTTGCACGTCCAGCAGGAAGCCGGTTTCTTCGGCGGCAGCCTGCCAGGCCTGCACCTGCACGCTGTCGGGCGGTGCGCCGTCGGGCAGCAGCAGCGTCAGGTGCGTGGGCGCGGTGCCCCCTGCGGCGGTGGCCCCCCAGGGCCACGGCAGCGCCAGCAAGGCCGCAGGCACGGCCAGCGCCAGCGCGACGGCCGTGCGGCGCCACCACACCGAGCGGGGCAGGGCGGGGCTCACGCGGTGGCCGCCTGCGCGGGCGCGGTGGCGGGCGAAGGCGAGGGCGCTGGCGCCAGCGAAGACGCCAGCGAAGGCGCCAGTGCCGGGGCTGCAGGCGCCGCGTCTGGCGATATCGACGAGATCGGCGACATCGGCGGCATCGACGCTGCGGCAGGCGCTGCCGGCACCGAGGCCTCGGCCGTGTTGCAAAAGCCTTCCACGCTGGCCCAGACCGTGCCATGCGCGACGACCTGGCCTCCCACTTCCACATAGGGCGCCGCCACCGTGCAGGGCAGGCCGGGCAGGCCGATGACGCAGGCCGCGCCCAGCGCCACCGAAGTCTCGGACACCACCGAACCCTGCACCGTGCAGCCCGCACCCAGCGTGATCGGACCGCTGGCCACCAGGCTGCCGTGCACCCGGCAGCCCGCGCCCAGGGTCAGCCGGCCGTGGGCCTTGAGGCTGCCTTGCACCTGGCAGCCGTCGCCCACGTGCAGGTCGGCGCCGCAGACCAGGTCGCCCGACCAGTTGCGGCCGCCTTCGATGTCCAGCGCCGTCTCGCAGCGGCCGCGTGCCGAGGCGTCGTGCCAGACCACGGCGGCCGGCAGCCCCAGGCCGGCGCGGGCCGGCACGGCTTCGGGTGCGGCCACGGCGTCGGCAGGCCGGTGCGTGCGCCCGGGGGCGAAACGCAGCACGGGTGCATGCAAGAGCACGAAGCGCGTGCCGTGCGCCAGGCTGATGACGGCGTCGGCACTGATGCGGCCGGCCAGATCGCAGGACGGCCCGACGTCCAGCTGCGTGGCGTGCGCCCAGCGCAGCACGGTGCAACCGCCCGGCAGGAACAGCTGGTCGCGGGCCCACAGCGCGCGGTACAGCCCGCCGGGCGCGGCGCGCAAGGACGCCCGCGACGCGACTTCGCCGAGGAAGGCGGTGCCGCTAGGCAATTCGGCGTTGCCCTGCACGTCCCACACCTTGTGGCTGGCCGCTGCGGCGGTTTCACGCGCGTCCAGCGGCCAGGGCGCACCGGGCGGCGGGCTGCTGAGGCTGACCAGCGGCGAACGGCCGAGGTGGCTCTTGCCCAAGGCCAGGGCGGTGCTCAGGCCCAGCGCAAAAGACCGCGCCAGGAAGGGCGGGTCGAGCGCGTCGTCCTTGTCGATGTGCAGCGGCGTCACGTCGCTCGGCCAGCGCCATTCCAGCCACGCCGGCAGCATGGGCAGCAGCACCACCAGCGCGGTTAACGTGAACAGCAGCAGCCAGCTCATGGCCGCGCGGCCGATGCGGCCGATGTGACCGGTGGCGCCAGCAGGCCAGCAGGGCTGCTGCGGTAACGCACGGTCTTGTCCCAGTGGAAGCCCTTGCCGGGCAGCCGGTCGAGCAGGGCCTGGTCGATGACCGAACGGGCGATGGCCGTGGCACTGACCACGAAACCCAGCCAGTTGAAGGCCAGCAGCCGCAGCCGGCGGTGCGAACGGTCGAGGTGGACGGCGGCGGCGATCTCGAAGAAGGCCGCGAAATTGCCCATGGCGCTGTGGCACATCAGGGCCAGCAGCAGCAGCGCGGGCGCGGCCACGTCCACGGTCAGCGTGTAGTACATCAAGGCGCTGAGCAGCCAGCCCACGATGAGCAGCGGCGACATCAGGTACACGCCCAGCAGCAGCAGGCCGTCGGCGCGTTCGGCCCAGGGGATGTCGGGCTTGCGCAGCAAGGGCAGGCTGTGGCGCACCAGGGCCTGGTTGTGGCCCTTGGACCAGCGCTTGATCTGCCGCACGCGCACGGCCCAGCTTTGCGGCACTTCTTCGTAGCACTCGCTGCGGTTGCTGTAGACCGTCAACCAGCCGTGCAGGCGCAGCCGGTAGGTCAGGTCGGTGTCTTCGGCCAGCACGTCGTCATGCCAGCCCCCGGCGGCTTCCAGCGCCTTGATGCGGATGCCGCCCACGGTGCCGCCGTACTGCGGCATCAGGCCCAGGTTCATGCGCGCCTGCTGGTCGACCTGGTAGCCGCCCGAACGTTCCAGGTCGAGCAGCCGCGTCAACAGATTGGCGCCCACGTTCTGCGGCACCACGCGACCCATCACGGCGCCCACTTCGGGGTCGAAGAAAGGCGCCATCAAACGCCGGATCAGCCCGCGCGAGGGCAGGTAGTCGGCGTCGAACACGATGATGAATTCGGTGTCCACCAACGCGGTGGCTTCCTTCAGCGCCGCGGCCTTGCCGGGCTTGCCGCCGACGCGGTGAAAGGGGCGGATGCGGTCGGGGTATTTCGCGATCACGGCGTCGATGACTTCGCGCGTGCGGTCGCTGGAACGGTCGTTCACCGGCATGACCACCATGCGGTCGCGTGGGTAGTCCACGGCCATCAGGTTTTCCAGGCAGTCGGCGATGACGGCTTCTTCGTTGTGCGCCGCCACCAGAACCGTCACGCGGGGCCAGTTCGCGCTGACGATGGTCGAATAGGGGTGGCGCTGTGCCGCGAACAGCCGGTTCAGCGAAAACAGGTAGTGCCGCAGCGTGTACAGCGTCAGCAGCAGGAAGAGCAGGGCCGTAGCACCGCACAAGGTCCAGGCCCAGACGGGGCCCAGCGGGCTGCTGATGTCGAAAGCCGCGACGTGGTGCTGCGGTGCTGCCGCCGTGGCCAGGGGCCACCCGGCCACCGCCACCATCCCCTTTCGCATCGCCGTCCCGATCGCCTTCACCGCTGCACCCCTTTGGTGGCGGTAAACCGCAATCCCCGTACCCGGCACGAAATGCCGAGTGGATTCATGGGCTTAGGCGGCAGGCTGCCTGAACGCAGCGGCGGGCTGTCGCCCGGAGCGACTCAGGTTTCGGCTTAGAAGCGCCCGGCTCAGTCGGGGTCGTCGAACTGGATCCAGCGCGCCGAGAACTGCAGCAGCTGCCGGTTGTTCTTCAGGCCCAGCTTTTCGCGCAGGTTGGTGCGGTGCGATTCCACCGTCTTCACGCTGCGCCCCAGCTCGGCCGCCGCCTGCGCCGCCGAATGGCCACGGCCCACCAGCACCAGCACCTCGCGTTCGCGCTTGGTCAGCTGCGGCAGTTCACCGTCCAGGCTGAGCGACGGGATGTGGTTGGCGCGGGTGTCTTCGCCAATGCGCAGCGCGCGCACCGAACTGCTCAGGTAGCGCTCGCCGGCCATGGCGTGCTGCAACGCCTGGGCCAGTTCGTCGCTGGCGTCGTCCTTGGCCACGAAGCACAGGGCGCCGCGCTGCAAGGCGCGGTGGCAGTGGATGGCGTCGGCATGCATGCTCAGCACCACGATGGGCAGGCCGGGCCAGCGCTGCAGCAGCTGTTCGATGGCGCTGAAGCCGCTTTGCCGCTTCAGCGACAGGTCCACCACGGCGGCGTTGGCCGGCGCGGCTGCCATCAGCTGGACGGCTTCTTCGATGCTGGCGGCGCCCCGGCAGCGGGTGATCCAGTCGTGCTGCTGCAGCAGCAGCGTCACGCCCTGCCGGACGATGGCGTGGTCGTCCAGGATCAGCAGATCAACGGGGTGTGGGGCGCTGGGGTTCATGGCGGTTGGTCCCGCAGCCTACCCGCAAGCGGCAGTTCGATGGTGGCCAGCACCGTGCCCTGGGGCTCGTTGACCAGCGTGAAGGGCGCGCCCAGATACGCCGCGCGGCTGCGCACGCCACGCAGGCCCATGCCGCTGCCCAGGCCGAGGCGCTCGGGCGCATCCGCCAGGGGCAGGCCGTCGTTGCGCACGGTGGCGCGCTGGCGGTCGGGCCCGGTGTCCAGGCTGACGTGCACCGCGCGCGACTTGCCGTGCTTGACGGCATTGGTGACCAGTTCCTGGATGGCGTGGTACAGGTGGCTGGCCTGGGCCGCGCCGCCGGCGTCGAAGGCGTCGTCGACGTGCAGCGTGCAGGCGATGCCGAAGGTCTTGCCGGCGCGCTCGCACAGTTCGGCCAGTGCGGCGCCCAGGCCGCCCGGGTCGTCGGTGCCCACCGGCAGCAGGCCCCGCGCCAGGCCGCGCGCCACGGCCATCGATTCATTGGCCAGGTCGGTCAGCCAGCCGGCGTCGGCCGATTCGGCCCGCTGCGCCTTTTGCAGTTTGCGCTGCAGGGCCTTGGCGAAATAAGCCATGCCCGACAGGCGCTGGCCCAGTTCGTCATGGATGGCCTGGCCGAAGTGCCACTTCTCACCTTCTGCCAACACCAGCAGTTCGCGCAGCTGCACGATGGTTTCCTGCAGGTGGCCGCCGTCGCCGTCCGCTGGCGCCGCAGCGGCGACGCCGGTCCGTCGTTCGCTGTCGTGCTTCACGCCGGCCGGCTGTTCTTCAGCGGCAGGGGCGACGTCACGCCAGCCGTGCAAGGCGGCAAAACCAGCCAGGCCCAGCGGCCCCAGCAGCACCAGCGCGAACCCAGCCCAGCGCTGCCAGGGCGGCAGGCCCTGGCCGACCTGCACCGCCGGCCACAGCCCCGAGAAACAGACCGCGCAGGCCAGCCCGCTGACGACGGCGGCCACCAGCCCCAGCACACCGACCCAACGCCGCCGGGCGCGGCCCGGCTGCCCGTGGACCAGGGCGCTGTCGGAGAGGGGTGGGAACGCAGGCATGGGGGTCGTCGAATGGGGCCACAGACCGTGGGTGGCGACCTCGTCCCGATTATCCCCAGGCCCGGCGCGCGACAGCCCTGCTGCGGTGGGCCGGAACGGGTGCGCGATGGCGCTGCCGTGGCAGGCTTCACGCTGGCCTTCAGCGCCCCCCTGAAACCGGTGGGCTGGCCGGTGCGCGCGGTATACGCGGTGTGCCACCATCGGCCATCTGCCAAAAATGAGCGCCCTTTCATGACGCCGAGTGATCGGGCTGACCGACCGCTGCCGTGGTGGCGCCGACTGCACGCGGCGCTGATGCCCGACTACAACGCCGCCGCCACCGTGTACTGGTGGTCGGCCGTCAGCGTGGGCGGCTGCCTGCTGTTGTGGTGCCTGTGGCAAGTCTTGTCCATGCCCGCACCGGCCATCTTGCAGGTGCTGGCCGGCATGGCCTTCGCGATGGCCGGCGGGCTGTTCCCGGTGCGGGTGCCGGGCACGCGCTTGTCCTTCGGCGTGGGCGAACTGACGATCTTTCTGGTGCTGCTGCTGCTGGGCCCGGCGGCAGCCACCGTGCTGGCGGCCGGCGAAGCGGCGCTGGGGTCCTGGCGTTCGTCCAAGCGCTGGACCAGCCGCATCGGCAGCCCGGCCATGGCCACGTTGGCCATGTTCGCCGCCGGTCAGCTTTTCAACGTCGGCCGCATGGCGTGGGCCGATGGTGGCGCTGTGGGTGCGACGGGCAGGATGGGCGACGTGGCCTTGCTGGCCCTGGCGCTGGCCCTCGGGCTGGTCTACTTCGTCTTCAGCGCCACCTTGATCGGCGGTACCGCGCGGCTGCGGCGGGGCGAACACCTGTTGCAGCTGGGCGACCTGCTGGGTGCCTTCCGCTGGGTCGGCCTGGCCTTCGCCGGCAGTGCCGTGTTCGCGACGCTGCTCTTCCTGGCTTACCAGCGCGCCGGCACGGGCGTGTTCGCGGTCACCGTGCCCCTGGTGGTGATGCTCCTGCTCGTCCTGCACTTTTTCCACCGGCAGCAAGAAGCGCAGCAGGCGATGCGCGCCGCGCTGGCCGAAGTAGCCAGCCGCGAAGCGGCCATGCAGCAGCGGGAAGCCGATGCCGCGGCGCGCCATGCACGCGACCTGCAGCTGAGCGAACGCCGCTTTCTGGGCGCCTTCACCTACGCCGCCATCGGCATGCTGCTGCTGGACCTGGACGGCTGCGTCATCGAAGCCAACGAGGCCGTCGGCCACCTGCTGGAACGGCGCCCCGAAGACCTGGCCGGCCTGGCCTTCGCCGGCCTGCTGCATGCCGACGACCGCCTGGTTTTCGTCTCGCGCCTGCGCACCGCGCACGACGTCGAGTTCGAGGATTTCAGCCAGGAACTGCGGCTGCTCGGCGCCGGTGGCCGGGTGCAACGCGTGCGGGCGCTGTGCAGTTTTTTCAGCGGCCCCGCCGCACACGGCGCGGGCCATGCCGGCAAGCCCTGCCTGATGCTGCAGGTGCAGGCCCTGGACCTGTCCGCCCACGCCCCTTGACCACCCCATGACCGCCCCGCGATTGCGCCGTGACGGCTCACCGACCTTCCTTTGATTGCCTGCTGGAGTCCTTCATGCCCCCCCATTTTTCGTTTGCAGAGCGGCCGTTCCTTGGCCCCCTGCAGCGCTTGCTGACCGTCCTGCTGCTGGCGCTGGCCTTGACCCCGCTGCACGCGCAAACCCTGCCGTCGAAGGTGGCGAAAGACTTGCGCGACGTCATCAGCGCCACCCGCACGCCCAGCTTGAACTGGGCCCGGGACGTGTTCGGCAAACGTATGGTCAAGGTGCTGATCATCAGCAACAGCGAAGACCCGGACCTGGCCGACCTGCGCGCTGACGTGCTGGCCCGCGGCGGTGCCGTCTATTTCCGCTATGTGTCGGTGGCGGCGCTGTCGGCCATGGTGCCGGCCAATCAGGTCAACGCGCTGGCCGCCCGCGCCGACGTGCAAGGCATTTCGCCCAACCGGCTGACGGCCCGCACGGCCAGCACCCTGGAACGCGTCACCGGCGCCTTGAACCTGCGCACCTACAGCGGCAGTGCCGGCAACTACACCGGGCTGGACGGCTCGGGCGTGGGCATCGCCGTGCTCGATTCCGGCATAGCCTGGAGCCACCAAAACATGAGCGCCGCCGACGGCGTGACCTCGCGCGTGCGCCAGGCGGTGGACTTCCAGAAAGTGGGTGATGCCAACGCCGTGGGCGCCTGGGACTGGACGGCCGGTGTCGACGCATCGGCCGCGCTCTACCCGGGCAGCCTGTCGATGGCCGCCTTCGAACTGAAGATCAGCGCCGACCGGGCCGACCGCAACGACCTGTTCGGCCACGGCACCCACGTGGCCAGCGTGGCCGCCGGCCGTGGCGCCTACCAGAGCAACGATTCTTCCGGCCTGGCGCCGGGCGCGTCGCTCTACGACGTGAAGGTGCTGGACGGCAACGGCTACGGTCAGCTCAGCGACGTGCTGGCGGGCATCGACTGGGTGATCTACCACGCCAGGGAATACAACATCCGGGTCATGAACCTGAGCCTGGCGGCCGATTCGACCGAAAGCTGGCAGACCGACCCCCTGGCGCGCGCCGTGCGCAGCGCCACCGCAGCGGGCATCACGGTGGTGGTGGCTGCGGGCAACTTCGGCAAAGCCGCCGATGGCAGCGAGCACTACGGCACCATCAGCGCGCCCGGCCATGAACCCTCGGTCATCACCGTGGGTTCGGTGAACACCCAGCGCACTTCGACGCGCCGTGACGACAGCGTGAACTACTTCAGCTCACGGGGGCCCACGCGCGGCACCTTTGTCGATGCGAACGGCGTGCGCCGCAACGACAACCTGCTGAAGCCCGATCTGGTGGCGCCAGGCAACCGCATCGTGGGTGCGCTGGCTTCCGACCGCGTGGGCGACGGCCGCAACTGGAGCTACCTGGGCCGGACCTACCCGGACCTGAGCGCGGAGTACGGCAGTTCGACCCAACAGTCGCGGCGCCGGCAACTCATCAACCTCAGCGGCACCTCGGTGGCGGCACCGGCGGTGGCCGGCACGGTGGCCCTGATGCTGCAGGCCAACCCGGGCCTGACGCCGCCGCTGATCAAGGCCATCTTGCAGTACAGCGCGCAGCCGATAGCCGGCGCCAACCTGCTGCAACAGGGCGCGGGGCTGTTGAACGTCGACGGCGCGGTGCGGCTGGCGCGGGCCTTGCGCACCGACATCGCCAGCGCCGTCGAAGCCGGCACGCTGCGGTCGGGCGACAACCTGCTGGCCCGGCCGGGCAGCCTGCCGGCGCCGTCCAGCACCCTGAACGGCGAAACCTTCGCCTGGAGCCGCATCGCCTACGCCGGCGGCCGGCAGCTGGTCAGCGGTGATGCCCTGTTCACCCAGTTCCAGCCCCTCTACGACCCACGCCTGGTGTGGGCCGGCCCGGTCACCCGCAAGATCACGGTGAAGTACTGGGCGCCCACGCTGCTGACGCTCTTGACGCCGCGCAACACCTACGTGCGGTCCATCACCGAGGCGCCGGCGCCCGGCTACCAAAGTCTGCTGGGCCCGGGCGTGATCTGGGCGACACCGCTGGCCGGTCCGAGTTCGCTGTTCCGCCGAACCGGCGCCTTCATGCCGACGGCAACGCTGTCGGCCTGGCTGGCCAACGGCAGCGGCCTGTTCATGAGCGAAGGCTTGTTCATGAGCGAGGGGCTGTTCATGAGCGAAGGTTTGTTCATGAGCGAAGGCCTGTTCATGAGCGAGGGGCTGCTGCTGGGCGAAGGCCTGTTCATGAGCGAAGGCTTGTTCATGAGCGAGTCCGGCCAGCCCGGTTTCGGCGCCAACTTCCCGGACCGCGTCGTGGGTGGCGAGCCCTGAGGCGGCACGCGCGGGCATTTATGCTCGACGGCTATCCCAGCTTGGCCTGCCTGCAGGCCCCCGACGACATGAATCTGCTGTCCAACGCCGCCACGGTCTGCCCCCGGTATCTGGCTGTCATCGCCGTCCTGGCCTGTGCCGGCCCGCTGGCCTGCGCCCAGGTACCGCCGTCCGCACCGGCGGACCCGGTGTCCACCCTGGTCGGCCAGCTCGACCTGGAAAAGTACAAGGCCACCATCAAGGGGCTGACCGCCTTCGGCGACCGCCGGCAGGGCACCGAACGCAACCGCAAGGCGCTGGACTGGATCGAGGCTCAGCTGAAATCCTACGGCTGCACCAACACCGAACGCCTGCAGTACCTGTACACCGAACCGGCGCGGCGCACGCCGGGCACGCCACAGCCCGCGCGCGCCGGCGGGCCGGCCGGGCAGGGCGGCAGCACACTGTTCGGCAAACGCGGCCCCACGGGCGTCAACACCGACCCGATGGCGCAGCCCGACGAACGCCTGCGCGCCCTGAATGCCGAACCCACGCCCGAAGGCACGTCGCCACGTGAAAACGTCTACTGCACCAAGGTCGGCAGCACGCGGCCTGACGAGATGTACATCGTGGGCGCGCACATGGACGGCATCGGCTGGGGCGAGGCGGCCAACGACGACGGCTCGGGCACGGCCCTGGTGATGGAACTGGCGCGCATCTTCAGCGCGCCCGGCGTGCAGACCGAGCGCTCGATCCGCTTCGTCTTGTGGAACAACGAAGAGACCGGCCTGCAAGGCGCCAGCGCCTATGTCGAGCAGCGCAAGGGCCTGCAGGGCGTCGAATCGCCGAAGGGCTCGGGGCGCTACCCCGAACCGAAGTGGCTGGGCATGATCCAGCATGACATGATGATGTTCGACCACGGCATGCCGGTGGCCAAGCTGGACGCCAACGGCAAGCCCGTGCTCGACGCCAAGGGCCAGCCCGTCTACGCGCCGCCGAAAGACCAGCGCGCCGAAGCCGACGTGAACATCGAATACCAGTCCACCGCCAAATACGCCGAAGCGGCGGCGAAGCTGGCCTGGGCCTTTCGGGCGGCCAACGACAAGTACGCGACGAACTACCCGGCCGCCGTCGGCTTCCACATGACCAACCCCGATTCGACGCCCTTCATGAACGAAGTGCCGGCGATATCGCTGCGCGAGAACGAGCGCGGCATGCAGATCGGCGCCGGCTGGAACCCGCACTGGCACCAGCCGACGGACCTGTATGCGTCCTACTCGGACAAGGACTTCCTGCTGGGGCTGAACGCGGCGCAGACCACCCTGGCTGCGGTGGCGCTGCTGACCGGCGCCACCACGCCGCGTTGAATGCGATGCGCTTGGCGCCACGGCTCCAGTCGGTCGGACCGACGGCGCGATGCCAGGTACTGGCCATAGACCTCAAGCAGCCATTCTTCCATCTGATAAACTAAAATTTCTCAATTGGGAGGTCCTGCATGTACGCAGCCGTCGTCGAACCCAGCAAGATCGCCCTGGTGCTGGGCCTGCGCCGCAAGGTCACCTCCATCCAGCAACTTGACCAACAGGTCGAAGCGGGCCTGCCCAAGGCTTCCCTCGGTGCCGTGGCGCGCCACGTGTATGGCACCTCACCCGATGCGGCAGCACTGATGCAGCGGGTGATCCCGTCTGCGACCTTCCACCGCAGGGGTGAGGACTTGAAGCCGCAGGAAGGCGAGCGGGTGGAGCGGCTGGCCCGCGTGATCGCCACGGCAGAGCACGTGTGGGACAGCGTCGACGACGCGCGGGCCTTTCTGTCCACCGGCCACGCCATGCTCGGCGGCAAGCGGCCGATCGAGGTGGCGCTGACGGAACTTGGCGCGCGACGCGTCGAGAACCTGCTCTGGTCGCTGTTCCATGGCGTCGCGGCGTAGCGATCCGCTCAGGGCAAGTTCGAAGGGAACGGCCGGCCAGCCGACGCAGTTCTGGCAGGCATGGCGAATTGCCGACGGCCGGTTCGACCCCTTCAGCGGGGTGGGTGCGTCGCTGGTCGGCGGCCGGTGGAATTCACCGGGTCTGGGTGTCATCTACGCCAGCCGCTCGTACGCGGGCGCGATGCTGGAATGTCTGGCTCATGCCGGCATCGGACGGGTGCCACGCACCCATGTGGCCGTCGAGATCGCCATCGCGGATGCGGTCGCCGTCGAGCAACTCGACGAGGGCCGTCTACCCGTCGGTTGGGACCATGCGGACCTGCTCGTGGCCCGAGCGGTGGGCGACACCTGGATACGCGAGCTGCGAACGGCGGTGCTGGTGGTGCCTTCGGTCGTGGCCCGCAAGGAGGGCAACGTTCTCATCAATCCCCGGCATCCCGAATTCAGCCGTATCACCGCCAGTGCGCCAGAAGCTGTGGTGTGGGATGCGCGGCTGTTCGGCGCTTCATGAATGCCCGAAGCGTGCGGCGCGGGGCGCAGATGCACTCGCAATGCGCTGATGCTGCCTTTGGTGACAGGCGCTTGGCGGCTAGGAGCGGTAGCTCCCTAAGGGCAGCTTTGACTCCGCTCACGATGATCTGCCACACATCGACTAGACCGAAATCCAATCAACCCCGGAGTTAAGTGTCTAGGGTGGAGTTTTGATTTTGGATATGACCCCGAACCTGGTTCCAGCAGCCGCAGGGCGGCGAACCGCACACAGGCCACCCATCAAACGCTGTGCAGGCTTTTGTCAACGCAGATGCCGCGCCGGCGTTTCCATGCACCGACGAATCCGACGCCCGTAATCATCAAGGCCCAAGCGTGCGGCTCTGGCACGGCCGTGGCAAACACGACTTGGGTGGGGGTGTAGATCGGATCCGCGCGCATAACGATCGTGTTAGCCAGCGTGTAATCGTGAGCAATGAGCCCTATCGACATCAGGCCGGATGAGGGGATCGTCACGAAGGGCTGCGTCAGGTTCGCCACCACGCCGGATGCGCTCAGGTTGAAGCTGAGGATGTGTCGAGCCTGCAGCGCAGGCGCACCACCTGGCACGTATGGATTAGGTACATAAGCCTGGTAGTCCGAAGTCCCGTATATCAACCCCCGCCCAGTTCCCGGGTAGTACGCCGGCGCGCGCAGTGTCAGTTCTTCAGACGTTCCGCCCAGTAGATCGAAACTGACGCCGTCGATCGTGACGCGCGTGCCGACCAGAAACGGTGCCGCGCCGACGCTCGATCCGCCCGTCAGGCTGACGGCGTTTGCGCTGGTGGCCGTAATTCCACGCCCAGTGTCGTAGGTCAACACCGTGGAGATCGGCAGGCCGATGAGGCTTCGACCGGCCGGACCGAAGACGCCGGTGTAATCGCCTCCCCCCGACACCGTTCCACTAAAGGTCGCGGTGAACACCTCCGCAGAGGCCGTGCGTGCGATGGCGAACGTGGCTACAGCGGCGATCAACGTCAGCGTCTTGGAAATCTGCTTCATGTCTGGGGTCCTTTGTGAGCGCATTGAGCCTGCGATGCAGATCCTATTGGCAGTACGCACTGAAGACTCGCGTCGAGGCTCATCCCTAAGGCAGCGCTCCCCACAAACCGGGGGGTCCCGCAGGGATAAACGGGCTGCGCGCCGCGCCTTTATCGCCCGCAGAGCCGCGTGCCTGCGCATGCGCGCTGCCGCGGGAACTCCTTTGGGTGAGTTGGTGCGGATCCAAGTTACCGTTTCAGAGCGGCGAGGTCACGGCCGCAGATGTCGGTTCAGAGTCGAGGCCGTGTGAGAACTCATGGAGGCCACGCTTCCGGAGCGCGTTATGCCTGGCGCGCCGCCGTCCGCCTTTGTTGACCCACAGTGGCCCTTGCGACGCGATATTCCAGGTTCGGGGCCCAGACACATCTATCGCCCGCCTTCTCGCATAACACCGCGCCTACGCGCCGACCAATTTCATCGCCTTCATCGTTTCGGTAATGCCCAGGATGCTGATCACACGCTTGAGGTTGTAAGCCAGTACGAGAAGGCTCATTTCGGTCGCAACGTTGCGCAGTCTTCGGGTCAGGAAGTGCGCCGATCCCATCCAGTGCTTGAGCGTGCCGAAGACATGTTCCACGGTTTGCCGGCGCAGTCGAGCGACCTCGGTCGGTGCTTCGTCCAGGCGTTGCTGGACGACTTCCAGCACGCCCTCGTGTTCCCAGCGGCTGATGCGTCGGTAGTCACCGGTCGTACATTGGCTCTTCAGTGGGCAGTTCGGGCATGCTGAGGGCCAGTATTTGTGCATCGTCTTGCCGCGCTCTTCGGCAGTGAACCGGTGGATAGCGATCTGACCTGCCGGGCAGCGGTACTCGTTCTTGTCCGCGTCGTAAGTGAAGTCACGTTTGTCGAAGCGCCCTTCGGCCTTGCTGTTGGAAGTCAGCGGCTTGGGTACCAGCGTGGCGATGCCGGCTTCTTCGCATTGGCGGATCTCGTGGCCCTCGTAGTAGCCCCGGTCGGCCAGCGCAATCATGTCCGGCGCTCCCGTGGCTTCCTGGGCCTTGGCCGCCATGGCCGAGAGCTGCGAGCGGTCGTGTCCGACGTTGGTCACCTCGTGGGCCACGATCATGTGGTGCTTGGTGTCCACGGCGGTCTGCACGTTGTAGCCCACCGTGCCGGTGCCGCGTCCGCTGGTAGCCATCGAGCGCGCGTCCGGGTCGGTCAGGGAGATCTGCTGATCGGCGCTGGCCTTGAGCTGCTTGCCGATCTCTTCCAGCGCCCGCATCTGCTCCTTGACCTTGACGATCTTCTGCTTGAGGTGGGTCACCCGGCTGGGCAGCACCGCGGCAGGTTGACGATCCGCGCGGTCGAGCTCGTCGAGGTAGCGCGCAATGCTCTCTTCCAACTGCTGCATCCGGGCCTCGAGCTTGCGATCGGTGAAGTTCTTGTCGCGGTTATTGACCGCCTTGAACTTGCTGCCGTCAATGGCGACGATGCCGTCGGAGAACAGTTTGAGCTTGCGGCACAGGACGATGAACTCGCGGCAGACCTTGCGGATCGCTTCGCCGTTGTCCTTGCGGAAGTCGGCGATCGTCTTGAAGTCCGGCGCCAGCCGGCTAGTCAACCAGATCAGTTCCAGGTTGCGCCGGGCTTCGGTCTCCAGCCGGCGGCTGGACTGCACGCGATTGAGGTAGCCGTAGATGTAGATCTTCAGCAGGACCGATGGGTGATACGAGGGCCGGCCGGTTGCGGCGGGCAGCGTGTTCTCGAAGTCCAGCTTGGCCAGGTCCAACTCATCAACGAAGGCATCGACGACGCGGACCGGGTTGTCCTGGCCGATGAAGTCGTCAAGACACTCGGGAAGCAAGACTGTCTGGCTTCGGTCTTGACCCTCGATGTATCGCGGCATGCCGGCTCCTGCGCTCGATATGCCTATGAACTCTAGACATCGCGCGCTGCGATCGTGAGGGGGTTTTCACACAGCCTCAGTCGCGACTTGCCTTCCGATGCTCGTCGACGCAACTGATCGCCTTACGGCGCCCAATCAGGCCGGACGGATGATCGGAACGGGTCGCCAGACGCCCTACGGACCGCCAACCCGACTGCCCGACAGCAGGTATCAGGATGAAGCTGCAGCGGCTGATGAACCACCGCGCCCTGCCGTCACAGTTGGCGCCCGTGCTGTCGCACCCGGCTGTTGTTGCCGCAGTAAATCCGTGGCGCTGCCGCTAGGCCGCTAACTGCAACATGGCCCACAAACCCGCCCGGGCGTCGCACGAGCACCCCTCACAACCCATTGATTAACATGCACAAACGGGGTCGCTGTCAGCAGCACCTGTGCCTCGTCCGTCCGGGCAAAGTGTGGGCCGACCAAGAAGAAATCAGTGCAATCAAATCAACAAATTAGCCCCTGGCGCCTCTCGGTGGCGCCCATGATGGATTGGACCGACCGCCATTGCCGCCACTTCCACCGCCTGATCACGAAGCGTGCGCGGCTGTACACCGAGATGGTGACCACCGGCGCGCTGATCCACGGCGACGTGCCGCGCCACCTCGACTTCAACGCCGATGAGCACCCCGTCGCGCTGCAGCTGGGCGGCAGCGAACCGGCCGACCTGGCCCACTGTGCCAAGCTGGCCGCGCAATGGGGCTACGCCGAGGTCAACCTGAACTGCGGTTGCCCCAGTGAACGCGTGCAGCGCGGCGCCTTCGGTGCCTGCCTGATGAACGAGCCCGAACTGGTGGCCGACTGCGTGAAGGCCATGCGCGACGCGGTCAGCCTGCCGGTGACGGTGAAACACCGCGTGGGCATCGACCAGACCGAGAGCTACGCCTTCGTGCGCGATTTCGTCGGCACGGTGGCCATGCGCGGCGGTTGCGAGGTCTTCATCGTGCACGCCCGCAACGCGTGGCTGAAGGGCCTGAGCCCGAAGGAAAACCGCGAGATTCCGCCGCTGCGCCACACCTGGGCGCACGACTTGAAGCGCGACTTCCCGCAGCTGACCATCGTCATCAACGGCGGCATCGACACACCCGACGAAGTGGCCGAACACCTGGCCCACGTGGACGGCGTGATGGTGGGCCGGCACGCGTACCACGAGCCCTGGTCGATGGCGGCTTGGGACGCGCGTTTCTTCGGTGATGCCGGGCGCAGCGACGACGGGCGCAACGACGGCATCGACGCTGTCGAAGACGCGATGGTGGCCTACATGGCCCGCATCAGCGCGGTGGGTGTGCCCTGGGGCCATGCGTCGCGCCACATGCTGGGCTTGCGCAACGGCCAGCCGGGCGCGCGGCGCTGGCGCCAGGTGTGGAGCGACAGCCAGTACAAAGCCGGCCCGCCCGAAGTGGCGCAGCGCGCAGCCCGCGCGGCGATGCAGGCCACCGCCGGCCGGCAGACCGCGGCCCCTGTTCAACGGATCGGAGTGACGCCATGACCACCCCTGCTGCAACCTCGACAGCGACCGCGACTGCGGCTGCGGCGCCGCCCATCCTGGGCATCATCGGCGGCAGCGGCTTGTACGACCTGCCTGGCCTGACCGACACGCGCTGGGTCACGGTGGACACACCCTGGGGCGCGCCGTCGGACCAGATTTTTCGCGGCCGCCTCGCGCACGGCAACGGCTGGGCCGAGCTGGCCTTCCTGCCGCGCCACGGCCGCGGCCACCGCATACCGCCTTCCGAGGTGAACTACCGCGCCAACATCGCCGCGCTGAAGAGCCTGGGCGTGACCGATGTGCTGTCGCTGTCGGCCGTGGGCGGCCTGCGCGCCGACCTGCCGCCGGGTACTTTCGTCGTCGTCGATCAATTCATCGACCGCAGCTTCGCGCGCGACAAGACCTTCTTCGGCACCGGCCTGGTGGCCCACGTGTCGATGGCGCAGCCGGTGTGCACGCGCCTGGGCGACCACGTGCAGGCCACGTTGGCGCAACAGGGCGTACCGCATGCACGCGGCGGCACCTACCTGGTGATGGAGGGCCCGCAGTTCTCGACGCTGGCCGAGTCGCAGCTGTACCGCAGCTGGAACGCCAGCGTCATTGGTATGACCAACATGCCCGAGGCCAAGCTGGCGCGCGAGGCCGAGCTTTGCTATGCGTCGGTTTCCATGGTCACCGACTTCGACTGCTGGCACCCCGGCCACGACGCGGTGACGGTGGACGCCATCGTCCACGTGCTGCTGGGCAATGCCCAGGCCGCGCGCACGCTGGTGGCGGGGCTGGCCGGCGCCATCACCGCCGACCCCCAGGCGCTGGCCTGCACCTGCCGCAGCGCCTTGCAGCACGCGCTCATCACGTCGCCCGAAGCGCGCGACCCGGCGATGGTCGAAAAGCTGCGCGGCATCGCCGGCCGCGTGCTGGGGGCGGCCGCTTGAAGGCGGCCGGTGTGGCGATGCGCCCGCTGCGCGCCACGGCAGCGCGCGACGCTGTCGAAGTGATCGACCAGCGCCTGCTGCCGCACCGCCTGCAGCTGGAAACCTTGCGCACACCGCAACAGGTGTTCACGGCCATCCGCGACATGTGGGTGCGCGGCGCGCCGCTGATCGGCGCCACCGCGGCCTACGGCCTGGCGCTGCAGATGCGGCAAGACGCATCGGACGGCGCGCTGGCAGCGGCGGCCGATGTCCTGCGCACCGCGCGACCGACGGCGGTGAACCTGGACTGGGCGATCAACCGGATGCTGCGCGTGCTTCGCCCGCTGCCGGAGCAGAGGCGCGCCACAGCGGCCTGGGACGCGGCCGACGCCATCGCCGAAGACGACGTGGCCGTCAACGCCGCCATCGGCCAGCACGGGCTGGGGCTGTTGCAGGCGTTGGCGGCTCAAAAGTCGGCGGCTGGCAAGCCGGGCGCTGTGAACGTGCTGACCCATTGCAACGCCGGCTGGCTGGCCACGGTGGATTGGGGCACCGCCACCGCGCCCATCTACCAGGCCCATGCCGCCGGCCTGGCGGTGCACGTGTGGGTGGACGAGACGCGCCCGCGCAACCAGGGCGCCAGCCTGACGGCCTGGGAACTGGGGCAGGCCGGCGTGCCGCACACGCTGATCGCAGACAACGCGGGCGGGCACCTGATGCAGCACGGGCAGGTCGACATCGTCATCGTCGGCTGCGACCGGGTGACGGCGCGCGGCGATGTCTGCAACAAGATCGGCACCTACCTGAAGGCGCTGGCCGCCTTCGACAACGGCGTGCCGTTTCATGTGGCCATGCCGACGTCCACGCTGGACCTGAGCCTGTTCGACGGCGTGGCCGAGATCCCCATCGAAGACCGCAGCGGGCGCGAAGTCACGCACCTGAGCGGGCGCACGGCAGCGGGCGAGGTGGTGGAAGTCTGCGTGACGGCAGAGGGCACGACAGCCGCCAACCCGGCCTTCGACGTGACGCCGGCTAGGCTGGTGACCGGGCTGATCACCGAGCGCGGCACCGTGGCGGCCGAGGCCGACGCCTTGCGCCGCTTGATGCAAACGACATGATGGAGACCGCCCGATGAAATTCGAAGGCACACCGCTGATCCGCGCCGAAGCCGTTGCTGCCGTGCAGCGCATGGGCGCGTTGGGCATGAACCGCGGCAGCACCGGCAACCTCAGCGTGCGCGCCGGGGCCGGCATGCTGATCACGCCCACCGGCATGGGCGCCGACGACCTGCGCCCGCAAGACCTGGTCTGGTGCGGCTGGGACGGCAGCGTGCGCGGCGACTGGAAGCCCAGCAGCGAATGGCACTTCCACCAGGCCCTCTACCTCGCGCGGCCGGACCTGCATGCCGTGCTGCACACCCATTCCACGCACGCGGCCGCGCTGGCCTGCTTGCGCCGCGCGCTGCCGGCCTTTCACTACATGGTGGCCATCGCCGGCAACGACCACGTGCCCTGCGTGCCCTACCACCTGTTCGGCACCGAAGCCCTGTCGCAGGCGGTGGCGGGTGCGATGGCGAACGTCGACGCCTGCCTGATGGCCAACCACGGCCTCGTGGCGGGCGGCGCGACCTTGCCCAAGGCGATGAAAGTGCTGCAGGAAATCGAGAGCCTGTGCGAGGTCTACCTGAAGGCGCTGGCGGTGGGCGAACCGGCGGTGCTGAGCCGTGAGCAGATGGCCGAAGTCATCGCCAAGTTCGCCAGCTACGGCAAGACGGCCAGGTCTTGATGCACAGCCAGCCCCCTGGGATCGGGGCGTTGAAAACCTGCGCAGTCGGGGTATAAAAGTTGGCTCGCCATCCGGCAGTGCAGACGGATCGGTTCGCCGCCGTCGATCACGCTACCTCGCCGCTCAAGGCCTCAAGGATTCCGCATGAACGTCAAGTCCCTCTCTTGCCTGCTGATTGGCGCCACGGTGGCTGCGTCCGCCACGGCAGCCTCTTCGTGGGACCTGGCTGCCGACTACGCCGAAGCCAGCAACCCCAATGGTGCATGGACCTACGGCCAGGTGCCGTCGGGCAGTTTCAGCGCGCTGGCCTGGAACGCGGGCACCAGCAGCTATGGCGTTTCGGCTGCGGGCCAGACGTTCATCTACCGGCGCACCGCGGCGGGTACCGACTACGGTATCCAGTCGGGCAAGGTTTCGCTGGAAGCAGACTGGGGCAATCCCGCCGTGCGCTGGACGGCACCGACGGCGGGTGACTACGCGTTCACCATCGCGGTGGGCGGCAGCACGGCCAGCGGGCCCGGCGGATTCGGCAACAACTTTGCCTCGCGCGCAGGGGTCAACGTCAACGGGCTGGCGCAAGCTGAAAGCAGCTTCGCCAGCAACGTGAAAGCCTGGATCTTCACCGTCACGCTGGCGGCAGGCGCCACCGTGGACACCTTTGTCCTGAACCCGGGTTTCGCCGCAGGCGGCAACACCCAGACCGACATCTCGGTGTCGGCCGTGCCCGAGCCTGTCAGCGCGTGGCTGTTCGCCGTGGGCCTCGGCGGGCTGCTGCTGCGCAAACGCCTGAAGGCCTGAAGGCTGATCCAGACTCACCGTTGATGGGTGGGCCCATCGCGGGCGGCGCGCAGGCTTGCTGTGTGTCCTTCGGTCGGTCTGCTCAGGTCTGGCGTTCCGGCCAGGTCGCCAGCAGCAACCCGGCCAGCGCCAGCGCAAAGGCCGCCACGTGCGCCGGCACCAAGGATTCGCCCAGCGCCACCACGCCTACCAGCGCCGCACTCACCGGCAACAGCACGGTGAACACGCCGGCCCTTGACGACGGCACTTGCCGCAGGCCCTGCATCCACAGCCACACCGTGACCACGCTGGCGGCCACGGCGTAGAAGGTCAGCAGCCCCCAAGCGGCCAGCGGCACGGCAGCGAAGTCGAAAGACCAGGCCTGCCAGATGCCGAAAGGCGTGGCCAGCGCCAGCCCCCAGAGGTTGATCAGCGCACTGATGCGGCGCGGTGTCACGTTGCCCGTCAGACGCTTGCCAATCACCACGTAGCTGGCCTCGCAGAACACCGCGGCCACCAGCAGGGCGTAGCCCAGCGGTGAACCCGCCGGCGCGCTGGCCGCGTCGCTGTGGCGGGCCAGCGCCAGCAGCCCGATGCCCAGAGCCGCGCAGGCAATGGCCACGGCCACCCGCGGACGGATCTGCTCGCCCAGGCCCACGCGCGACAGCAGCGCCACCGCCGCCGGTATCGCCGCCATGACCACGCCGGCCGCCAGCGCCGACGTCAGCGCCACGCCGTAGAGCATGCAGATGCTGAACAGGAAATTGCCCAGGAAGCTTTCCCAGAACAGCAGGATGCGGTCGTGTCGCGACAGCGGCGCTTCACCCGGCTGGCGGCGCACCCAGTGCGCCATCGCCACCGCGGCAATGCCGAAGCGCAGCCAGGCCAGCAGCAGCACGGGGAATACAGCCACCAGCAGCTTCGACAAGCCCACATAGCAGCCCACCAGCGCCATGCTGGCGCTGAGGCACAGATAGGCCCAGGCGGGCGGCCGCGGTGCGCTCACCGGCATGGGCCAGAGCGCGGGCGCGGGGGCAGCAGCCCGCTCACGCGCGGTTGGCCGCTGCCAGCTCGCGCGTGCGCTGGCGTTCGGCCCGCGCGATGGCGTAGCTGGCCAGCAGCACACCCACGGCCACCACGCCCACCATCAGTGTGGCCACCGCGTTGACGCTGGGGTTCAGGCCCAGCCGCGCCCGGCTGAAGATGACCAGCGGCATGGTCGTGGCGCCGGGGCCGGACAGGAAGGCCGACAGCACCACATCGTCCAGGCTGATGGTGAAGGTCAGCAGCCAGGCGGAAACGAGGCTCTGCCCGATCATCGGCAGGGTCACCAGCCAGAACACCTGCTGCGGCCGCGCGCCCAGGTCCATCGCGGCTTCTTCCAGCTGGGGGTTCAGTTCCTTCAGCCGCGCCTGGATGACGACGGTGGCGTAGGCGGTGCCCAGCAGCAGGTGACCGAGCCAGATCGTCGTCAGCCCGCGTTCCGGAAAGCCCAGCGCGCGCTGCACGCTGACCAGCATCAACAGCAGCGACAAACCGACCACCACCTCGGGCATCACCAGCGGCGCGTTGACCATGCCGCTGAACAGCGTGCGGCCGGTGAAGCGGCGGTATTTCGTCAGCGCGAAGGCCGCCAGGGTGCCCAGCACGACTGAGCCGCAGGCGGTCAGGAAGGCAATCTTCAGGCTGAGCCACAGGCCGGCGATCAATTCGTCGTCAGCCCCGAGTGCGGCGTACCACTTCAGGCTGAAGCCGCGCCAGACGTTGGGAATGGGCGAGTCGTTGAAGGAATACACCACCAGCGCGACGATGGGCACGTACAGGAACAGGTAGCCCAGCGACAGCCAGCCACGGCCGAACCAGCGGTGGAAGTCAGCGGCTTTCACGCTGAGCCCTCCGCAGCCTCGGCCTGGTACTTATTGAAAATGGCCAAAGGTACGATGATCAGCAGCACCATCACCACGGCCACCGTGGACGCCATCGGCCAGTCGTTGTTGCTGAAGAACTCGTCCCACAGCACGCGGCCGATCATCAGCGTCTCGGGCCCGCCGAGCAGTTCGGGGATGACGTATTCGCCGACGCAGGGGATGAAAACCAGCATGCTGCCGGCAACGATGCCGGCCCGGCTGAGCGGCACCGTCACGCGCCAGAAGGCGGTCCAGGGCGTGGCGCCCAGGTCGGACGCGGCTTCCAGCAGGCGCAGGTCCATCTTGGACAGCGTGCCGTAGAGCGGCAGGATCATGAAGGGCAGGTAGGTGTAGGTCATGCCCAGCACCAGAGAAAACGGCGTGTGCATCAGCTGGCCGGGCGTGGCGATCAGGCCCAGCGACAGCAGCACTTGGTCGAAGCCGCTGGCGACGACCGCGTCGGCCACCCAGCCGCCCTCGGTCAGCAGCGAACGCCAGGCGTAGACGCGCAGCAGGAAGGACGTCCAGAAGGGCAGCATCACCAGCATCAGCAAGGCCGGCTGCACCGTGCGCCGCGCGCGGGCCATGAAGTAGGCAAACGGGTAGCCGATGCACAGGCACAGCACCGTCGTCGCCAAGGCGTAGCGCAGGCTGGCCAGGTAGGTGTTCAGGTAGAGCGCGTCTTGCGCCAGCGTCAGGTAGTTGGCGAACTTCACCGCCAGGTGGATGGCGCCGCCTTCGAAGCTGATCACATCCTTGAAGGCGATGCCGTCCATCTCGGACACGCTGATCTTGCCGACGATGAAGAAGGGCGCCAGGAACAAGACCAGCAGGAAGACAAAGGGGATGGCGATCACCAGGTGGCGACCGCTGAGGAAGGGGATGTCGCGCTTCATGTCAGCCGTCTGCTGTTACTGCGTCAGCACCACGTGGGCGCTGTCGCTCCAGCTGGCCCAAACGGTGTCGCCCCAGGTCGCGTTCTGGCGCTGCCGCTCGGTGTTGGCCATGCTGACTTTCAGCGACGCGCCGCTGGCCAGTTGCAGGTGGAAGACGGTGTGGCTGCCGAAGTAGGACAGCTCCTGCACCGTGCCCCGCACGTGGTTGAAATCACCGGGCGGCTTGTCCTTCGTGAGGCTGATCTTCTCGGGCCGCAGCGCGACGGTGACGGCCATGCCTTGCGTGCCCGTGATGCCATGGCCCACGCGGTGGCGGCAGTCGGCGCTGCCGATGACGCAGTGGTCGTCGGCATCGACATCCAGCGTGCCGTCCATCAGGTTCACATTGCCGATGAAGTCGGCCACGAAGCGCGAATTCGGCGTTTCGTAGATGTCGCCCGGCGCGCCCACCTGCAGCAGCCGGCCTTCGCTCATGATGGCGATGCGGCTGGCCATGGTCATGGCTTCTTCCTGGTCGTGGGTGACCATCACGCAGGTCACGCCGACCTGCTCGATGATGTTGACCAGCTCGATCTGCGTTTCTTCGCGCAGCTTCTTGTCCAGCGCGCCGAGGGGTTCATCCAGCAGCAGCATCTGCGGCTGCTTGGCCAGGCTGCGCGCCAGGGCCACGCGCTGCTGCTGGCCGCCCGACAGCTGGTGCGGCTTGCGCTGCGCGAACTTCGTCAACTGCACCAGCTTCAACATGGCCTCGACGCGGTCGGCGATGTGCGCTTTCGGCAGGCCTTCTCGCTCCAGGCCGAAGGCGATGTTCTTCCACACGCTCAGGTGCGGGAAGAGCGCGTAGCTCTGGAACATCATGTTCATCGGCCGCTGGTAGGGCGGCAGGCCGGCCAGGTCCACGCCGTCCAGCACGATGCGGCCCGAGGTCGGCGTCTCGAAGCCGGCCAGCATGCGCAGCAGCGTGCTCTTGCCGCAGCCGGACGAACCCAGCAAGGCGAAGATTTCGCCTTTGGCGATGTCGAGGCTGACGCGGTTGACGGCCTTGTGGCCGTTGAAGTCCTTGACGACGTCCTGGATCTGCAGGAACGCCGGTTGCGCAGGCGCGCTGACGGGTGGTGCCATCGGTGGAATGCGGTCGCGAAAAGGAGGCCCCGACGGCGGGGCGGGCGTTGCCCGTGATTTTGACAGGCCGTGCACTGCGGCCGGGGCTGGCCCTCAGGCCGCTCGACGGATCGCGCCCCGCAAGGTCTCGACCATCTGGTCGATGTGGCTGCGTTCCACGATCAGTGGCGGCGACAGCGCCAGGATGTCGCCCGTGCTGCGCAGCATCAGGCCCTGCTGCCAGCAGTCGAGGAAGACGCCGAAGGCCCGCTTGGTCGGCGCGCCTTCAATGGGCGTCAGCTCGACGCCGGCGACCAGGCCGATGTTGCGGATGTCGATGACGTTGGGCTCGCCTTTCAGGCTGTGCACAGCCTGCGCGAAGTAGCCGGCCATCTCGGCGGCGCGGGTCAGCAAGCCTTCTTCGGCGTAGGTGTCCAGCGTGGCCAGGCCGGCCGCACAGGCCAGCGGGTGCGCCGAATAGGTGTAGCCGTGGAAGAACTCGATGAGGTTCTCGCTGCCGGTCATGAAGGCGTCGTGGATCTTCTGCTTCGCCACCACAGCGGCCATCGGCACGCAGCCGTTGGTCAGGCCCTTGGCCAGGGTCATCAGGTCGGGCGTGACGCCGAAGGTCTGCGCGCCGAAAGGGTTGCCGGTGCGGCCGAAGCCGGTGATGACCTCGTCGAAGATCAGCAGGATGCCGTGCTTGTCGCAGATGTCGCGCAGGCGTTGCAGATAGCCCTGGGGCGGGATCAGCACACCGGTGCTGCCGGCCACCGGTTCGACGATGACAGCGGCGATGGTGCTGGCGTCGTGCAGGGCGACCAGGCGCTCCAGGTCGTCGGCCAGGTCGGCACCGTGCGCCGGCTGGCCCACGCTGTAGGCGTTGCGCGCCAGGTCGTGGGTGTGGCGGATGTGGTCCACGCCGCCCAGCAGCGGCCCGAAAGCCTTGCGGTTGGTGACGATGCCGCCCACCGAGATGCCGCCGAAGTTGACGCCGTGGTAACCGCGTTCGCGGCCGATCAGGCGGGTGCGCGTGCCTTCACCCCGGGCGCGGTGGTAGGCCAGCGCCATCTTCAAGGCGGTGTCGACGGCTTCCGAGCCCGAGTTCGCGAAGAAGACCTTGTTCATGCCGGCCGGCGCCAGCGCGGCCACGCGTTCGGCCAGTTCGAAGGCTTTCGGGTGGCCCATCTGGAAGGGCGGTGCGAAGTCCATCTCGGCGGCCTGGTCCTGGATGGCCTTGACGATGCGCGGGCGGCCGTGGCCGGCGTTCACGCACCACAGGCCGGCTACGCCGTCCAGGATCTGCCGGCCGTCCACGTCCCAATAGTGCATGCCCTCGGCGCGGACCAGCAGGCGCGGTGCCTTCTTGAACTGGCGGTTGGCCGTGAAGGGCATCCAGTAAGCATCCATGCCCAGGCTGCCTGTGGCTTCAGCGGCCTGCATCAAGGCGGGATCGACGGCTTTGTTCATGGCGGGCTCCGGGGTGCTGACGGGCGGTTCGCGCACTGTACGCCGTCGCCTGCCGCTGCAACTTTCGCATGGCGCAACTGCAATTTCGTATAGTGAATTCTTGATCGCTGCGCTGCAGCAAAAATCCGCCATATGGGAAAACAGCGTTCCGCATTGCGGTAACTTCACCCAAGTCATTGATTTATATGGGTTACATTTCTTGTCTTATATAAGACATAAGTCATCTCAGTGCCTGCGGATGGCGCTACGCTAGCGATGTTGACTCTTCGCTTTTTCACCACCCGCTTCAACTGGAGAACTTCATGACCCAACAGACCCGCCAACAACAGATCGACGCCCTGGAAACCGACTGGGCGGTGAACCCCCGCTGGAAGGGCATCAAGCGCGGCTACAGCGCCGCCGACGTGGTGCGCCTGCGCGGCAGCCTGCAGGTGGACCACACGCTGGCCAAGCGCGGCGCCATCAAACTGTGGGACCTGGTGAACAACGAACCCTTCGTCAACACGCTGGGCGCGCTGACCGGCAACCAGGCCATGCAGCAGGTCAAGGCCGGCCTGAAGGCCATCTACCTCAGCGGCTGGCAGGTGGCGGGTGACGCCAACAGCAATGGCGAGATGTACCCCGACCAGTCGCTGTACTCGGTGGACTCGGTGCCCAAGGTCGTCAAGAAGATCAACGCCACCTTCGCCCGCGCCGACCAGATCCAGTGGTCGGAAGGCAAGAACGACATCGACTACTTCGCGCCCATCGTGGCCGATGCCGAAGCCGGTTTCGGCGGCGTGCTGAACGCGTTTGAGCTGATGAAAGCCATGATCGAAGCGGGCGCCGCCGGCGTGCACTTCGAAGACCAGCTGGCCAGCGTGAAGAAGTGCGGCCACATGGGCGGCAAGGTGCTGGTGCCGACGCGCGAGAACGTCGCCAAGCTGGTGGCCGCGCGCCTGGCCGCCGACGTGATGGGCACGCCCACCGTGCTGCTGGCCCGCACCGATGCCGAAGCCGCCGACCTGGTGACCAGCGACGTGGACGACAACGACAAGCCCTTCCTGACCGGTGAACGGACCATCGAAGGTTTCTACCGCACCCGCAAGGGCATCGATCAGGCCATCAGCCGCGGCCTGGCCTACGCCCCGTACGTGGACATGCTGTGGTGCGAAACCGGCACGCCCGACCTGAAGTTCGCCAAGGACTACGCCGACGCCATCCGCGCGCAATTCCCGGGCAAGCTGCTGGCCTACAACTGCAGCCCTTCCTTCAACTGGCGCAAAAACCTGGACGACGCCACCATCGCCAAGTTCCAGCGTGAACTGGGCGCCATGGGCTACAAGTTCCAGTTCATCACGCTGGCCGGCTTCCACAGCCTGAACTACAGCATGTTCGACCTGGCCTACGGCTACGCGCGCAACAACATGAGCGCCTTCGTCGAACTGCAAGAGAAGGAATTCGCAGCGGCCGAGCGCGGCTTCACCGCCGTCAAGCACCAGCGCGAAGTGGGCACCGGTTACTTCGACGCGGTGACCACGACCATCGAGCGCGATGCCTCGACGGGCGCCTTGAAGGGTTCGACCGAAGACGAACAATTCTTCGAAGGCGGCCATCACTGAGTGGATGGTCCGAGCATGAAAAAGCGGCCCAAGGGCCGCTTTTTTCTTGGGCGCTCGACCGCCGTCAACCCGCCGCACCGGCCCCGCGCTGGCGCCACTGCACCAGCAGGAAGAAGCAACCGGCGGCAAACAACAGCGCGCCAGGGAACAGCGGCGTGGCCAGCGCGTGCAGTGCCGCGCCGAAGTCTTCCAGCGCCCAGGTGGGCAGCAGGTTCAGTGCGTCCACACCCTGCGAGGCCTTGCTGACGACGAAGCCGCCCTGGTCGCCGTTGATCAAGGAACGGCCCGCTGCCTTGATCAGGTCGCCGCTGATGCGGTTCAACCAAGGCTGGCCGAAAACCATCTTCAGCAAGTAGCTGCCCAGGCCCAGTCCCACCGTCAGGATGACCCAGCCCCAGCGGCGGAACCAGGCCGTCAGTAGCACCACCAGCAGGATCAGCGGGCTCAGCCACAGCATGGCCAGCGGCAGGCCGGCCAGCAGGCGCAGCATCAGGCTGAAAGACGCCATGACGATGGTGCCCCAGGGCAGGCCGAACCAGGCGCCGCTGCCGACCACCCGGCTGACCACGATGAACGACACCGCGTAGCCGCCCAGCATGCCGATGAGCAGCGCTGCGGCAGGCACCAGCAGCAGGTGCACGATGAGCGGCGCGGCAAAGCTTTCGCTGTGGCTGACGGGCACCGAC
The DNA here is from genome assembly GCA_031424355.1 of Betaproteobacteria bacterium. Taxonomy (GTDB): domain Bacteria; phylum Pseudomonadota; class Gammaproteobacteria; order Burkholderiales; family Burkholderiaceae_C; genus Rubrivivax. The sequence continues at coordinate 37,574 of JANPHI010000201.1, forward strand.
AACCAGAATTCCACCGACCGGTCAGCGTGGTCGCGGCGGGCCAGGTTGGACACGATCACCAGCGAGCTGAAGGTGGCGATCAGGAAGATCACCGCCATGCTGCCGCCGATGGACGCGGCGGCCAACAAAGACGGCAGGGCGGCACCGGCCGCGTTCATGTCGCCGGCGTCGATCTGGATTTGGCCGAAGCTCAGCATCAGCAGGCTGAAGGCCAGCGGGATGCCGGCCATCATCAACCAGCCGAAGCGGTGTTGCAGCCATTCGCGCTGCATCAGGGGGATCAGTCTTTTCATGGTGTTTCCTTGAATGCGGTCAGGCGCTTCAGAACTGCGTGCGGTCGAGTTCGGGCTTGCGGGTCAGCGCCACGAACAGGTCCACCAGGCTGGGGCGCACGCGGCGGCCCAGGGCTTGCACCGATGCCGGCGGCGCGCCGTCAAACAGCGCCGCGCTGCCGTTGGGGCCCGGGCCCACGCGGTACTTCAGCAGCGGGTGGGCGGCGGCCATTTCCTGCGCCACGCTGGCGTCGTGGCTCAGCGCGACGAAGCGCTGGTCCATGTCCTCCAGGCTGATGGACAGCACCAGCTTGCCTTCGTTCAGCATCAGCACATCGGACAGCAGGGTCTCGATCTCTTCGACCTGGTGGGTGCTGATGACCACGCTGCGCTCGCCGTCGCACCACTCGTCGATCAGCATTTCGTAGAAGGCCTTGCGCGACAGCACGTCCAGGCCCAGCGTGGGTTCGTCCAGGATCATCAGCTTCGCGTCGATGGCCGCGATCAGCGCCAGATGCGCCTGCACCACCATGCCCTTGGACAGGTTCTTCACCTTGTCGTTCGGACCGACGCTGGTGCGCTTGAGCAGGGCGCGAGCGCGCTCAGCCGAGAAGTGCGGGTGCAGGCTGCTCATCATGCGGATGAGCTCGCCCACGCGCGCCCAGCGCGGCAGCGTGGCCACGTCGGGGATGTAGCAGGCCGACTCCAGCAGGGCCACGCGGTCCTGGACCGGGTTCAGGCCCAGCACGCTCAAGGCGCCTTCGGTGGGTGCCAGCCCGACCATCGCCTTCATCAGCGTGGACTTGCCCGCGCCGTTGTGGCCCAGCAGGCCCACGACACGGCCTTTCGGGATGCTGAAGCTGACGCCATCGACGGCCCGCTTGGCGCCGTAGCGCACGGTCAGGTCACGCGCTTCGACGAGGTTTGCGGCAACGGCCGCCGTTTCGGTGTTGGCGGCGTTCATGCGCGCTCCTCCCAGTTCAGTTGTTCGGGGGCTATGCCCAGTCGGCGCAGCCTTTCACGCAGGCGCGGCCATTCGGTTTCCAGGAAGCGTTGGCGTTCGACGGCCTTCAGCCGTTCGCGTGCACCGGCCATCACGTACAGGCCCATGCCGCGCCGGTTTTCCAGCAAGCCTTCGTCGCCCAGCGCCTGCAAGGCGCGGTTGACGGTCAAGGGGTTGAGCAGGTAACGCCCCGCCAGCGCGCGCACCGAAGGCATTGCGGTGCCCTCGGTGGGTTCGCCGTCCAGCAGTTGCGCGGCCAGGATGTCCGCGAGCTGCTGGTAAATCGGCTGTCTTTGGTCCCAGGTCTGCATGTGCCGCCTCGTCACCAAGGATGGTGTGTTGCTGATGTAGCACACCATATCAGTGGCCACAGCGGCGCGCGCCGACCTTGCGACAGGCTGCGCGGGCGGACGACAGGCCGCACCAAGGCCAACGGCGCCCGGAGGGGCGCCGTTGCGGCCAGGGGGGCGCCGTCAGGGTCGGGCGGCCCCGGGGTCAGGCACGGTCGCTGGCCAGGCGCCGGCGGCGCACCAGCCAGGCGCCGGCCGTCAGTCCGCTGAACAGCAGGGCGCTGCTGCCGGGCTCGGGCACCGGTGCGGCGGCGATCAGGTTGTCCAGGCCGGTTTCCTCGCAACAGTTGATGCCGCCGATCTCCGGGCCCTCGGACCAGCGCACACCCACCACCGCCTGGTCGCTGATGACGCCGAAGAACAGCGGCGTCGTTTCCGTCGCGTTGGTGGGCAGCACCGGAATCAGCGTGTAGGTCAGGTCGCCATCGGCGAAGAAGAAGCTCAGGAAGCCCGGGCCGGGGGTGCTGGGGTCGAAGCCGGCGATGTCGAAGCCGAAGGCCTGGTAGCCACCGGTCAGGGCGATGTCGTACAGCGCCTCGGGCTGGTCGCGTGACGTGGCAAACGCGACCTTGCCCAGGCTGGGGCTGTTGAAGACGTCCAGGCTGGCCAGGTTGGTGGACATGGTCACGCCGGGCAGCACCTGCACACCCGCCAGGCTGGCGCCGGCGGCATAACCCTCAAAGTCTTGTGACACGGTGCTGGCGCCGCCCAAGGCGGTGAGGAAGTCGGCGCGGGTGCCGTACAAGGTGGCGGTGGCGGCATCGGCAGCGCCCCAGGCGCCGAAAAGTGCCAACGCGGCGGTGGCCACGGTCAGGTGATGTTGGATGGTTTTCATGTTGGGTTCCTGGTGTTGGGGGGGATGGATGGATCAGGGTGCGTCAGACTGCGCCGAGCCCGGCGACACCGGGCCGGTGTTGGGCGACGTGGGCACCGCCTGCACCGTGCAGTCGCGCGACATCTGCACCACCATCGCGCTGTCATCGAGCCAGAAGGAACTGGCCACCGTGCCGAACTGCATCACCTTCCACTGCATGACCACCGGCACCGCCAGCGGTGCTGCGCTGGCATTGCGGATGCAGCGGTGACGGCTCATCGCATGGCCGCGCCACGAAGCGGTGGTGGCCTTGCCGCTGTCGGTGGCGGCAAAGGCATAGGTGTCGCCCAGGCTGGTGGTGCTGGCCTGCGGGCTGCCTTCAGCGCCGCCGATCTGCACCATCAGTTCGCACCAGTTGGGGTCGCCGGCGCCGCCAGCGAAACAGCCGGCTTCGGCCGAGAAGTCGACGCTGATCAGCACGTTGGTCAGCGGCGGCACGAAGACCGTCGTCAAGGTACCGGGCACGTTGGCGAACACCGTGCTGGCCGTGGTGTTGACGCTGGTGTTGGTGACGACGCGTTTGTAGAACGGTGTGCCACTGGTGAAGACTTCAACAGCGGCATGCACGCCGCTGGCGGCGGTGGACAGGGCCAGCGCGGCGGCGGCGGCCAGCGACAGGCGGGACATGAAGGAAGTAGCGTGGGCCATGAGGCGCTCCTGAAGTTGCGGTGGCTGCGTCGCGAACAAACCTGTCGCGGCCAACAAACTGTAGGAAAGCGCGGGGCTGCAAGGCATCCCCTGAAAGGCCGTGTCCGGCCCCGAAAACTAGGGCCCCAAACCTTGAACTAGGGCCCTAGAACCGCAGGCCGCCGGCTCACCTTTCACATCGCGGCCAGCAGCATCTGCCGGTAGTCGTCGCGTGTGGCCAGACGGGGGTTGGTCTTGTGGCAGTGGTCCAGCATGGCGCCGTCGATCACGCGTTCGAACAGGTCTTCGGTCACGCCCATCGCCCGCAGGCCTGTCGGCAGGCCCAGGCGCGCGTTCATCGCGGTGATGGCCTCGGCCACTTCGGTGCCCACGGGGTCGCAGCCGGGCAGGCCCATGGCGTGCGCCATGCGCTGCAAACGGTGTTCGGCCTGCATGCTGACCGCGCTGGCGTTGAAGCGCACCACGGCCGGCAGGAACATCGCGTTCAGCGTGCCGTGGTGCAGGCGCGGGTTCACGCCGCCCAGGCTGTGCGACAGCGAATGCACGCAGCCCAGGCCCTTCTGAAAAGCCATCGCGCCCTGCATGCTGGCGCTCATCATGTTCCAGCGCGCTTCGCGGTCGCTGCCGTCACGCGTCGCGCGTTCGATGTGCGACCAGCCGCGCGCCAGCCCGTCCAGCGCAATGCCGTCAGCCGGTGGGTTCACCGCGTGCGCCATGAAGGTTTCCATGCAGTGGGCGATGGCGTCCATGCCGGTGGCAGCGGTCAACACCGGCGGCAGGCCCAGCGTCAGTTCGGGGTCGAGCAAGGCGGCCTTCGGCATCAGGTGCCAGCTGTGGAAACCCAGCTTGCGGCCGTCATCGACGATCAGGATGGCGCCGCGCGCCACCTCGCTGCCGGTGCCGGCCGTGGTGGGCACGGCAATCAGCGGCGCCACGCGGGCTGTGATCTTCGGGCTGCCGCCTTCGATGGTGGCGTAGGTCGACAGCGGCCCTTCGTGGGTGGCCGCGATGGCCACGCCCTTGGCCAGGTCGATGCTGCTGCCGCCGCCCACGGCGATCAGGCCGTCGCAGCCATCGCGCAGGTAGACCGCCACGGCAGCGCGCACGGCGGCTTCCGTGGGGTTGGATGGCGTGCCGTCGAAGACCGCGTGCGGCGTGTCTTTCAGTGCGTCCAGTGCGAACTGCAACACGCCGGCCGCGCGCACGCCCGCGTCCGTCACCACCAACGGGCGGCGCATGCCGATGCGCACACATTCTTCGGGCAAGAGGCGCACGGCGCCGTGGTCCAGGTCGATCTGCGTGAGGTAAAGGATGCGGGCCATGGCGGTGCGCAGGCGGCTTGCCGTGCGGTTCAAGTTGGGGCGCAAAGTATGCTCGCGCCGGCCCATCCGTCACTCGGCACTCACCACCATGTCCACCACCAGAAACAGCTTCCGTTTCCTCGAACGCCTGCGGGTGCGCTGGTCCGAGGTCGACCTGCAGAAGATCGTCTTCAACGGCCACTACCTGATGTATTTCGACACCGCCGTGGCCGGCTACTGGCGCGCGCTGGCCTTGCCGTACCACGAGACCATGGCCGCGCTGCAGGGCGACCTGTACGTGCGCAAGGCCACGCTGGAATACGCGGCTTCGGCGCGCTACGACGACCAGTTGGACGTCGGCATCCGTTGCGCACGCATCGGCAATTCATCGATGGTTTTCGAGGCCGCCGTGTTCCGTGGCGATCAGTGCCTGGTGCATGGCGAACTGGTCTATGTCTTCGCTGACCCCGCCACGCAGACCAGCCGGCCCGTGCCGCAGGTCTTGCGCGACTGGTTCCTGGGCTTTGAGACTGGTGATGCGGTGGTGACGGTGCAGACCGGCGACTGGGCCACGCTGGGCGCGGCGGCTCGCGGCTTGCGACAGGCTGTCTTCGCCGGGGAAATGGGTGCGCCAGCCGCTGTGGTCGAAGACCCTGCCGACGCGCAAGCCGTGCATGCCGTGGCCTTCAACCGCGCCGGTTTGCCCGTGGCCACGGGGCGCCTGCTGGCCGGTGAAGGCGGTGTCGGCCAAGTCGGCCGGATGGCCACCAGCGCCGCGCTGCGCGGCTCGGGCTTGGGCCGGCTGGTGCTGGCAGCGCTGGCTGCTGCCAGCCGCGCCCGGGGCGATCACACGCTGGTGTTGAACGCTGCGGCCAGCGCCGTGCCGTTCTACGCCCGCGCGGGCTTCGCACCCACCGGCGCCGTGCACGGTGAAGGCGGTGTGGACCACATCGGCATGCGCCGGGCGCCCTGAACGCACGCCGGAACCGACCGCTGCTCGGCCGGCCGGCCGTTCTTCAGCCGGCCAGCCTGTCGAAGGCTTCGACGTGGCGCGGGCCGGCGCACCAGCCCGCTAGGTGGCGGGCGGCTGCGGCTTCAATGGCGGCCTGCCAGTCAGACCCGACGCCCGCTGCGGCGGTGCTGGCGTAGGTTTCCATCAGCGTCGCGATCTCGCCGCGCGTGTCGGCGCGGCGGTAGACACGCGCCTGCAATCCCGGGTGCGCCTGCAACAGTTCAGCCTGCATCGCAGCCGTCGCGGCCGCAGCGTCTTCGGCCCGATCGGCCTGCAGCTTCCAGTAGACGAACAACTCGCGCGCCATGCGGGTTTTCAGGCCGCTTCGGCCGGAAAGGCATAGGGCAGGGCGGCTGGCGTCAGCAGCGGCCCGCTGGCCGAACCGGCGTGCAGCGTGCCGCTGTCCAGCGCGGCCGTCTTCAGTTCGACAAGGGCCACCGCAGCGCCGCCGGCCGTGCGCCCGGCCAGCACCACCATGCCGGCGGGCTGCCCGGCGTCGGCGCTGTGAAAAATCTCCTGGCCGGGCGCCAGGTCGGCCGCTGCTTCAAAGACGTAAGCCCGCCGCTTCAGCGTGCCCCGGTACTGGCTGCGCGCGACGATTTCCTGGCCCGGGTAACAGCCCTTCTGGAAGTTGACGCCACCCACCAGTTCCAGGTTGACCATTTGCGGCACGAACTGCTCGGCCGTCGCCGCAACCACGCGGGCCACGCCGCTTTGCACCTCCAGGCCGGCCCAGACGGCGGCGTCCAGCGCGGGCACGGCAGGCGCCGCTGTGCCCACGCCCAGGTAGCGCGCGCTGGCCGCGCCGTCGGCCCCGACCGCATCGGGCAGGCGGATCCAGACGCCGGCATCTTGCGGGCTGAGCTGCCACACCGCGGCCGGCAGCTCCACGCCACCCACAGGCCCCACCAGCCCCCACAGCGGGCATGCCGCGCTGGCATCGCTGAGCTTGCATTTCGCGCGCATCACGAACATCGACAGGCGCTTCAGCACCACGGGCAACAGGTCGGCGCTGCAGGCCAGCAGCACCTCGTCGGCTGACGGCGACCACATCACGAAAGTCGCCAGCAAGCGGCCCTTCGCCGAACAGAAACCGGCCAGCCGCGCCGCGCCCGGCTGCAGGTGTTCCACGTCTTGCGTCAACTGCCCGTGCAGGAATTTGCGGGCGTCTTCGCCCTGTGCGCGGATCACGCCCCAGTCGGTCAAACGCAGCGCGCCGTGGGGCGCGGGGGCGGTGTTCGCAGCAGGGGTGTTGTTCATCTCGTCATTATCATCAGCCACCATGGCGCGTCGTGGTTCGGGGTCTCGTTGGCTGGTGGTGGTGTTGGGGGCCTTGGTGCTGGCAGCCGCCGCGCTGATCGGTGCGGGTTGGTGGTGGCTGGAGCGCCCTTTGCCGCTGGCCGGCGCCACCGCCGAGCTGTCCATCGAAGCCGGCACCACCCCGCGCGACATCGCCCAGGCCTGGGTGCAGGCCGGGGTGCAGAGCCCGCCCACGCTGCTGTACGCCTGGTTCCGCGTGTCGGGCCAGGCCCGGCGCATCCGGGCCGGCAGCTACGAAATCGACGCCGGCACCTCGCCCCGGCGGCTGCTGGCCAAGATGGTTCAGGGCGATGAAGCGCTGGAACACGTGCGTTTCATCGAAGGCTGGACCTTGCGTCAGGTGCGGGCCGAACTGGCCCGCGCGCCGTCGCTCAAACCGGCCAGTTCGGGCCTGAACGACGCCGACCTGATGGCCGCGTTGGGCGCCCCGGGCGTGGCCGGCGAAGGCCGCTTCTTCCCCGACACCTACGCCTACAGCCGGGGCGTCAGCGACCTGACGGTGCTGAAGCGCGCCCACCGCGCGATGCAGCAAAGACTGGCCGCCGTCTGGGCCGAGCGCGCGCCCGACACGCCGCTGAAATCGGCCGACGAAGCGCTGGTGTTGGCCTCCATCGTCGAGAAGGAAACCGGCGCCGCCGCCGACCGGGGCCTGGTGGCCGGCGTCTTCGCCAACCGCTTGCGCATCGGCATGCCACTGCAAACCGACCCGACCGTCATCTACGGCCTGGGCACGGCTTTCGACGGCAATTTGCGCAAGCGCGACCTGCAGGCCGACACGCCCTTCAACACCTACACGCGCGGCGGTTTGCCGCCCACGCCCATCGCGCTGCCGGGGTTGGCTTCGCTGCGCGCGGCGGTGCGGCCCGACACCACCAAGGCCTTGTACTTCGTGGCGCGCGGCGACGGCAGCAGCGTCTTCAGCGCCAGCTTGGCCGAACATAATCGCGCGGTGAACCAATACCAAAGAGCATCCCGTTGACCGCCGCCGAGAAGCCGGGCCGCTTCATCACCTTTGAAGGCATAGACGGCGCCGGCAAAAGCTCGCACATCGAGGCGCTGGCGGCCTGGCTGCGCGGTCGCGGGCACGCGGTCGTGGTCACGCGCGAACCCGGCGGCACGCCCTTGGCCGAGCGCATCCGCGAACTGGTGCTGCACAGCGCGATGGACCCGCTGACCGAGGCGCTGCTGGTGTTTGCGGCCCGGCGCGACCACCTGCAGCAGCAGATCGAGCCGGCGCTGGCACGCGGCGCCACGGTGCTGTGCGACCGTTACACCGATGCCAGCTTCGCCTACCAGGGTGGCGGGCGCGGCTTCCCGCTGGACGTGCTGGCGCAGCTGGAAACATGGGTGCAGCAAGGGCGGCAGCCCGACCTGACGCTGCTCTTCCAGGCGACGCCGGCCACGGCTGCGGCCCGCCGTGCGGCGGCGCGCGAGCCTGACCGTTTCGAGTCGCAGGACCAGGCTTTCTTCGAGCGCGTCAGCCACGGCTACGCACGACGCGTGGAACAAGCCCCGCAACGCTATGCCTGCCTGGACGCCGAGCGCGAGAAGGCGGCCGTCTGGGCGCAGATCGAAGCGGCCGTGCTGGAGCGCCGCTGGTGGTGACCGGGGCGCGAACCGCAGCGGCGGCACCGACGCAAGCGGCCACCAGCGCGCTGGTCGCCGACGAGCAGGGCGCGCTGCCCTTGCCCTGGCTGGCCGCACCGCTGGCCGACGCGCTGGCCAGGCAACGCGGCCACGCGCTGCTGGTGCACGGTTCACCGGGCGTGGGTGCGCTGCCCTACGCGCTGACGCTGGCCCAGGCCTGGCTGTGCGAGCGCCGCACTGCCACCGCCGTGGCGCCAGGTGCCGGGCGCGAGACAGCGAACGGCCCTTGCGGGCGCTGTGGGTCTTGCCACTTGGTGCGCACCCACCTGCATCCCGACCTGCTGGTGTTGATGCCCGAAACCCTGCGCCGCGCCTTCGACTGGCCGCTGGTGGATGACAAGCTGGACAGCGACGAGTCCAAGCGCAAACCAAGCCGGCAGATCCGCATCGACGAGGTGCGTGCGCTGATCGACTGGTCCACCAAGACCAGTGCGCGCGGGCGTGGCAAGGTCGCCGTGCTGCACCCGGCCGATGCCTTGAACGTGCAGTCGGCCAATGCGCTGCTGAAGACGCTGGAAGAGCCCCCCATCGGCACGCGCCTGCTCCTGACCACCGCCGACCCGGCGCAATTGCTGCCCACCGTGCGCAGCCGCTGCCAGCTGCAGGTGTTGCCAGCCCCCGATGCCGACGTCGCCACGGCCTGGCTGGCGGGCCAGGGCCAGGCCCAGCCTGAGGTGCTGCTGGCGGCCTGTAGCGGCCGCCCGCTGGATGCGCTGGCGCTGGCGCAGGCCGGCGTGACGGGGGAAATCTGGGCCGCCTTGCCCGCTGCCGTGGCACGCGGCCACGCTGCGGCGCTGGCCGGCTGGCCGGTGCCCCGCACCCTGGACGTCCTGCACAAGCTTTGCCACGACGCCATGGCGCTGGCGGCCGGGGGTGCGCCGCGCTATTTCCCGCCCGGCAGCGTGCCGCGCAAGGGCCGCCTGCCGGCGCTGGCGGCTTGGTCGCACGAGCTCGACCGCGTGGCGCGCCACGACGAACACCCTTGGAACGAAGGCCTGCTGCTGGACGCGCTGGTGCAGCAGGGCGCTGCGGCCTTGCGCCCCGCTGCGTCGGGTTCGGCCACGCCGGCACGCTCGCCGAGCGGTCTACCCCGGTTGGATACACTGCCGCCATGAATGACCGCGTCCCGACCCAAGCCGGTGCACTGGCACCGCGTGGCACACCCGCCACCGCAGCAGGCGGGCCGGGCCGACCCAGCGTCATCCAGCTGGTGTTTCGCGAAAAGGGCGCGCTCTATGCCGCCTACATCCCGCTGTTCACCGATGGCGGCCTGTTCGTGCCGACCACGCGCGACTACCGCCTCGGCGAAGACATCTACCTGCTGCTGTCGCTGCCCGACGATCCCCAGCGTTTCCCGGTGGCCGGCAAAGTGGCCTGGATCACGCCAGCGAATGCGTCGGGCGGCCGCACCCAAGGCGTGGGTGTGCGTTTTCCGAACGACGACAAGTCGCGCCAGCTGAAGATCAAGATCGAGGAAGTGCTGGGCACCAGCATCCAGTCGGCCAAGCCGACGCAGACCCTCTGACCGGCCAGCCCCGGACGCCGTGACGGCCGGGCCCGCTTTTCGGCCCATATGTCGGCCCGGATCTCGGCCCACGTCTAGGCCTAGGCCGTAGCCGCCTCCCAATCGCCTGTCCACCCCGCGCCATGTTTGTCGATTCCCACTGCCATTTGAACGACCCGGTGCTGCGTGAACGCCTGCCCGAAATCCGCCGCGACATGGCGGCCGCGCAGGTCGACCGCGCCTTGTGCATCTGCACCACGCTGGAAGAGTTCGAGCAGGTGCACGCACTGGCGCTGGACCACGACAACTTCTGGTGCACGGTGGGCGTACACCCCGACAACGAGGGCGTGCAGGAGCCCACCCTGCCTGACCTGCTGGAGCGGGCGCGCTTGCCGCGCGTGGTGGGCATCGGCGAAACGGGCCTGGACTATTTCCGCCTGAATGGCCGCACGGTGGCCGACATGGCCTGGCAGCGCGAGCGCTTCCGCGTGCACATCCGCGCCGCGCGCGAGACCGGGCTGCCGCTGGTGATCCACACCCGCAACGCCAGCGCCGACACCCTGGCCGTGCTGCGGGACGAAGGGCAGGGCGCCGTGCGCGGTGTCTTTCACTGCTTCACCGAAACCATGGACGTTGCGCAGGCGGCGGTCGAACTGGGTTTTCACGTTTCGTTCTCGGGCATCCTGACCTTCAAGAATGCGCAGGCGCTGCGCGAGGTGGCGCAGTGGGTACCGCTGGAGCGCTGCCTGATCGAGACCGACAGCCCGTATCTGGCACCCATGCCGCACCGTGGCAAGACCAACCAGCCGGCCTGGGTGGCGCACGTTGCCGCACAACTGGCAGCCCTCAAGGGTGTGGATGTGGCCACCGTGGCGCAAGCCACCACGGCCAATTTTGAAGCGCTGTTCGGTGTGCCGTCAGCGACGGTAAACAGGGAAAAATGACATGAAGCGATGGTTGAAGTTCGGCGTCTATCTATTGACCGCGATTGGTTTTTCCATTGCCAATGCGGGTTCGTACGAAGATTTCTTCCGTGCCGTGAACGTTGACAACGCCGATACCGTCAAGACGCTGCTGGCACGCGGTTTCGACCCCAATGCGCCGAGCGAACAAGGGCAGGTCGGTCTGTTCCTGGCCCTGCGGGATGGCTCGCCGAAGGTCGCCACGGCCCTGATCGCAGACCCGCGCACCGCCATCGACACGGTCAACGCCAACGGTGAAACCGCCGTGATGATGGCGGCGCTGCGGGGCAATGCCGAGTGGACCGAGCGCCTGCTGGACCGGGGCGCGCAGCTCAACCGCGCCGGCTGGACTGCCTTGCATTACGCCGCCACCGGCCCTGGAACCGCCGTCGTGGGCCTGCTGCTGGGGCGTGGCGCAACGATCGAGGCGCCGTCACCCAACGGCACCACGCCGCTGATGATGGCCGCGCGCTACGGCCCCGAAGACACGGTGAACCTGCTGCTGAGCCGCGGCGCGAGCTTAGCCGCCCGCAACATCCAAGGCCTGAACGCGGCCGACTTCGCGCGCCTGGGTGGACGCGACAAACTGGCGGCCCGGTTGACACCGGCGGCGCGCTGACGCTGCCGGGTCGGTCGCCGGACATTCGTGTCAGAAGTCATCTGACACGCGCCTTGGCGGCCGGCTGACGAGACGCAGCCTGTGCCCAGGCCTAGAGTTGTCGATAGAGGTGGCGTCCCACCATCGGAGCAACGACATGGCTTACACGGCATCGCAACGCAACCCCTTCATGCTCATGATGAACCCCGAGATCGTCCTCGCGGCCATCGAGAAGTCGGAGCGCCTGGGTCAACTCAACCGCCAATTGTGCCGCCCACTGGACCGCATTCCGGCCGGCGCACCCGAGGCCACGGCCGAAGCAGACGCCCTGGACGACGTCGACGCCGAAACGTCGTCGATTTCTGCCGTCAGCGCAGCGCAGTGATCCACGCGGCTCGGGTTCGCGGCAGCGGCGCCGCGGATCGGTTCCGCTGTCCACCGAGGCGGAGGTTGATCGATGGACCGCGCCCGTTTCATGCCAGTCTATTGTGTACGATGTATATTATGTTAACTAACTATTATCCAGTTGGTGAACGTTAGTCGGCACGCTGGTAACGCCCGGCGGCCGACAGCAGCCGCTGCTGCACGCGTTGAGCCAGTTCGGCTGGCGCGAGCACCTTGACCTGATCGCCCTGCCGCAGCACGTCCATCACCAGTTCCGTCTCGTCAACGTAGGGCAGGCGCATCTCGAACTGGCCGTCGGGCAGCCAGCGGCCTTCCTGGGCGGGATGCCATTCCTCTCGGCTGGCCCACTGTGCGGCCTGGCGGTCGAAGAGCAGCACGGCCCAACGTTGCTGGCCGCCGGCGTAGATGCCGTAGCCACTGTCCATTTCGGCCTCGACGTCCGCCATGTCCACCTCCTGGGCCGGCGTGTCCAGCAGGCTGGCTTCTTCGATGGCGTCCAGCGCAAAGCGCCTCAGCGCGCCAGCGCGGTGACACCAGGCGTCCAGATACCAGGTGTTCCGGTAGTGAACCAGGCGCTGGGGTGATACGTCACGCTCGCTGGTCTCGCCCCGGCCGCGCGTCAGGTAGCGCAGGTGCAGACGGCGGCGGTTCAACAGCGCTGCGCTGACGCGTTCGAAGAAACGGCTGGGCACCGGTCGGCGCAAAGCGCTGACGATGCGCACGCGCTGCATCAAACGGTCTGCGGCCTCCCTGCCCTCACCGCTGCCCAGCAGGTGGTGGATGCGGTCGAGCAAGGGTTGCAGATGCCGCGCCAACAGACCGCCGGTATCCAGACCGGCCAGCAGTTGTTGGGCCATCAGCAGTGAATACAGCTCGCTCTCGTCAAACCACAAGCCAGGCAGTTCATGCTTGGGGCCGGCATAGGCGGCACCGAAGCGATAACCCTTCAGACCCGCGTCGTATTCGATGGGCGCGCCCAGGCGGCTGCGCAGGTATTCGAGATCGCGTTTCAGCGTGGCCCGAGAGACTTCCAGGTCTGCCAGCAATTCGCGCAAGCTGACATGCCCGCGCGCGCGGATCAGGGCTTCGATGCGGTACAGGCGCGCGGTGTTGTTGGCCATGTGGTGCGTCCAGAAACGACAAAGCCCCGACACGCGGGGCTGGTTGTCGTGCACAGCGGTGAGGCGGTGCAGGTTCGCTGGCGGAGTCGGAGGGATTCGAACCCTCGATTCGCTTTTGGCGAATACTCCCTTAGCAGGGGAGCACCTTCGGCCACTCGGTCACGACTCCGGCGAAGCCCTCCATTCTAGCTGCATCGCAGCGCCCTTTTCTGGGCGCACCGCAAAGTTCATTCAGCCGTGACAGCCGACTGGTCGAGGTCGAAAGCCTTGTGCAGCGCGCGCACCGCCAGTTCCATGTACTTCTCGTCGATCACCACGCTGGTCTTGATCTCGCTGGTGGTGATCATCTGGATGTTGATGCCCTCTTCCGACAGCGTGCGGAACATGGTGTTGGCCACGCCCACATGGCTGCGCATGCCGATGCCCACGATGGACACCTTGCAGATCTTGGCGTCGCCCAGCAGGCGTGCGGCGCCGGTGGCCGGCATCACCTGCTGCTGCAGCACGTCCATGGTCCGCGCGTAGTCGTTGCGGTGCACGGTGAAGCTGAAGTCGGTGCGGCCGTCGTG
>JANPHI010000202.1:0-7890 GCA_031424355.1 Betaproteobacteria bacterium
CCAGGTGGTTGCGCACATAGCCCGTGCGGGCCACGGCGGCGCTGACTTTCTGCAGCACCTCGGCCGACACCTGGGCCGGCGTGTTCAGCGCGCGCGAGGCGGTGATGGGCGCCACACCGGCCAGCTTGGCCACGTCGTGCAAGGTCACCGCACCGCTGCCACGGCGGGTGCGGCGGGGGGCGGGTGAGGGTCCGTCTGCGGGCATGGCCGGATTCTAGGTCGAGGATGACAGCGCTACCAAGTGCGGCTTGCCAACCTGTCGATCAACCGCCCGACCGACCTCGGATCCGCGCCGTTTCAGGCCTGCCGCATCCAGCGCTGGACTTCATCGGCCAGCGCCTCGGGGGGGCGCAGCGCGTCCAGGCGCAGCACGCCGGGCTCGCCCACCGGCGGCTCCAGCGCCTCGAACTGCGTCGCCACCAGGCCGACCGGGAAGAAGTGCGCTGCGCGCTGCGCCACGCGGGTCTCGGCGGCGCCGGGGTCCAGGTCCAGCCACGCGAAGCGCAGCCCGGGTGCGGCGGCACGCAATTGATCGCGGTAGGCGCGCTTCAGCGCCGAACAGGTCAGCACCGCGCCGCCGGGCCGCGCGGCGAGTTCGCTGCCCAGCGTGCCCAGCCAGTCGCTGCGGTGCGCGTCGGTCAACGCGGTGCCGGCCTGCATCAGCGCGCGGTTGGCGTCGGAGTGGAACTCGTCGCCTTCCACCAGCGGCAGGCCGAGCTGCGCCGCAATGGCCGCACCCACGCGCGACTTGCCGCAGCCCGAAACCCCCATGACCACCAAACTGTTCATCGAGCAAGCCCCCGGTTCAATCGGCGCGGATGTTGTTCGCCTTGACCACCTCGCCCCAGGTCTTGAACTGCTCGCGGGTCATGGCGCCCAGCTGTTCGGGCGTGCTGCCGCCGGGCTCGTCGCCGCGGTCGATGATGCCCTTGGTCACCACCGGGTCCTTCAGCGCCGTGTTGAGCGCGGCATTGGCCTTCTTCACGACGTCGGCCGGCAGCCCCGGCGGGCCGTACAGGCCGATGAAGGACATGATCGTGAAGTTCTTCAAGCCGGCCTCGCCGGCAGTGGGCACGTCCGGCAGCGCCGGGACGCGCTTTTCGCTGGTGACGAGCAGCGGGCGCAGCTGGCCCGACTTGATGAAGGGCGCGATGACCGAGGTGGCGTCGAACAGCGCATCCAGCCGGCCGGCGATCAGGTCGGTCATCGCCGCGCTGCTGCCCTTGTAGGGCACGTGGTTCATCTTGGGGTTGCCCAGGCGTTCGCGCAGCAGCTCCATCGTGACGTGCGGCAGCGCGCCGACGCCACCAGTGCCGTAGTCGATGCCGGTGCCGGTCTTGTTCTTCGCCCTCACGTGCTCGACGAACTGGGCGTAGGTCTTGATCGGCGAGCTGGCCGGCACCGCCAGCACCAGGGCCGATTGCAGCATCGTGCCCACCGGGGTGAGCAGTCGCGGATCGACGATGCCCAGCGTGGTGTAGACGTGGGCGGCGATGGTCATCGAGCCATTGCCCACCAGCAGGCGGTGGCCGTCGGGCAGCGACTTCATGATGTCCGCCGCAGCCAGGTTGCCTTTCACGCCGGCCTTGTTGTCGATGACCACCGCCTGGCCCAGCTGCCCCTGCAGGCTGCCCAGCAGCACGCGGGCGGCGAAATCGGTCTGGCCACCGGGCGGGTAGCCGACCAGCAGCATCACCGGCTTGCTGGGCCAGGCGGCCTGCGCCCAGGCGGCGGGTGCGGTGAGCGCGGCGAAGCCCAGCGCGGCGGCACCGAGCAAGACGGAACGGCGGGGTGCGAGACGGGTGGGGTGCATGGAATCTCCTGGTGGGGGTCGTGAGGCCGGACGGTCGATGGCGTTCGGATAGCGCAATCCTAGGATAGCGCTATCCAATTTGTCATGGAGGTTTACCCGAGGTGGTTGACGGACCTGTTCTGCTGCAGAAGTGTCGGCCGCAAGCCCTTGCCGTGCCCGTCGGCGGAAAACTGGACACCGCTATCCTGCTAGAGTCGAAACCGCCCTGACTTCCGCCTTCGCGATGCCGTCCAGCCCCCTCCGTTCGCGCGCCACCGGCCGCGTCACCCTGGCTGACGTGGCCCGCGTCGCCGGCGTCAGCCCGATCACGGTTTCGCGCGCCCTGCGCGGCGAACGCGCGGTCGACGCCGAACTGGTCGTGCGCGTGAAGGCGGCGGCCGACCGGCTGGGCTACGTGCCCGACCCCGCCGCACGGGCGCTGGCCTCGCGGCACAGCACGCACGTGGCGCTGCTGATCCCGATGCTGTCCAACGCGCTCTTCGTGGACTTGCTCGAAGGCGTGCAGCGCACGCTGCGGGCGCAGGGCTACCAGACGCTGATCGGCGTGACCCACTACGACCCGGCCGAGGAAGAACAACTGCTGCGCGAACAGCTGCAGCACCGGCCCGCCGGCTTGCTGGTGACCGGTCTGGAGCGCAGTGCCACGACGCGCGCGCTGATCGCGGGCAGCGGCCTGCCCTGCGTGCACCTGATGGAAAGCGCGAACCTGCCGGGCGTCCACTGCGTGGGTTTCTCGCAGACCCAGGCGGCCGCAGCCCTGACGCGCCACCTGCTCGACCGCGGCCACCGCCGCATCGCCTTCGCGGCCGCGCAGCTCGACCCGCGCACCCTGCAGCGGCTGGACGGCTGGCGGCGCGAGATGCAGGCCGCCGGGCTGCATGCGTCCACGCTGGAATGGCTGAACCCGGCGCCGTCTTCGCTGGCGCTGGGCGGCGTGATGTTTGAGCAGATCCTGGCGCAGACCCCGCCCGTCGATGCGATTTTCTTCTGCAACGACGACCTGGCGCAGGGTGCGCTGCTGGCGGCCTTGCGGCTCGGCATTCCGGTGCCGCAGCGGATCGCGGTGGCGGGCTTCAACGACCTGACCGGCAGCGACCAGATGCTGCCCCCGCTGACCACGGTGCGCACGCCGCGCGCCGCCATCGGCACGGCGGCGGCCGAGATGCTGCTGACGCTGATGCGCGGCGACGCGGTGCCGGTGCCCTACGTCGATCTGGGCTACGAAGTCGTGGTGCGGCTCAGCACCTGAGCGCCGCCGCGACGGCTGCGCGACCGGCTCGCGCCGGGTCGGTGCCGGCTCTGCGCCGGGTTTGCAACGGGTTTGCGGATCAGGCCCGCGCGCTGGCCTGCCGGATGAAGCCCGCCACCGCGTCGGCCGCCGAAACGGGCAGCATGTGGCCGCCGGCGATCAAGCTCAGCTGGATGACCGCCGGGTTGCACGCGGTGGTCTGCACGCCGTTGCGCTGCGGGTCGAGGATCTGGTCGCCGGTGCCGAACAGGATGCTGACCGGGCAGGCCAGTTCGCCGTAGCGTGCGGCCAGCACCGGCAGTTCGATTTCGACGGCGGCCATGTCCTGCGAGGCGTGGATGAAGTTGGCCGGCCGCAGTGTCAGCAGGCCGCCGCCGCGCGTGGCGAAGTCCAGCGGCCCGGTGTGCGGTGCGAACACGGCCTTCAACACCCGCGTGCTGTTCAGGATGCCCCAGGGCGTGGCAATGGTCCAGGCCACCAGCGCACGCAGGCCGGCGCTGCGGATGGCGAGCAGCTTGAACGCCGGCGGCGGTTCGGCCTGCGGCTGGGTCAGCGGCGCCACCAGGGCCAGCGTGCGCACGCGGGCCGGGTGGTTCAGCGCCAGCATCAAGGCCACCGCGCCGCCCAGCGAATGGCCGACGACGGCGGGCCGTTCCAGGCCCAGCGCGCCGATCAGTTCGGCCACCAGCGCGGCCTGCCGGACCAGGCTGCCGTCGGCATCCGCTGCGCGGCTGGAATGGCCCGAACCGGGGCGGTCGAAGACGATGACGCGGTGGTCGCTGGCCAGGCGGCTGACCAGCGAATGCGTGAAGTTGCCCATCTGCCCGCACAGGCCGTGGATCAGCAGCAGCGGCGGTCCCTGGCCTTGTTCCAGCACATGGATGCGTTCGCCGGCCACGCTGACGAAGCGGCCGCGCGGCGGCATCAGCCGCTGCACCACGTAGCCGACCACGGCGCTCAGCAACACCAAGCCGGCCACGACGGCCAGCATCGCCCACAGCAGCCCGCCCAGGGCGCTGGCGATCAAGACCGCACCTCGGCCGCAGCCGTGTTCGTATCGGTGTTCGCGGCCGTGGCCGCCGCCGGCGCGCCCGCCTTGCGGCCGAACACCAGGCTGCCGTCGTGCAGCCGGCCGAAGCGCAGCATCAGCAGGTCGCGCACATAGTTCTGGTACAGCTTCCAGGGCGCTTTCGACCCCTGCCGGGGCAGCAGGTGCAGCGCGCGCTGCATGTAGCCGGCAGCCAGCGGCGGCGTGTTGTCGGTGGTGACGCTGGCGTCACGGCAGCGCGGCGTGAAATGGTCCATGCGGCGGGCATCCAGTTCGTTGATCAGGCGGCACAGGAAGGCGGCGGTCAGGTCGCACTTCAGCGTCCACGAGGCGTTCGTGTAGCCGAAGGCGAAGGCCAGGTTGGGCACGTCGCTGTACATCAGGCCTTTGTAGATGAGGGCCTGCGACAGGTCCACCGGCTGCCCGTCCACGTGCAGCTGGATGCCGCCGGCCACCTTCATTTGCAGGCCGGTGGCGGTGACCACCACATCGGCCGGCAATTCGCTGCCCGACTGCAGGCGGATGCCGGTTTCGGTGAAGGTGGCGATCTCGTCGGTGACGACCTCGGCGCGGCCGCTGCGGATGGCCTTGAACAGGTCGCCGTCGGGCACCAGGCACACCCGCTGGTCCCAAGGGTTGTAGCGCGGCGTGAAGTGGCGTTCGATGTCGATGCCCGGGCCCAGCTGCTGGCGCGCCCAGCCGATCAGTGCGGCCTTCACGGCGGCCGGTTTGCGTTGCGCCAGGCGGTAGAAATACAGGCCGCGCAGCACGTTCTTCCAGCGCGTCAGCGCATAGGCCCAGCCGGCGGGCAGGCGGGCGCGCAGCGCGTTGGCGATGGCGTCTTCGCTGGGCCGCGCGACGATGTAGGTCGGCGAACGCTGCACCATGGTGACGTGGGCGGCGGTCTTGGCCAGTTCCGGCACCAGCGTCACGGCCGTGGCGCCGCTGCCGATGACCACCACGCGCAGGCCGGTGCAGTCCAGGTCGGCCGGCCAGTGCTGCGGGTGCACGCGGCGGCCGCGGTAGCGGTCCAGGCCCGGCCAGCCCGGCATGTAGCCGGCATCAAAGTCGTAGTAGCCGCTGCACAGGTGCAGCACGCGGGTGGTGACGCTGAGCGGCTGGCCGTCCGGGTCTGCGACGGCCACCGTCCAGCGGGCGGCGGCCGAGGACCAGTCGGCCCGCAGCACGCGGTGGCCGTAGCGGATGTGCGGCGTGATGCCCTCGTCCTGCGCGGTGGCCTGGATGTACTGCAGGATGGCCGGCCCGTCGGCGATGGCCTTGGCCTGCAGCCAGGGGCGGAAGTGGTAGCCCAGGGTGTGCATGTCCGAGTCGGACCTCACGCCGGGGTAGCGGAACAGGTCCCAGGTGCCGCCCAGCGCGTCGCGGCCTTCCAGGATCAGGTAGCGCTGCTGCGGGCAATGCCGCTGCAGGTGCCAGGCCGCCCCGATGCCGGACAGCCCGGCGCCGACGATCAGCACATCCACGGACGCGGGCGATGCAGCGGGCGTGCGGGGCAGGCTGGCGGTGTCGGGCATGGCGCCTATTCTGAGCGGGGCGGTGCCGGTGCCGAGGCCCGGGGGTGGGGCTGCTGGCCCCAGCTCAAAGACGGCGGGCCTTTCGCGCCCACTCTTCACGTTCGATCAGATGTGTGCAGCACTAAAGTATCGGCATCCAAGCCACCGCCGCACCAACCCTCTCCCGGTCGTTGGTTCACGTTGAAAGCCCGCAGAGCGATGCGATACACCGAACCCAAGGCGCGCAGCGCCGAGCTTTTGCGCCTGGCCCTGGCGCACATGGGGCGTTACGACGCGGCCTTCAACCCGATCACTTTCACGCTCTGGTACGAGTACGTGGCCGGCATCAACCCGAAGCTGAACCAGGCGCTGGACCAGCTGTCGGCGGGCACCCAGCCCATCACCGATGCCGCGGTGATGCAGCTCTACCAGGCCCACGTGTGCCCGCCCGACGACGAAGCCGTGGCGCGCATCGGGCAGGAAATGCAGCAGGTGATGCGCAGCGTGGAGCAGTCGGCCAGCCAGGCCGGTTTGCGCGCGGGCGCCTACGGCGAACAGCTGAGCGGCCTGAGCCGGGCGCTGGCCCTGGAAGGTGACGAGCAGATTGCGCCGCGCCTGAACGAGGTGCTGGCCGGCACCGCCGAAATGCAGACGGCGGTGCAGGCCCTGCAGCGCCGGGTGCAGGACAGCCAGGGCGAGATCGAACGCCTGCGCGACGACCTGGTGCGCGCCCGCGACGAGGCGCTGCAGGACGCCTTGACCGGCGTGCTCAACCGCAAGGGCTTTGACCGCCAGCTGGCCAAGCTGCTGGCCGAAGACCCGTCCCAGGGTGGCAGCCACTGTTTGGTGATGCTGGACATCGACCACTTCAAGCAGGTCAACGACAAGCACGGCCACCTGGTGGGCGACCGCGTGATCCAGGCCGTCGGCCAGATCCTGCGCACGGCGGTGGCCGAGGGCGGCTGCGAAGCGGCGCGCTACGGCGGCGAAGAGTTCGCCATCCTGTTGCCCAAGACCACGCTGGACCGTTCGACCCAGGTCGCCGAAGACGTGCGCCTGCGCACCAAGGCGATGAAGATCCGCGACCGCCGCACGCAGGACGTGCTGCTGACGGTGACCCTGTCGGGCGGCGTGGCCGCGCTGCAGCCCGGTGACGATGCCGCCGCGCTGGTGCAGCGCGCCGACGCCGCGCTGTACCGGTCCAAGCAGACCGGCCGCGACCGGGTGACCCGGGCGTAGAGCGCTCGCCGAGCGTGCCGATCTTGAGGGTCGCGCCGACCTGGCTGAAAGCAGGCCCGACCTAACCGAGCGCCGTGGCCCCTTCCAGCGCGCGCCGCGCCGAAGCCAGCCAGCCCAGGCCGTCTTCGGTCACGCCGGTGGGTTTGTATTCGCAGCCCACGAAGCCGGTGTAGCCGATGCGGTGCAGGTGCTCGAAGAGGAAGTCGTAGCAGATCTCGCCGGTGCCCGGTTCGAAGCGGCCCGGGTTGTCGGCCACCTGCACGTGGGCGATGTAGGGCAGGTAGCGCGCCAGGGTGCCGGCCAGTTCGCCTTCGGTGCGTTGCGCGTGGTAGCAGTCGTACTGCACGTAGACGTTGTCCAGGCCCAGCTCGTCGATCAGGCCCACGGCCGCGTCGGTGCGGTTCAGCCAGAAGCCCGGCACGTCGAAGGCGTTGATGGGTTCGATCAGCAGCTTCAGGCCCGCCGCCTGCAGGCGTGGCGCGGCAAAGCGCAGGTTGGCCAGGAAGGTGGCGCGCAGGGTGGCCTCGTCCACACCGGCCGGCGCCTTGCCGGCCAGGCAGTTCAGCTGCGGCACGCCCAGGGTGGTGGCGTAGGCGATGGCGCGCGCCACGCCGGCGCGGAATTCCTCCACCCTGGCCGGGTCGCAGGCGATGCCCCGGTCACCGGCGGCGAAGTCGCCGCCCGGCAGGTTGTGCAGCACCATGCGCAAGCGGTGGCTCTGCAGGCGTTCGCGCAGGGCCGCCGCAGGGGCCTCGTAGGGGAACTGGATCTCCACGGCCTGGAAGCCGGCCCGCGCAGCACGTTCGAAGCGGTCCAGCAGCGGCACTTCGGTGAACAGCATCGACAGATTGGCGGCAAAGCGCGGCATGGCGGTTCCAGTGCGGACGGAGCAGACGGGGCTGCATTCCAACACGGACAGTCTCAGCCCAGGCCATTGAATGCGCGTGGCAGCGCCGGCGGGTTCTGCAAAGGCTGCAGGGCTCGCTGCCAGTAGCCCACGTCGCGCCAGGCGCCGTGCTTGTAGCCC
>JANPHI010000203.1:0-1899 GCA_031424355.1 Betaproteobacteria bacterium
CATGCCGAAGTCGAAGCCACGGCCCGCGCACTGGTAGGCGAAGGTGGCATCGGTGAAACGGTCGCACAGCACCGTGTCGCCGCGTTCCAGCGCCGGCACGATCACCTGGCGCAGGTGGTCGCGGCGCGCGGCGAACACCAGCAGCGCTTCGCTGAGTGCGTCCATCGGGCTGCCAAGCACCAGCGTGCGGATCTGCTCGGCCAGCGGCGTGCCGCCGGGTTCGCGGGTGACGACCAGCGCCGCGCCTCGGGCACGCAGGCGCGCGGCGAGGGCGTCGATGTGGGTCGACTTGCCGGCGCCGTCGATGCCTTCGAAGGTGATGAAGCGGCCGCTCACGGGTGTCACGGTTGGGGTCTCGGCAAAGGGCTCATTTGCCACGCTGGTATCGGTTCACGGCGCGATTATGGTCGGCGAGGGTCTCGCTGAACTCGCTGCTGCCGTCGCCGCGGGCCACGAAGTACAGGGCCTTGCCGGGCTCGGGCCGCACCGCGGCCAGCAGCGCCGCCTTGCCCGGCATCGCGATCGGCGTGGGCGGCAGGCCGCCACGCGTGTAGGTGTTGTAGGGCGTGTCGGCCAGCAGATCGCGCTTGCGCAGGTTGCCGTCGAACGTGGCGCCCAGGCCGTAGATGACGGCCGGATCGGTCTGGAGCGGCATGCCCAGGCGCAGGCGGTTGACGAAGACGCCGGCGATCAGCGGGCGGTCTGCGGCCTGGCCGGTTTCCTTTTCGACAATGGATGCCAGCACCAGCGCTTCGTTTGAGTTCTTCAAGGGCGTGTCTGCTGCACGCGCGGCCCAGGCGTCCGCCAGGCGTGCTTCCAGGGCCTTGTGCGCACGCCGCAGCACCGTCAGGTCGCTGACGCCGCGGCTGTAGACGTAGGTGTCGGGGAAGAAGCGTCCTTCGGCGGGCACGCCGGGTGAGCCCAGGGCCGTCATCAGCTCGGATTCGGAAAGGCCGGCCGTGGCGGGCTTGAGGTAGGGCGCCTTGGCCAGTTCGGCGCGCAGTTGGCGCAGGGTCCAGCCTTCGATGAAGCGCACACGTTCCAGCGTCTCGTCGCCTTGCACCATCTTCGCCAGCAGGCTGCGCGGCGTGGCACCCGCATCAATCTCGTAGCTGCCCGCGCGTATGCGCCGCGCCTGGCCGGACAGGCGGAACCACTGGTAGAGCAGGCGCGGCGACGTCTGCACGCCCGCATCGACCCAGGCCTGCGCGACATCACGCGGGTTGGTACCGGATTCGATGCTCAGTTCGGCCGACGCGCCGGCCAGCGGCAACGGCCGGTCCAGCCACCACCAGGCGACACCGGCCAGCGCGGCAGCAGCCACCATCAACAGGCCCAGCAGGGCCATCAGCACACGAAGACCCTTGTGTCGGCCGGCCATGTTCGGTTCTTGGAATAGAGCGGCTCATGATAATTGCGGCATGAGTCTGCCCTTCCCCCCTGCTGCTGCCTCCGCGCCCCAAGGCGCTGTGCGACTGACCGACTGGGGCGTGATCCGCGCCGCCGGTGTGGAAGCACGCAAGTTCCTGCAGGGCCAGCTGACGCAGGACGTGGAAGGGATGGGCATGGGCGACGCGCGGCTGGCGGGCTACTGCTCGGCCAAGGGCCGCTTGCTGGCGACGTTCGTGGTCTGGCGCGATGGCGCGGACGACCTGCTGCTGGCCTGCAGCGCCGACTTGCTGCCCACGGTGCTCAGGCGCCTGTCCATGTTCGTCTTGCGCGCGAAATGCAAGCTGAGCGACGTCTCGGCCGAGCAGTCGTTGTGGGGGCTGGCCGGCGCGCTGCCTGATCTGCCGGCAGCGACTTGGTCGCGGGTGGATCTGGCCGGCGGCACGGCCGTGCGCCTGCCCGATGCGGCCTGGGGTGGCATGCCGGTGCCACGCTGGCTCTGGGCCGGTG
>JANPHI010000204.1:0-3013 GCA_031424355.1 Betaproteobacteria bacterium
CGCCGCCGCACGCGCCGCAGCCTGGGTTTGCGCCTGCACCACCGCCTTCAGCGTGGCGCCCACGCGGATGTCGATGGGCACCCAGCCCTTGGCGACCAGCTCGCGCGCCACGCTGGCGCTGGACGCGCCGGCCAGCGTGCCACGCTGCTCGGTGCCGGCCTTGTCGCGGGCGCGGAATTGGTAGGTTTCAGCCATCACTCAGCCGAGATTTCAGGACCAAGCTTCCCGCCGCGGAACCGGCTTCGCCGGGCCGCAGGCGGACGGCCCCCTTGGGGGGTAGCGAGCGCCAGCGAGCTTGGGGGCTTCATCAGCCGATGCTGCGCAGGCCGATGCGCATGGCCTCGGCCACGGTGGTGACGCCCCGGGCCGCTGCGCGCGCCGCTTCGGCCGCCAGGCTGGCCTTGCCGATGGCGGCCTTGGCGGCGGCATTGAAACCGGCCATGTCGTTGCGCAGCAGCGCCGAGACCAGGTCGTTGTTCATCGCCAGTACCTCGTAGACGCCGTGGCGGCCGTCGAAGCCCACGTTGCGGCAGCGCGCGCAGCCGCGGCTCTTGCGCAGGCCGGTCGGGTCCCAGCCGTCGGCGCCCAGCAGGCCGTCCATCCACACCCGTTCGGCCACGGTGGGCAGCACGGGTTCGGCACAGGCCGGGCAGCTGCGGCGCACCAGGCGCTGCGCGATCACCGTCTGCAGTGCCATGCCCACCATGTAGGGCGCAGCACCCATGTCGATCAGCCGGGCCGGCGCCGAAGCGGCGTCGTTGGTGTGCAGGCTGGACAGCACCAGGTGGCCGGTGATGGCCGCGCGCATGCCGGTTTCCACGGTTTCCTGGTCGCGCATTTCGCCGATCAGCAGGGCGTCGGGGTCTTGCCGCAGCGCGGCGCGCAGCACCTGGGCAAAGCCCAGGCCGATGCGGTCGTTGATGTTGACCTGGGTGATGCCGGGCAGGCGGTATTCCACCGGGTCTTCGGCGGTCAGGATCTTGGTCGAGCCGGCGTCCAGCGAACCCAGGGCCGCGTACAGCGTGGTCGTCTTGCCGCTGCCGGTGGGGCCGGTGACCAGCACCAGGCCGGCGCCGTTGTTCAGCGCGTCCTTCAGCGCGTGCAGGCCGGTTTCGGGCAGGCCCAGCTTGTCCAGCGTGGACAGCATCGGGTCTTTCAGCAGCAGGCGCATCACCACCGATTCACCGAACTGCCCGGGCAAGGTCGACAGCCGGATGTCCACCGTGTGGTTGCGCACCTGCACCACGAAGCGGCCGTCCTGCGGCAGGCGGCGCTCGGAAATGTCCAGCGCCGCCACCAGCTTCAGGCGCGACGCCAGAGCCGGCGCCAGGCGCAACTCGAATTCGGCGTGTGGGCGCAAATGGCCGTCCACGCGCAGGCGGATGGCCACGTTGCTGGCCATCGGCTCGATGTGGATGTCGGACGCGCGCAGCCGCACGGCTTCATCGAACAGGCCTTGCAGCAGCTTGACGATGGGCGCGTCTTCGGCGCCGGCCTGTAGGCCGAGTGCGCCGAAGTCCACGGCCTCGACCTCGTTGCTGCGCAACTCTTCGCTGAGCTGCCGGGCCAGGCCTTCGATGCTTTCGTTGGCGCTGCCGCTGCTGCTGTAGATGCGGTCGATCAGGGCGTGCAGGCCCGTCTCGGGAATGATCTCGATCTCGATGGTGGCGCCCAGCAGGCGCGGCAGGCCGTCGATGGACTGCCAGTCGGTCGGGTCAACCACCGCCACGCGCACGCGGTCGCCGACCAGACCCACCGGCAGCGCGCGCAGCTTGCGCACCTGCAGCTCGGTCAGGCGGCGGGCGGCCTTCAGGTCCACCTTTTCCAGGTTGGGCTCGAAGAAAGTCAGGTTCAACTGCGACGACAGCAGCCGCGCGATGACGTCGTCGGTGACGAAGCCCAGGTCCTGCAGCACCGCGCCCAGGCGCCGCCCGGTCTGCTTCTGGCGTGCCAGCGCCTGCTGAAGTTGTTCCTCGGTGAGCCGCTTCTCGCGAACCAGCATGTCACCGAGCCTGAGCTTCGGAACCATCGTGCCCTTTTCCACTTGTTTCTGGCCTGGGGTGGCAGCCCCAGGGCCGCCGTCTGACAGCTTTATCGGCCGGACCGGCAGGCGCTTGAGTGGGGCTTGACGGGCTCGAACGCAGCGGCCGCGCCGGGTTCGCGTGCTACATTTCCGCGCATGCGCACCGCATCGTTTTACTTTTCGTACTTTTGGTTCTCGCACCGCACGGCGGCTGGAGAGGCAAGCGCGTAAGTCAAGACGACCCACCCGCACCCCACCAAACCGCCGGCCGCCCCGGCGGTTTTTTGTTTTCTGAACCACCCCGCATCACTGAAAGGACAGCGCCATGACCAGCAAATCCAACAATCCGGAGGGTTGGTATGCGCTCAGCGAGAAGACCAGCCAGACCGACGACCAGCGGATCCGTGACGTGACGCCGCTGCCGCCGCCCGAGCACCTGATCCGCTTCTTCCCCATCGCCGGCACGCCGGTGGAAACGCTGATCTCGGGCACCCGGCAGGCCATCCGCCACATCATGGCGGGCAGCGACGACCGCCTGCTGGTGGTGATCGGCCCCTGCTCCATCCACGACCCGATGGCCGCGCTGGACTACGCCCGGCGCCTGAAGGTGCTGCGCGAGCAGCATGCCGGCGACCTGGAAATCGTCATGCGGGTGTACTTCGAGAAGCCGCGCACCACGGTGGGCTGGAAGGGTTTGATCAACGACCCCTACCTGGACGAGAGCTACCGCATCCACGAGGGCCTGCGCATCGCGCGGCAGCTGCTGGTGGACATCAACCGCCTGGGCGTGCCGGCCGGCAGTGAATTCCTGGACGTGATCAGCCCGCAGTACATCGGCGACCTGATCGCCTGGGGCGCCATCGGCGCGCGCACCACCGAAAGCCAGGTCCACCGCGAACTGGCCAGCGGGCTTTCCGCCCCTGTCGGCTTCAAGAACGGCACCGACGGCAACATCAAGATCGCCACCGACGCCATCCAGGCCGCCGCCCG
>JANPHI010000205.1:0-6327 GCA_031424355.1 Betaproteobacteria bacterium
TGACAAAGGCGGTGGTCTTGAACGGCTGGACTTGGGTGTTGATCAGGGACATGGGGTGTTCTCCGGAGGGTTGGTGTTGAAGTTGAAAGCGCGCAGACTGCAAAAACCTGCGATGAATGAATTCTGGCCGCAGAGCGGCCAGAACGGGATTGATTGACGCGATGCCGGACATTGGCTGCGCCTATGAAGCGGTTCAGGTGTTCTTGGACACGTTGATGGTCGGGAACTTGGCAGAAAAGTCCTTGGCCTTCAGCGCGATCTTCACCGCCACCTGGCGGGCGATGGCCTTGTAGCTGGCGGCCACGTCGCTGTCGGGGTCGGCCACCACGCTGGGCCGGCCGTTGTCGGCGTGCTCGCGGATGCTCATGGTCAGCGGCAGGCCGCCCAGGTAGTCCACCTTGTACTCGGCTGCCATGCGCTGGCCGCCGTCGGCACCGAAGATGTGTTCGGTGTGGCCGCACTGTGTGCAGGTGTGCACCGCCATGTTCTCGACGATGCCCAGGATGGGCACGCCCACCTTCTCGAACATCTTCAGGCCCTTCTTGGCGTCCAGCAGCGCGATGTCCTGCGGCGTCGTCACGATGATGGCGCCGGTCAGCGGCACGCGCTGGCTCAGCGTCAGCGCGATGTCACCGGTGCCCGGGGGCATGTCGACCAGCAGGTAGTCCAGTTCGCGCCAGTTGGTCTGGCGCAGCAGCTGGTCCAGGGCCTGGGTGGCCATCGGGCCGCGCCAGATCATGGCCTGGTCGTCGTCGATCAGGAAGCCGATGGACATCACCTGCACGCCGTAGTTTTCCATCGGCTCCATGGTGCTGCCGTCGGCGCTCTCGGGCCGGCCGGATATGCCCATCATCATCGGCTGGCTGGGGCCGTAGATGTCGGCATCCAGGATGCCCACGCTGGCGCCTTCGGCGGCCAGCGCCAGCGCCAGGTTGACGGTGGTGGTGCTCTTGCCCACGCCGCCCTTGCCCGACGCCACGGCGATGATGTTCTTCACCTTGGGCAGCAGCTGCACGCCGCGCTGCACGGCGTGGCTGACGATGCGGGTCGTGATCTCGACGCTGACGTTGGCCACGCCGGGCACGGTGCGCGCGGCCGCGATGCAGGCCTTGCGCAGCGCGGCGTGCTGGCTCTTGCCGGGGTAGCCCAGTTCGATGCCGAAGGCGACGTCGCCGTCGTCGATGCGCAGGCCCTTGACGGCCTTGGCGCTGACGAAATCCTTGCCGGTGTTGGGATCGACGACGGTCTTCAGCGCTTCAAGCAGCGCGGCTTCGGTGGGGTGGGCGGACATGGCCTTGGGGAACTCCGGAAGAAGCGGACGGGAACGAAAGGGGGCGGCAGCCGCAGTGCGCTACACGGTGCAACGCGGCGCGGGAGTCTAGCCGGGCCTCAATCCACCCGCTGCACCCGGGGTGCCTGGTTCACGCCCTCGATCTCCAGCCTGAAGCTGCCCAGAGCGGCGCGGCGCACCGTCACCTTCGGGTTGCGCAGGTAGTAGCTGGCGGCGCTGCCGTCGCTGACCTGCCAGACCTGCCCGTTGGCCAGCGTGAAGCGGGTGTTGCGGTCCCAGCCTTCAAACAGACCGGGCAGCGTGCTGCTGACGTCCTGCACGGCCGAGCGGCGGCTTTCCAGGCCGAAGGCGGCTTCGGGGGTCAGTGCAACCGGGGGCGTGGCGACCGGCGCGGACCCGGTTGTCAGCGCGGCACCCGCGCCCGTGCCAGCTGCGGTAACCGGCGCCACCACAGCGGCCGGCGCGGCGGGCTTCGCAGCGGCCTGGGGTGCTGCGGGCGGTACAGGCGGCAGCGGCAAGGCGTCGTAGCAGGCCAGCCGCGCGGCGGCTTCGGGCAGCAGGCGGCAGCGGCCCAGCGCGCTGTCGGCGGGTTCGGCGGCGCGTGCGGCCGGCGCCGCAAAGACCAGGGTCAACAACAGGCAGATCGGCTTCATCGGGTGGTGTTCCAGCAGTTCGCCCGCATGGTAACGAGCGGTGCGCGCCACCTAGAATCGCAACCATGTCACGCCAGCTCTTCGTCACCACCGCCCTGCCCTATGCCAACGGGCCCTTCCACGTCGGCCACGTCATGGAATACATCCAGGCCGACACCTGGGTGCGCTTCCAGCGCATGCGCGGCTCAGAAGTGAATTTCGTCTGCGCCGACGACGCCCACGGCGCGCCCATCATGATCGCCGCCGAGAAGGCCGGCATCACGCCGCAGCAGTTCGTCGCCAACATCGCGGCCGGCCGCAAGCCCTATCTCGACGGCTTCCACATCGCCTTCGACAACTGGTCGTCCACCGACGCGCCGGAGAACCACGAACTGGCGCGCGACATCTACCGCGCGCTGCGCAAGAACGAATTGATCGACGTGCGCGAGGTCGAACAGTTCTTCGACCCGGAAAAGGGCATGTTCCTGCCCGACCGTTTCATCAAGGGCACCTGCCCGGTGTGCGGCACGCCCGACCAGTACGGCGACAACTGCGAAAGCTGCGGCGCGGTCTATGCGCCCACCGAACTGAAGAACCCGTATTCGGCACTCAGCGGCGCCACGCCGGTGCTGAAGACCAGCGAACATTTCTTCTTTCGCCTGAGCGACCCGCGCTGCGTCGAATTCCTGGAAAGCTGGACGCAGGACGGCCGCTTGCAGCCCGAAGTGGCCAACAAGGTCAAGGAATGGTTCAAGCGGGATGAGAGCGGCAAGGCCGGCCTGGGCGACTGGGACATCAGCCGCGAAGCACCCTATTTCGGCATCGAGATCCCCGACGCGCCGGGCAAGTATTTCTACGTCTGGCTGGACGCGCCGGTGGGCTATCTGGCGTCCTTGAAAAACCTGTTCGCCAAGACCGGCGCTGACTTCGACGCCTATCTGGCGCAGCCCGATCTGGAGCAGGTGCATTTCATCGGCAAGGACATCGTCACCTTCCACACCCTGTTCTGGCCGGCGATGCTGAAGTTCAGCGGCCGCAAGACACCGGACAAGGTCTTCGTGCACGGCTTTCTCACGGTCAACAACGGCGAGAAGATGAGCAAGAGCCGGGGCACCGGCATCAGCCCGCTGAAGTACCTGGAACTGGGGCTGAACGCCGAGTGGTTGCGCTACTACATCGCGGCCAAGCTGAGCAGCCGCGTCGAGGATATCGACTTCAACCCCGACGACTTCACGGCCCGCGTCAACAGCGACCTGGTCGGCAAGTACATCAACATCGCCAGCCGCGCGGCGGGCTTCCTGTCCAAGCGTTTCGCGAACCGGTTGTCGGGCGACCTGGGCGTCGAAGGCCGCGTGCTGCTGGACGGCCTGCGCGCCCACGCCGACACCATCGCCGAGCTCTACGAGGAACGCGAGTTCGCCAAGGCGCTGCGCGAAGTGATGGCACTGGCCGACCGCGTCAACGA
Organism: Betaproteobacteria bacterium; assembly: GCA_031424355.1. GTDB lineage: Bacteria > Pseudomonadota > Gammaproteobacteria > Burkholderiales > Burkholderiaceae_C > Rubrivivax. Next base: position 3,389 of record JANPHI010000205.1, read on the forward strand.
ATACGTCGACCAGCACAAGCCCTGGGAACTGGCCAAGCAGGAAGGCATGGACGCCGCCTTGCACGATGTGTGCAGCGTCTGCATCGAGGCCTTCCGCCTGTTGACGCTGTACCTCAAGCCCGTGCTGCCGGCGCTGGCGGCGCAGGTCGAGGCCTTCCTGAAGATCGAAGCGCTGCAGTGGGCTGACAGCGCGCGCGCTTTGGGCCACCACAGCATCGCGCCCTACACGCACCTGATGCAGCGCGTGGACCCGAAACTACTGGACGCGCTGTTCGAGCCGCCGCCCGCACCCGTCATCGAACTGCCACCGCCCGGCGGCGAAGCCATCGCGCCGCAGATCAGCGCCGACGAGTTCTTCAAGGTCGATCTGCGCATCGCGCTGATCGTCAAGGCCGAAGCCGTCGAAGGCAGTACCAAGCTGCTGCGGCTGACGCTGGACGTGGGCGAGGGCAAAACCAGGAACGTCTTCAGCGGCATCGCGGCGAATTACAGGCCTGAGCAACTGACCGGCAAGCTGACGGTGATGGTGGCCAACCTGGCACCGCGCAAGATGAAGTTCGGGCTCAGCGAAGGCATGGTGCTGGCGGCTTCCGACGCCGATGAACAGGCGACGACCGGCGTCTACGTGCTGGAGCCCTTCCCGGGCGCGGTGCCTGGCATGCGCGTGCGCTGATTCCGCTGCCGACCCACCGCCGAAGCCCGCGCAGAAGAATCGGATGCTGCGCAGCCAACTCCACCCCTTCCGCCCGCGCCTGCTGGACACGCTGAAGGGCTACGACAAAGCACGCTTCCTGGCCGACCTGGGCGCCGGCATCACGGTGGGCATCATCGCGCTGCCGCTGGCGCTGGCCTTCGGCATCGCATCGGGCGTGAAGCCGGAACAAGGGCTGATCACGGCCGTCGTCGCCGGCTTCCTGATCAGCGCTCTGGGCGGCAGCACGGTGCAGATCGGCGGCCCGGCCGGCGCCTTCATCGTCATCGTCTACGGCATCGTCGAACGCTACGGGTTCACCAACCTGCTGGTGGCCACGGTGCTGGCCGGGCTGCTGATGCTGCTGCTGGGCTTGTTCAAGCTGGGCGCCTTCATCCGCTACATCCCGGTGTCCATCGTCATCGGTTTCACCAACGGCATCGCGGTGCTGATCGCCCTGTCGCAGCTGCGCGATTTGATGGGGCTGGACATCACGAAGATGCCGGGCGAGTTCTTCGCGCAGATCGGCACACTGGCCGCGCACAGCGGCAGCTTCAACCCCTACGCCTTCGCCATCGGCACGGCCTGCATCGCCGGGCTGGCTTTCTGGCCTCGGCTGTTCGCGGCGGGCAAGGTATTGCCGGCCAGCGTGCTGAGCCAGCGGCCGGTGCGCATGGCTTCAAGGCTGCCGGCGCCCATCGTCGCGCTGGTGACGCTGACGGCGGTGGCCTGGTGGTTCAAGCTGCCGGTGGAAACCATCGGCAGCCGCTTCGGCGAATTGCCGCGCGGCTTGCCCAGCCTGGACCTGCCGCCCATCAGCTGGGCCAGCGCGCAGCAGCTGATCATTCCCACCGTCACCATCGCGCTGCTGGGCGCCGTCGAAAGCCTGCTGTGCGCCCGCGTGGCCGACAGCATGGCCGACGCCGCCCACCCCTTCAAGCGCCACGACCCCAACCAGGAATTGATGGCCCAGGGCATCGCCAACATCGTCACGCCCTTCTTCGGCGGCATACCGGCCACCGGCACCATCGCGCGCACGGTGACGAACGTGCGGGCCGGCGCCACCAGCCCCATCGCCGGCATCGTGCATGCGGTGACGCTGTTCGCCATCCTGCTGGCCGCCGCGCCGCTGGCCAGCCTGGTGCCGCTGGCGGCGCTGGCCGGCATCCTGATGTTCGTGGCCTGGAACATGTTCGAAGGCCACCAGTTCCAGCGCCTGGGCCAATTCAGCGGCGGCTACCGGCTGCTGATGGTGGGCACCTTCGTGCTGACCATCGTCTTCGACCTGACGGTGGCCGTGGAAGTGGGCCTGGTGCTGAGCTGCGTGTTCTTCATCTGGCGCATGGGCACGCTGTTCAGCGTGAAGCCGCACGCGCCGGCAGCGGGCACGGCGGTGCCGGCGGGCGTGCAGGTCTTCGAGCTCTACGGTTCGCTGTTCTTCGGCGCGGTGGGCAAGATCGAAGCCCTGCCCGACACCCTGCCCGCCGGCACCCGCGCCGTGGTGCTGGAGATGCAGCGCCTGGTGCTGATGGACAGTTCGGGCCTGGACGCGCTGCAGCAGATGCACCGCACGCTGCAGCGTAGCGGCATCGCCCTGGTGCTGGCCAACGTCAACGAACAGCCGCTGGCGTTGATGCGCAGCACCGGCTTCGAAGCGGTGCTGGGCAGCGAGCACATCGTGCCGACGCTGGCCGAGGCCGGGCTGGACGCGGCGGCCGCCACGCCGGGCTGATCGGGCTGATCCGGCTACTGGGCGGACCCCCGCAGCGCACCGGGGCGGCCCCGCCCGGCCGGATTCACGCCGGTTTCAGCAGCAGGCCCAGCGTGCGCAGCAGCCAGGTCTGGCAGGGCAGCCCCATCAGCACATAGGGCGCGGCCATGGCGCCCGGCGGGCCGGCCAGTTCGCGGGCGATGGCCTCGCCGTCTTCGGCCAGGTTGAGCGGGCTGTCGGCGCCGCCGCTGTCGTCGCTTTCGGCCAGGCGGCGCAGCGCTTCGGGCATGCGCCGAAAGGCCGCACGCAGGGCTTGCAGGTGTTCGGGCCCGCCCAGCCCTTCGGCGATTTCGGCGGCGTTGGCCACCGCCTGTGCCAACGCCGCCTGCAGCGCCGCATGGCCGGCAGTCCGCAGCGCGTCGGCCGCCCGGCGCGGCGGCACCTGCACCGTCACTGCCGGCCCGCTCTTCTGGCCCAGCGCCAGGCGCAGGCCGCGTTCGCTCTTGGTCCGGCTGTCCCACCACAGCGCGTGCTTGC
>JANPHI010000206.1:0-13615 GCA_031424355.1 Betaproteobacteria bacterium
GAAGATGCGCATCAGCTGGTCGTCCAGGCTCAGGTAGAAGCGGCTGGCGCCGGGGTCGCCCTGGCGGCCTGAACGGCCGCGCAGCTGGTTGTCGATGCGCCGGCTTTCGTGGCGCTCGGTGGCCACGATGCGCAGGCCGCCGGCGGCCTTCACCTGCTCGTGCAAGGACTGCCATTCGTCCTTGAGTTGCTGAGCGCGGCGGTCGCGCTCTTCGGGTGCCAGCGCGGCGTCTTCTTCCAGGAACTGGATCTGTTTTTCGACATTGCCGCCCAGCACGATGTCGGTGCCGCGGCCGGCCATGTTGGTGGCGATGGTGATCACGCCCGGCCGTCCGGCCTGGGCCACGATCTCGGCTTCGCGGGCGTGCTGCTTGGCGTTGAGCACCTGGTGGGGCAGCTTGGCGGTCGTCAGCAGCGCCGAGATCAGCTCTGAATTCTCGATCGACGTCGTGCCCACCAGCACCGGCTGGCCGCGCGCATGGCAATCGCGGATGTCGGTGGTGACGGCGTCGTACTTCTCTTTCGTCGTCTTGTAGATCAGGTCGTTGTCGTCCTTGCGGATCGTCGGCCGGTTCGGCGGGATCACCACCGTTTCCAGGTTGTAGATCTCCTGGAATTCATAGGCCTCGGTGTCGGCCGTGCCGGTCATGCCGCCCAGCTTGCCGTACATGCGGAAGTAGTTCTGGAAGGTGACGGACGCCAGCGTCTGGTTCTCGGACTGGATCTGCACACCTTCCTTGGCCTCAACGGCCTGGTGAAGGCCGTCAGACCAACGCCGCCCCGTCATCAGGCGGCCGGTGAATTCGTCGACGATCACGACTTCACCGTCCTGCACCACGTAATGCTGGTCGCGGTTGTAAAGGTGGTTGGCGCGCAGCGCGGCGTACACGTGGTGCATCAGCGCGATGTTCGACGGGTCGTACAGGCTGGCGCCTTCGGGCAGCAGGCCGGCTTCGCTCAGCAACTGCTCGGCCTTCTCGTGGCCAGACTCGGTCAGGAAGACCTGGTGCGTCTTTTCGTCGACGGTGAAGTCGCCGGCGTCGATGACGCCTTCGCCAGTGCGGATGTCTTCCTCACCGATCTGCTTCTTCATGCGCGGCACCACCGCGTTGATGCGCACGTACATCTCGGTGTGGTCTTCGGCCTGGCCGGAGATGATCAGCGGCGTGCGCGCCTCGTCGATCAGGATGGAATCGACCTCGTCGACGATGGCGTAATTCAGGCCCCGGGCGACGCGGTCGCGCACGTCCTGGACCATGTTGTCGCGCAGGTAGTCGAAGCCGAATTCGTTGTTCGTGCCATAGGTGACATCGGCGGCGAAAGCGGCCTGCTTCTCTTCGCGCGTCATGCCGGGCACGTTGACGCCGACGGTCAGACCCAGGAAGGTGTACAGACGCCCCATCCACTCGGCGTCGCGCCGGGCCAGGTAGTCGTTGACCGTCACCACGTGCACGCCTTTGCCGGCAACGGCATTCAGGTAGACCGGCAAGGTGGCCATCAGCGTCTTGCCTTCGCCGGTGCGCATCTCGGCGATCTTGCCCTGGTGCAGGGTGATGCCACCGATCAGCTGCACGTCGAAGTGGCGCATCTTCAGCGCCCGCTTGCCGCCTTCGCGCACGGTGGCGAAGGCTTCGGGCAACAGGTCGTCGAGCGAGGCCCCGTCAGCCACCCGCTTGCGGAATTCCTCGGTCTTGGCGCGCAACTCGGTGTCGGACAGCGCTTCGAACTGCGCTTCCAGCGCGTTCACCTGGTCGACGATGCGCCGGTAGGTCTTGAGCAGGCGCTCGTTCCGGCTGCCGAATATCTGGGTCAGGATCTTGGGGAACATGCGGCGTCGAGCTCTCGAGGTTCGGGTGCAAGCGCCGCAGCCTGGTTCGGCGGCAACGCGCATGCAGAGTCATCTGGGGGTGCGGCTGCCGCTTGCAAGTCGGGCCCGACCTGCCTGGCCCCGAGCGAAAAGGGGTTCCTGCAAGGGGCTCGTGCGGCGCACGCAAAGCGTTTGAGTTTATCACCCGGCATGGTCGCGCCGACCCAGCCCGCCACCGGGGTCGTTAGACTGCCGCTGTGACATCCACCACCCATCTCGGGCTCAAGCTGGCCACCGCGCTGGACCGCAGCGAACCGCTCGCCGGTCTGCTGCAAAGGGTGCGGGTTTCGAAGGCACGGCTCGATGCCTTGAGCCCGCTGCTGCCACCGGCCCTGCGCGCCGGCATCCGGTCCGGGCCGCTGGACGACGAAGCCTGGCAGCTGCTGGTGGACAACGCAGCCGTGGCCGCCAAGCTGCGCCAGTTGCTGCCGGCGCTGGAAGCTGAACTGCGCACCAAGGGCTGGAGCAAGCCGCCGATCCGCATCAAGGTGCTGCCCCGCCGCTGAGTCGGGCCAGCGGGAGGGGGTGGTGCCGGCTCCCGGTTTCGAACTGGGGACCTTCCGCTTACAAGGCGGGTGCTCTACCAACTGAGCTAAGCCGGCACGGCTGAAAATTGTAGGGTGACCAGACGTGCGCGCGGCGCCAGCGCTCACTGCACCGATTGCAACAACGGGACTACTTGATGCGCTTCAAGGCCGGCCGGCCGCCAGCTGGCGTGGTGGGGTCCGGCGTCGGTTCATCCGAAGCGTCTGCGGGCTTCGGCGGGGCCACGGGTTCGGCCACCCCGGCGTCGGTGCTGGCCAAGCGCAAACCCCGCACCGGGCTCGGGCCCACCTCGACCGGCGACTCGGTCTTCACGCTGCCTTCGGTGGGCATCGGAAAAGCCATCCCCTGGCCGTTTTCACGGGCGTAGATCGCCACGACATGGCCAACCGGCACCTTGATCTCGCGGGCCATGCCGCCGAAGCGCGCCTTGAACTCGACGAACTCATTGCCCAACTGCAGACCCGAGGTGGCCTCGAAGCCGACGTTGAGCACGATCTCGTTGTTCTTCACGTACTCCATCGGCACCTGCACGCCGGGCCCGACGTGCACGGCGATGTAGGGCGTGAACCCGTTGTCCGAGCACCAGTCGTGCAGCGCCCGCAACAGATACGGGCGGGTGGATGTGCCCTGGGCGTCGAGTGAATCAACCATCGCCAGCTCGCCGGTCTTACTTGCGCATGACCTTTTCCGAAGGCGTCAGCGCCTCGATGTAGGCCGGGCGCGAAAAGATGCGCTCGGCGTACTTCAGCAGCGGCACGGCGTTCTTCGACAAGTCGATGCCGTAATAGTCCAGGCGCCACAGCAGCGGTGCGATGGCGACATCGAGCATGCTGAAGTCGTCGCCCAGCATGTACTTGTTCTTCAGGAAGATGGGCGCCAACTGCGTCAGGCGGTCGCGAATTTGATCGCGGGCCTTTTCCAGCTGCTTTTCCGTGGCCTTCACGCCGCGGCCTTCCAGCAGATTGACGTTGCTGAACAGCTCTTTTTCGAAGTTGAACAGGAACAGGCGCACGCGGGCACGGGCCACCGGGTCGCCGGGCATCAGCTGCGGGTGCGGGAAGCGCTCGTCGATGTACTCGTTGATGATGTGCGACTCGTACAGGATCAGGTCGCGTTCGACGAGGATGGGCACCTCGTTGTACGGGTTCATCAGCGCGATGTCTTCGGGCTTGGCGAAGATGTCCACGTCACGGATCTCGAAATCCATGCCTTTCTCGAACAGCACAAAGCGGCAGCGGTGCGAATAGGGGCAGGTCGTTCCGGAATACAGCACCATCATGGCGTGGGCCTTTCTCTTCAGCTTCTCAGCACTTCAAAAAACACAAAACGCAGTGGGTGCCTCAGTCGCAACTGAAAGCGCCCTACTGCGCGGCAGGCCCGGCTGTACGTGGTGACGTACCGCCGGCGCCCCACTTCGATTTACTTGATGTCTTTCCAGAACGCCGCGTTCAGGCGCCAGGCGATGACCGTGAACACGGCCAGGAACAACAGCACCCAGACGCCCAGCCGCACGCGGCTGTTCTGCTCGGGTTCGCCCATCCATTGTAGGAAGGCCACGATGTCGGCCGCCGAGTCGTTGTACTGCGCCTGGGTCTGCGTGCCGGCCGTGATGGGCTCATAGCCCTTGAACACATGCGCAACCTTGGTCGGGTCGTGCGGGTCTTTCTCTTCGACCATCACCGCGCGCTGCTGGCCCTGCAGTTCCCACAACACGTGCGGCATCCCCACGTTGGGGAAGACCATGTTGTTCCAGCCGGTGGCCTTGGTCTCGTCGCGGTAGTAGCTGCGCAGGTAGGTGTAGACGTAGTCCGCACCACTGCCCTTGGCACCGTCAGCGCGTGAACGCGTGATCAACGTCAGGTCGGGCGGCACGCCACCGAACCAGTCCTTGGCGTCCTTGGGGTCCATCGCGGTCTTCATCAGGTCGCCGACCTTGACGCCCGTGAACACCAGGTTGTCCTTGATCTGCGCTTCGGTCAGGCCGATGTCGCGCAGGCGGTTGAAGCGCATGAAGGCTGCGTTGTGGCAGTTCAAGCAGTAGTTGACGAAGAGCTTGGCACCGTTCTGCAGCGCGGCCATGTCGGTCAGGCGCTTGGTGGGGAACTTGTCCCAGGCCGGGCCTTCGGTGTTGGCTTGCGCCGAACCGAACAGGGTCAGGGACGCCAACAGCACGAGGATCAGTTTTTTCATAGGTTCGACTCCGCCCTGCGCGTTCAGTGGGCGTGGAAGGTGACGCGGTCGGGCACGGGCTTGAACTCACCCCAGGTGCTCCACCAGGGCATCAGCAGGAAGAAGCCGAAGTAGAACAGCGTACCGGCCTGCGACATCAGCGTGCCCACGGTCGTCGGCGGCTGGATGCCCAGGTAACCGAGGATGGCAAACACGATGACGAAGACGCCGTAGAGGATCTTGTTCCAGCTCGGGCGGTAGCGGATGGACTTGACCGGGCTCTTGTCGAACCAGGGCAGGCCGAAGAGGATCATCACGGCGCCGCCCATCACGACCACGCCCCAGAACTTGGCGTCGAAGAACTTCAACGCCACGGCCAGCACCAAGGCGCCGACCAGCGGGGCGAACTTCCAGATGCCCTTCAGGCCACCCTTGAGAAAGCCCAGCACGCCAGCCACAGCCGTCAGCCCCACAAAGACATTGACCATGTCGTCGGTGACCGCACGCAGCATCGAGTAGTAAGGCGTGAAGTACCAAACCGGAGCGATGTGCGCCGGCGTCTTCAGCGGGTCGGCCGGGATGAAGTTGTTGAACTCCAGGAAGTAGCCGCCCATTTCCGGCGCGAAGAAGATCACTGCGGTGAAGATCATCAGGAAGACGCTGACGCCCATGATGTCGTGCACCGAGTAGTACGGGTGGAAGGGAATGCCGTCGAGCGGAATGCCGGTCTTCGGGTCCTTCTTGGCCTTGATCTCGACACCGTCGGGGTTGTTCGAACCCACGTCGTGCAGCGACAGCAAATGCGCCACCACCAGGCCCAGCAACACCAGCGGCACGGCGATGACGTGGAAGCTGAAGAAGCGGTTCAGCGTGGCGTCACCGACCACATAGTCACCGCGGATCAGCAGCGACAGATCCGGGCCGACGAAAGGAATGGCCGCGAACAGGTTGATGATGACCTGGGCGCCCCAGTAGCTCATCTGGCCCCAGGGCAGCAGGTAGCCCATGAAAGCTTCGGCCATCAGCGCCAGGAAGATGGCGCAGCCGAAGATCCAGACCAGTTCGCGCGGCTTCTTGTAGCTGCCGTAGATCAGGCCGCGGAACATGTGCAGGTAGACGACGACGAAGAAGGCACTGGCGCCGGTGCTGTGCATGTAGCGCACTAGCCAGCCCCAGGGCACGTCTCGCATGATGTATTCGACCGAGGCGAAGGCCATGCCCGCGTCGGGCTTGTAATGCATCACCAGGAAGATGCCGGTGACGATCTGGATCACCAACACCAGCAGCGCCAGCGAGCCGAAGAAATACCAGAAGTTGAAGTTCTTCGGCGCGTAGTACTCCGACAGGTGGACCTTGAAGGCATCGAACGCGGTCGGAAACCGGTTCTCGAGCCAGGTCGTCGTTTGCACCAATGCGCCGGAACCGGCAGGTGCTTCCTTGAATTCAGCCATCTTGACCTCGGTCGTCAGGGGTTACTGCAGGAACTGCTGCTCAAGCCTTCTTGTCTTCGCCGATGACGAGGACGGCGTCAGACAAATACATGTGCGGCGGCACTTCGAGGTTGTCGGGCGCGGGCTTGTTCTTGTACACGCGGCCAGCCATGTCGAAGGTGGAACCGTGGCAGGGGCAAAGGAAGCCGCCGTTCCAGTCGTCGGGCAGCGAGGGCTGCGCGCCGGTGGCGAAGCGGTCGCTGGGCGAGCAGCCCAGGTGCGAGCAGATGCCCACGCCGACGAAAAACTCGGGCTTGATCGACCGGCCTTCGTTGAGCGCGTAAGCGGGCGTCAGTTCAGCCGGCTTGCGCTGGGACTTCGGGTCGGCCAATTCCTTGTCGTTCTTGGTCAGGGCGGCGACCTGTTCGGGCGTGCGGCGCACGATCCACACCGGCTTGCCACGCCATTCAACCGTCAACTTCTCGCCCGGCTTGATGCCGCTGATGTCGACCTGCACCGGCGCGCCGGCAGCACGGGCGCGCTCGGACGGCGCGAAGGTGCTGACGAAGGGCACCGCGACCGCGGCGCCGCCCAGCGCGCCAGCGCCGCAGGTGATGGCGATCCAGGTGCGGCGGCCTGAGTCGACCGCGGGGCTGTGGTTGAAAACGGGGCTACCGACTGCGGCGTCGCTCATGGACTTCCTCGAAGTTCAATGTTCATTGGGGACAACCCCGAATTCTAGCCGACACGCCTGCGCCGAGCTGACAGGCCCGTGCAGCGGCCACACGGGTTGCTGCGGCATCGGCCGACGCCCCCAACTGCAGAGCCGCAGCACCCCGCCAGACCGCCACCCGCACCCCGTCATTGGTCGATTGACGGGGCGGGTAGCTGCCACTACTGTCCGGCCGCGCGACGGCCGCTCGTCTGCCAAAAAGCAGCGCACGACCCGCTACCCGCAGGCAACCACCCACAACAAAGCACACAGGAGTATTTGCGATGAGTTTCAGCTCGGAGTTCAAGGAATTCGCCCTCAAGGGCAATGTGATGGATCTCGCCGTTGGCGTGATCATCGGCGGCGCCTTCGGCAAGATCGTCGATTCACTGGTCGGCGACTTGATCATGCCCATCGTCAGCAAGATCTTCGGCGGTCTGGATTTCAGCAACTACTTCATTCAACTCTCAGGTGTACCGGCGGTTACGCTAGTTGAAGCCAAGAAAGCAGGCGCTGTGTTTGCCTATGGCAACTTCATCACCGTGGCCATCAACTTCGTGATCCTCGCGCTGATCATTTTCATGATGGTCCAGCAGATGAACCGCATGAAGCGTGAGGCGCCCGCAGCCCCGCCCGCACCGCCGGCCCCGACGCCGGAAGACGTGCTGCTGCTGCGCGACATCCGCGACGCACTGCGCAAATAAGCACGGGCCTTCGGGCCCAGACCCGGGGTTCGGCGCGGCAGGCCCTGCCGCATACTGGGGCGCCGCTGATGGCGGCCTGCCCTTAGCCCATGAAGCCGAACCCCGTCCACCGCCTGCCCGCTCCGCTGGAAGCGGCCGTCCAACGCCTGAAATTGTCAGCGCGCGAAGCGGCCGAACGCACCATCGAGAGCCTGGGTCTGGCGGCCTTGGCCGCCAACAACGCCTTCCAGCGTGACGGCCTGCTGGGGGCGCAGTTCGAACTGAACCGCAAGTCAGCCGTCTTCGCGCTGACCTTCAACGAAGCCTACGACCAGCGCGTGCTGCGAGAAATTGCGCCGCGCCCGGCAGGCGATACCGGCGGCTTCGGCGCGGCGACCGATTTCGCCCCCCCGGCGACACCCGCCGCCGCGCCCACCGACTGGGCCAGCCTGAGCCTGGTCGAAGACCAGGAAGTCGAAGCCCAGATTTCCGCCGAACGCTTCGGCATGAACATCGCGCACGTCTGCGAGTGGGAACTGCGCGAACTGGACGCCTACGTCAATTCCCTGCTGAGCGACGCCGGCGGCGAGTGTGACCGCAACCCGCTGCGCCCCGACCTGATCGGCCACGCCATGCTGCGCGGCATCGCGGCGGTGTCGGACCGCGAAGAGGTGCGCAAGGTGCTGTCGGCTGAACTGAGTCGCTCGCTGGGCGGCCTGCTGCGCACGGCCTATGCCGACATCGTGGCCAGCCTGCGCAACGCTGGCGTGCAACCGCAAAGCCTGGCCGTGCGGAACCGGGCGCAACGCCGCAGCGCAGGCGACGCCAACGTGGCCAGCGACACGCATTTCGAAGGCGCAGACACCGAACAGGGCCACGGGACCGGCAGCGACGACCGCCACGCACCGGGCGGGCGCTCGGGTGCGTCCTCGGGCCATGGCGGCGGCATCGACAGCCGCTACGGCGCGCGGCGCGGCGGCGCCACCAACCTGGGCGGCTTTGCGCCCTCGCAGCGCGGCGGCCTGGGCGGCCGAGACGCCACCCAGCTGGGCCAGCTGGACCCGGCGCTGATGTCGCTGATCCGCCGCCTGAACCACGGCGACGGCGGCGGCGCAGGGCGTGCTCATCAAGACGACAGCCATGACGGCGGCCACGGCGGCCACGGCGGCGGCTACGAAGACCACGGTGGTGGTGGCGATGCAGCCAGCCTGCACGCGCCGCTGCCGCGCAACCTGATCCGCGCCCACCGCGACGAACTGCGCGAGGCCTCGAACGGTGCGCTCGACCACATGGTCATCGACGTCATCGGCTTCATGTTCGACCAGATCCTGGCCGACCCCAAAGTGCCGCCGCAACTGGCGCGGCAGATCGCCCGGCTGCAACTGCCGGTGCTGCGCGCGGCGCTGGGCGACAAGACCTTCTTCTCGTCGCGCAAGCACCCGGTGCGGCGCTTCATCAACCGCATCGCGTCGCTGGGCTCGGCTTTCGAAGACTTCAACGACGAAGGCGCCAAGCACTTCTTCAACAAGGTGCGGTCGCTGGTGCAGGAGGTGGCCGAGGGCGACTTCGACCGCATCGAGCTTTACGAACAGAAGCTGGCCGCCCTGGAGGCCTTCACCGCCGACCTGGCCAACGGCAACGACCAGGGCCAGCGCGAAGCCGCCTCGCTGCTGTCGGAAAAAGAAGACCAGCAGCGCCTGCGCGAGCTGTACGCCCAGCGCCTGGCCGGCGAGCTGAAAGACCTGGACGCCCCGCTCTTCCTGCGCGAATTCCTGGCCGGCGTGTGGAGCCAGGTGCTGCTGCGCGCCGCCGAACAGGGCGGCTCCACCGGCGCGCTGACACAGCGCCTGCGCAACGCCGGCCGCGAGCTCTTCTTGAGCGTGCAGCCCAAGGCCACGGCCCAGCTGCGCAAGGCCTTCCTGGCCGAGCTGCCCAAGCTGATGCAGGACCTGACCGAGGGCATGAACCTAATCCATTGGCCCGAGGCCCAGCGGCGCGCCTTCTTCGGCCAGCTGATGCCCTGCCACGCCGAGGCGCTGAAGACGACCACCGGCCGCACACTGGAAATCAACCTGATGGCGCGGCAGATCGACGGCGCGCTGTTGCGCCCGCCGCCGACGCGGGCTGAACTGGCGGCTGCGCCGCCGCCCAGTGCGGCCGCCATCGCCGAGGCCGCACCGCCGCAGCTGACGGCCGAGGAAGCCCAGCGCGTCGGTCTGGTGCAGGAATCGGCTGTGGACTGGTCGGGCACGGTGGACATCGAGATCGGCGGCGACGTCGAACCCGTCGCCGAGACAGCACCCAGCCTGCCCGGCCTGCCCGAATCGACCGACGCCGCCGAGGCCACCGAAGGCCGCGCGCTGGCCGACCTGGTGCAGGTCGGCTACCCGTACCAGATGCACGTCGACAACGCCTGGCAGAAGGTGCGCCTGTCGCATGTCAGCGCGGCGCGCACCTTCTTCATCTTCACGCACGGCGGCAAGCACCGCAAAACGGTGTCGCTGACCCAGCGCATGCTGATCCGCCTGTGCGAAGCCGGCCGCCTGAAGGCCTACGAGACCAGCTACCTCGTCGAACGCGCCACGGCGCGCGCGCGGCGGCAGTTGGCGGGGCTCAGCGCCTAGCCTGCGGCCACCAGCCGGCGCGCCATGCGCAGCGCGGCGATCAGGCTGGACGGGTCAGCGAGGCCCTGGCCGGCGATGTCGAAGGCGGTGCCGTGGTCGGGACTGGTGCGCACGAAAGGCAGACCCAGCGTGACGTTCACGCCCTGCTCCACGCCCAGGTATTTCACCGGGATCAGGCCGTGGTCGTGGGTCATGGCGATGACCAGGTCGAACTCGCCGCGCCGCGCGCGCATGAACACCGTGTCGGGCGCGTAGGGGCCGGTCGCGTGGATGCCTTCGGCAACGGCGGCCTGGATGGCCGGGCCGATGATCAGCATTTCTTCGTCACCGAACAGCCCGCCTTCGCCGGCATGCGGATTCAGGCCGGCCACGGCAATGCGCGGTGGCGTGCTCTGCCATGCCGCGGCCGCGCGGTGGGCGATGCGCAGGGTCTGCAGCACGGCGTCGAAGGTGACGGCGGCTATCGCCTTGCGCAAGGCGGTGTGGATGGTCACCAGCACCACGCGCAGTTCCTCGTTGGCCAGCATCATGCGCACCGGTGGCACGGGCGCACCCGGCGCGGCGGCGGCCGCCAGCGCCTGCAGCATTTCGGTGTGGCCCGGGTAGGGCACACCGGCCGCAGCCAGCGCTTCCTTGTGGATGGGCGCGGTGACGATGGCGGCGCCCTCGCCGGCCTGCACCCAGCGCACCGCGTGTTCGATGCAACGCGCCGCCGCCGCGCCGTTGCGGCCGTCGACCACACCCAGCGGCAGCGCAGCCAGACCGGGCGGCAGGTCGGGCGGCAGCAACACGGGCAGGCAGCCCGGCGGCACTTGCGAACGGTCGGCCGGGTGCTCGATGACGGCCGTCATCACCTGGCCGGGGCTGCCGACAGCGCCCGCAGTGCCACGCGTTTCAACCGGGCCAGCCCGGCCCGCAGCGCGGCGCAGGACAGCCGGGTCGCCAATGACGATGGCGTCGTGCAGCTCGCCCTGCTGCCAGGCCTTGACGATGGTTTCGGGGCCGATGCCAGCGGCGTCGCCCATGGTCACCAGCAGCGGCTTGTCGTGCAGGCTCATGCGGGATTTTCGATGTCGATGAACTGGTGCTTCAGTCCGAACTGCGCCGCCACGTGCGCGGCCACCGCCGGTGCGCCGTAGCGCTCGGTGGCGTGGTGGCCGCAGGCCAGGAAGGCGACACCGGTTTCGCGCGCCAGATGGGCTTGGGGTTCGGAGATTTCGCCGGTCAGGAACACATCCGCGCCGGCCGCGACGGCGGCTTCGAAATAGCCCTGCGCACCACCCGTGCACCAGGCCACGCGGCGCAGCGGGCGGCCGTCGCCGGGCAGCACCACGGGGGCGCGCGCCAGTTGCTGCTGCACGGTGGCGGTCAGCGCGGGCAGCGTGGCTGCGGCCGGCGGCGCGTCGCCGATGAAGCCCAGGTTCTGCTCGCCAAAGCGTGCATCGGCCAACAGGCCCAGGCGCCGGCCCAGCTGCGCGTTGTTGCCGAATTCGGCATGCGCGTCCAGCGGCAGGTGGTAGGCGTACAGGTTCACGTTGGCGGCCATCAGCAAGCGCACGCGCGCGGCCAGCCAGCCGGTCAGACGGCCGTCCTGCCCGCGCCAGAACAGGCCGTGGTGGACCAGCAGCGTGTCCGCGCCCGCAACCAGCGCCGCTTCGATGAAAGCCAGGCTGGCAGTAACGCCCGACACGAGGTGGCGCACCTCGCGGCGGCCCTCGACCTGCAGGCCGTTCGGCCCATAATCCTTGAAGGTTTCCGGCAGCAGCAAGCGCTGCAAGCCCGTCTCCAAATCGCTGCGATCCGTCATGCGGCCGATTCTGCCCCTCCCGCCCCTCCCGCCCCGCTCCCCCCTTCCGTCCAACCCGACAACACCGCTGATGTGGCGCAGAAGCTGGCTCGTTTTCTCGCAGGCCGTCACCGTGGCGCTGGCGGTGTTGTTCGTGCTGCTGACGCTGAAGCCGGAATGGCTGCCGCACGGCGCCGTCGGCGGCCTGCTGCCGGCGCCCACGCTGCTGCAGGTGGCTGCGCCAGACCGGTCCACTGCATCGGCCCCCGCCGGCGGCTCGGCGGCCGGTTACGCGCTGGCGGCACGGCGCGCGGCACCGGCGGTGGTCAGCGTCACCGCCACCAAGGTGGCCAAGCGCAACCCGCATGCCGAAGACCCGCGCTTCAAGTTCTTCTTCAGAGACGGGCCCGGCGGCCCGGGCGGCCCCGGCGGCACGCAGACCGGCCTGGGTTCGGGCGTC
This sequence comes from Betaproteobacteria bacterium, assembly GCA_031424355.1. GTDB lineage: Bacteria > Pseudomonadota > Gammaproteobacteria > Burkholderiales > Burkholderiaceae_C > Rubrivivax. Next base: position 12,277 of record JANPHI010000206.1, read on the forward strand.
ATCGTCTCGCCCGAGGGCTACCTGCTGACCAACCACCACGTCGTCGAAGACGCCACCGACATCGAGGTGCAACTGGCCGACGGCCGGCAAGCCAGCGCGCGCCTGATCGGCAGCGACGCCGAGACCGACATCGCGGTGCTGAAGATCGATCTGGACAAGCTGCCCGTCATCGCCCTGGGCGATGTGCGCGCGCTGCAGGTGGGTGACGCGGTGCTGGCCATCGGCAACCCCTTCAACGTCGGCCAGACGGTGACGGCCGGCATCGTCAGCGCGCTGGACCGCAAGCAGAGCGACACGCCTTTCCAGAACTTCATCCAGACCGACGCGGCCATCAACCCGGGCAATTCGGGCGGCGCGCTGGTCGATGCGCAGGGCAACCTGGTGGGCATCAACACGGCCATCTTCAGCGCCAGCGGCGGCAGCCTGGGCATCGGCTTCGCGGTGCCGGTGGATACCGCGCGGGCGGTGATGGAAGCGCTGCTGCGCGGTGGCAGCGTGAAGCGCGGCTGGATCGGCGTGGTGCCGCGCGACCTGTCGGCCGAACTGGCCGACAGCCTGAACCTGCCGGTGAAGAGCGGCGTGCTGATCACCGGCGTGCTGCAGGACGGACCGGCCGCCAAGGGTGGCGTCAAACCGGGCGACGTGGTGTTGAAGGTGGGCGACAAGGCGGTGCGCAGCACCATCGAACTGCTGTCGGCCGTGGCCGCCCTGCCGCCGGACAGCACGGCCACACTGGGCCTGCAGCGCGGCGCGCAGGCGCTGGCGGTACAGGTGCAGGTGGGCGAACGAGGAAAAATGGGCCCCCAAGCTCGCTAGCGCTCGCTACCCCCCAGGGGGGCTCTGCCAACGGCCCGGCAGAGCCGGTTCCGTGGCAGCGGCTTGATCGGATGACAACGCTGGATGCCGCGTTGTCACAGCATCAGCGCCAGCCGCTCCAGGATCAGCACCGCGAAGAAGGCCAGGCCGGCCAGCACCGTCCACTTGACGATGACCATGCCGCGGCGGCGCCAGACGACCTGGCCGGTGCCGATGTACATCGCGAAGCACAGCACGCCGCTGACCAGCAACAGACCAACGATCAAACGAAACAACGCCATCACCAGGCCGGCGCCAGCGCGGCAAAGCCGGCCGGCGCGTCGGCGTCGCGTTCGAAGGTGACGATGTCGTAGGCCGTCTCGTCAGCCAGCAACAGGCGCAGCAGCTTGTTGTTCAGCGCGTGGCCGCTCTTGAAGGCGGTGTAGCTGGCCAGCAGCGGCTTGCCGGCGATGTGCAGGTCGCCGATGGCGTCCAGCAGCTTGTGCTTCACGAATTCATCGTCGTAGCGCAGGCCTTCGCCGTT